>NZ_JBVJGT010000037.1:0-68821 GCF_055587185.1 Micromonospora sp. NPDC048040 | reverse complement strand
TCCTCGACCTGCCCGAGCAGGTCTGGATCAACAAGCCCGAACCGCAACGACAAGCCGCTTAACTCCCGTTGGCCTCAATCCCTTGACACGTTCCGGGTCGGTGAGTCCGGCCAACAGCAGAGCCAGGATTCTCCGGTCCAGCGCTGTGGGGAGGTTGGCGCGTTCGCCATGGGCATCCTCAGTGGTCAGATCACCGGATGTGGAGACGCTGAGCGGATAGGCGTGGCACCACACCAACTCAAACAGCGCGTCCATCGCCGTGAGCAGCCCGGCACGATGCAGCAGCACCGCTCCGGGCTCGTCCCCCGGCGAGACGGTCAACGGCACCAGGCCCAGTTCGGCGTCGGCCAGCACGAGCTTGATCGGCAGAGACTCGGCCACCCGCACCTCGACGCCCATACGCACTGACTCGATGGCCTGGGCAACCGCGCCAGGTTCGCCGAGCACCGCCCGGTCGACCACAACCCGGTAGCGCACGCCTTGGGCCACCATTTCCGACTCCGCCGAATTGGCGCCCATCGGTACGGCAACGGAAGGTGTGGTGACGAAGCTGCGGACCTCGGTTCGGGCGGCGTGCTGCACCTGTGCGAACCGGTGCCGGACCGCCTCGATGCCCGTGACCACCTCGATCAGCTCGCTGATGGTGCGGCCCGCGGTCGCCTTGCGATGCTCCTCGGCGAGCTCGACGAGTGCCAGTTCGGCGGTGCGCAGGGCCGCCTGCCGTTCGCTGATCAACGACCCGAGGGCGACCGCGGGTGGCGCCGCAGCGATACCGCCGTCGGGAGTGGTCTTCACCAGACCGCACGCCATCAGGTGCGCCAGCGCCGCCTCGACGGCCGGCACGGGCAGCTGCAGGACGTTGCTCAGCTCGGCCGGGTTGGCCTGGGCGCGTCCGACGAGCATGCCGTAGACCAGCTCGTCCTCGGGGCTCAGACCCAACGCACCCAGCATCGGCGGTCGCCTCCTCTCCACCGTTTGGTGTGGGGAGAGTACGCGCCACGGTGACGGTCCTTCTACCGCCCGGGATGGCGGGGGGAAAGGCGGGACGGGCCCCGGGACGTCGTCGCCCCGGGGCCCGTAGATCGGTCTCACCGCAGGCCGTACGCCCGGATGATTTCCTGCTTGATGCTGAAGCCGGCGTCGGTCGTGCCGGTGGCCCGCAGCGACACGAAGCCGCCTGGTTGCTTCGCCAGCTTGAGTGCGCCGTTCCACCAGTTGTCGGCATCCTTGCTGAGCGTCACCTGCTGCCAGGTGGCGCCGTCGTCGTACGACACCTCCAGGGTTACCGAGGTGACGTTGCCCGTGCTGGGGCCGCCCCCCGCCTGGGGAGTCGGCTTGAGGCGGATCTGCTCGGTGCTGCCCGCCTTCACGTCGCCGTGCAGGTCGGTGTCGAGCCGGTACTCCATCTGCAGCAGTGCGAACGGCTCGAATCTGTCCGAGTCGTTAGAGCTGGAGATGAAGTCCCACTCGGTGTGCGTACGCGTCGACAGGCGCCACTGTTCGGCCGGGCGGGACGCGTCCAGCACCAGGCGGTACGGCAGAGCCCCAGCCGGCACCGCCTTCCATTGCAGGTCGGACGAGCGCTTGTTCTCGTACAGCAGCTGGTCACCTTGGTAGAGCTTCATGTTGACCGGCACCGATCCCCAATCCAGGTATCCGCCGTGTTCCAGCACGTCAGCCGACGGGCTCCAGGTCTGCACGTTGATGGTCATGAAGTCGCGGTAGCGGCTGTTCTGCACCGCGAATGCCCGGTTGAACGCCGGCCGGATCGCCGGGGCGAACCAGTCCAGCCGGGTGGTGCTGCCCTTGGCGTACGCGTAGCGGTTGGCCACGTCCGTCCAGGTGCCCTGAATGTGCGACTCGGCCCAGACCTGGTCCGGGGTGACCCACTCGGTCCGGGTACCAGGGTGCCACTCCCGCTCGGGGAAGCCGAGGGACGGGGTGAAGGTCAGGTCGTACCGGTATCCGCCGCCCTGCTTCGCCTCCGTGACATTGTGGTAGCGCGCGTCGATCCGGGCGAGATCCTGCTGGCTCGGGTGGTACGTGAGCGGCCGGTCCGGCACCTGGCCGGAGTAGTTGCGGATCAGGTCGTAGACGTAACTCGCGTACGGCACCTGGTTGGTGATCAGCTGCAGCGTGCCGCTCTTGGTCAGACCGATCAGTTGCGCCCCGGCGTCGCGGTGCACGGTGGCGACCGGGATCGGCGACGGGCCCACAGACTCGTTGAGCACGCCGACGTCGTCGTTGACGACCAGCAGCAGCTTCGCCCCGGCGGCCACAGCGGCGGCGGCACGATCCGTGGCGCTGACCGCGTCGCTGCGGGTCACCACCACGGCCTTGCCCTTCACGTCGAGCGTGGCGTACTCGGCTGCCGAACCGGTGCCCGCGTAGACCGTGGGCATGGTTTCCCTGCCTGCGGTGAGCGTGCTTCCCGGCTGGACCGTGACGTCCGTTGGCGGCAGACCAGGGGCGTCCAGACTCAGCATCGGCTCGCCCTTGCGCCACCGGGTGACCATCGTGAACGACCCCTGGGTGACCTGGTCGGTCGGCGTGACGTACAGGTCGTCGTACTTGATTGGCACCAGAAAGCCGGAACGGAAGCTGTCGCCGTTGGCGTACGTGACGGTGTAGTCGAGCTTGCGCTGGCGGTCCTGGCTGCGCTGCGGCGTGGTGGTGTCCAGCAGGCGCGCCTTGCTCGCGTCCAGCACCACCTCGGCGTCGGACCCGTCGAGCACGGTCTCCGGGTCCGTCAGCAGGGCGAGGCCGAGCGAGTCGGCTCGCTCACCCGGGACGTCGAACTGGGTCGAGACGGTGTAGGTGCCCGGCGGCATCCGCAGCACCAACTCACCGGTGACGGTGTACACCCAGGGGTAGACCTCGCCAGCCTTCTTGACTACGACCGTGGACCTGGCGGGCTTGCCGTCCCGGCCGATCAGCTTGACCTTCAGGTCGTAGCGCGCGTCCTCCTTGAGTAGGCCGAGCGTGGTACGCGTGACCGCGGCGCCCGTGGCGGCGTCGGTGCCGACGAGGTAGCCGGTGAATTCGCCGGTGCCGGGCTTGGTCGGGTCGCCGGTGACCGGGATGGCCACGCTGCCGCCTGCGGGCACCGTCACCGAGGAGGCACCCAGCGAGAAGGGACCCGAACCGGCGATGGCGAGGTTCAGGGTCACGCCGGTGCTGCCCACGTTGGTGAACGTCACCGACTTGGTCACCGGGGCGTCGGTGGGCTCGTGCGGCCAGTCGAAGTTGCCGAAGAAGACCGACCCGGTCGCCCGGACGCCCGTGCGTACGGCGGCGGCGACGTCAACCCGGCCGGCGCCCACCTGGTACGGGTTGTACTCCGCGGCCAGGCCCTTCGCGCTGCTCATCAGCGCCTCCTTGAGCTGCGCGCCGGACCAGTCGGGTCGGCGCTGGGCCAGGATCGCTGCGGCGCCCGACACGTGCGGGGTGGCCATCGAGGTGCCGCTGATCGTCCGGTAGGGGCCGGTGCCCGTCGTCATCTGCTGCGAGCGGGCGGCGGTGATGCTGACCCCGGGGGCGGTGATGTCCGGCTTGAGAGCGCCGCTGCGCACCAGCGGACCGGTGCTGGAGAAGGGCGCCAGGCGGTCTTGCTTGTCGACCGCGCCGACCGTCAGGGCGCTGGGCGCCGAGCTGGGCGTGCCGATGCTCTGCGGCCCGTTGTTGCCGGCAGCGATGACGAAGAGTGTGCCGTACTGCGCGGACAGCGTGTCGACCGCGACCGCCATCGGGTCGGTGCCGTCGGAGAGCGTCGGGTCACTCAGGCTCATACTGACGATGTCCGCCCCGGACTCGGCCGCCCATTGCATGCCGGCGAGCACCCAGGAGTCCAGGCCGGAACCGGCGTTGTTGAGCACCTTGCCGACGATGAGATCCGCGCCGGGTGCGACACCCTGGTACGAGCCGCCGGAGGCCGCACCGGTGCCCACGATCGTCGAGGCGACGTGGGTGCCGTGGCCGTTGACGTCGGAGGTGTCCTCGTCCGGCACGAAGCTGACCTTGTCGTCGATCTGGTTGATGAGGTCGGGGTGGCTGGCGTCCACTCCGGTGTCGAGCACCGCGACCTTGACCCCGCGGCCGTCGTACCCGGCGGCCCACGCCTCGGGAGCGCCGATCTGCGGCACGCTCTCCTTGAGGTTGGCGGTGACCCGGCCGTCCAGCCAGAGCTTCGCCATCCCAGCCCCGAGCGCAGGGTTGGACCCGGAGGCTGCCGGTGCGACGGCGGTCCAGAAGGAGCGGGTCTGCTTTTTGTTCACCGCCAGCGCTGCGGCACCGACGCGCCGCATGTCGCGAACCAGCTTCGCGCCCTGCGGCGCGATTAGCTTCGCCGTACGCGTCTTGGCCGGCGCGTAGGTGCTGATCACCGGCATGTTCGCGGTCTTCGCGTCGTCGTAGCCCATCTCGATGAGATCGGTGACGTTGAACAGCCGGCGGTCCAGTTTGTTGCTGGTCAGCAGGGGCAGCGCTTCGTCAGGTAGGACGTACAGGTCATCGCCGCTCTCCTGGAGATGGACGCCGCCGATGGCACTGTCGGGCCGGTCGACATCGACCGTTTCCTTCCCGTCAGCGGAGGTGGTCACCGTGACGACGTCGCCGGTGATCAGGGTAACGGTGTGCGTGGACCTCGTCGCGGCTGCGGGGGCCGTGCCGGGGCTTGCCGCGGTCACGGGCGCCGGGATCGCGGCGATCCCGCCAGCGATCAGTCCGGCCGCCGCAGCAGCGGCGACCAACCGGCGTCGCGCCCGGCCAGGCTCAGAGAACTGCAAGGGGAATGACATGCGAAACGTTCTACCGCCGCCAATAGAGCCAGGTGAATAGCTGGCGCTGGCGGAGTCGCGCCAGGGCACTATTCCGCCACGAGCAGACGCCGGTGCGGGGTGGCGACTTCTGGTCCCATCGGGCGTCGGGTCGGGCGCTGACCGGCCGAACTCGGCTTCGAAGCGGCCGCCAGCGCGGGCCGGCAACCGGAGCCCCATCCGGTACCGGACCGCCTTCACCTGACAGGCCTATCGGTCGAGCTCTGCGGTGAAACGGGCGGCCGGCGTCGGAGTGTTGGGCTGGCTCGTCTCGCATGGGACACTCGCCCGGTGAGCTCAGGTGTTCCGCGTACGGTCAAGGCGGTCGGCACGTCGGAGTTGATCCGGCTCGACGCGGAGGCGATCGATTGCGGGCTGAACCGCAATCACGGTGCCGGATGGCTGGTGGAGTTCGCCGATCCCGAAGCGGTGCACTATCTGCGGCCGGTGCTGGTGCACCGGGCCGGGCACCGGCCTCGGTTTTCGCCGCACTGGCGGTGCATGCTGTTGTTGGCGCTGCGAGACGGCCAGCAGGTCTTTTCCCTGCTGGATGTCCTGCCCGCCACTTTCGAGGACCTGCCCGAGACGCTGGACGCGGCGACGAAGACCGAGATCACCCACCGGCTTGAGCATGGGGGCTTGTTGACGCAGGCGCAGTGGGCCGACCTCAATTCCTGACCCGGGTACCGGTTCGCGGTGACGTGCCGAATCGGCCGATACTCAAGGGGCGATCTATGCGGCAGCGGGCGACTCGGCACTGGAGGGCGACGACGTCGAGCCCGTCGACCTTGGCTGTCATCCGGGAATCGACTCCGGTGGTGGCGGCGCGGCTGGCCTGCCCATGGTCGCCCCGACCTCGGCATGGCTGGATTCGGTAGACCTGGGGCGAGGTTGGCCTCGACGGTCTTTGGGCTGATGAGCAGACGCGGGATGCGTCGGAGGCCGGGCGGTGCGTACAGTTCCGGGTCGGACTTGGGGTGGGCCGGGTAGATCCGGCGCGGGGAACGGGATGAGACAGCGACGGCATGACGGCGGACAAAATTACGGAAACCGGTCAATACGGCATTGACCGCGACCGGCTGGAGACCTGCCTCAGCGTCTTCGAGGCGCTGGAGGACCTGCCTGCCGACCACCCCGACGTGGTGCGGGTGCAACGGGCTACCGCGAGGCTCTACAAGGTGATCAAGCAGCGGCGACGCCAGGAACGGCGGGATGCCATCGTGGCGGCCGACCGCGCGGTGACGGCGGCCACCGCCACCGGTGCCCCGGGCCGGATCGACGACGAGACCCAGGGCATCCCGCTCACCTCCGCCACCGTAGGTGCCACGGCCGGCATCCTGCACAATCCGCGCGGCTGCTACGTCTGCAAGCAGCGCTACCGCGAGGTGGACGCCTTCTACCACCAACTCTGCCCGCCCTGTGCTGCACTCAACCGGGAGCGCCGCAACGCCCGCACCGACCTGACCGGCCGGCGCGCGCTGCTCACCGGCGGCCGGGCGAAGATCGGCATGTACATCGCGTTGCGGCTGCTGCGCGACGGCGCGCACACCACGGTGACCACGCGGTTTCCCCACGACGCGGTCCGCCGATTCGCCGCGATGCCCGACAGCGGGGACTGGCTGCACCGCCTGCGGATCGTCGGGATCGACCTGCGCGACCCCGCCCAGGTGATCGCCCTCGCTGACTCGGTCAGCAGCCAGGGACCACTCGACATCCTGATCAACAACGCGGCCCAGACCGTCCGCCGCACGCCCGGGGCGTACGCGCAACTCGTCGCCGCGGAGGCGGCGGCCCTGCCGGACGGCCCGCTGCCGGAGATGATCACGTTCGCCAAACCGGCCGGCCGGGGCGACCCGGCGAGCAGCCTGACCGCCCCACCGCAGTCGGCCGCGATCCCCCCACAGGCGCTGACCGCACTGGCGCTGGCCAGCGGCTCCGCCTCGCCGGAACGGATCGCGGCCGCCACCGCCATCGACGCCGGCGGTCTGGTGCCGGACCTCGACCCGGTCAACAGCTGGGTGCAGCGGGTGCACGAGGTGGACCCGATCGAGTTGCTCGAAGTGCAGCTGTGCAACGTGACCGCGCCGTTCGTTCTGGTCAGCCGGCTGCGACCGGCGATGGCCGCAGCGACCGCCCGCCGCAAGTACGTGGTGAACGTGTCAGCGATGGAGGGCCAGTTCAGCCGCGGCTACAAGGGGCCGGGGCACCCGCACACCAACATGGCCAAGGCCGCGCTGAACATGCTGACCCGGACCAGCGCCCAGGAGATGCTGGCCGACGGCATCCTCATGACCAGCGTCGACACCGGCTGGATCACCGACGAGCGGCCCCACCCGACGAAGATGCGGCTGGCGGACGCCGGCTTCCACGCCCCGCTGGACTTGGTCGACGGCGCGGCCCGGGTCTACGACCCGATCGTCCGCGGCGAACAGGGCGAAGACCTGTACGGCTGCTTCCTGAAGGACTACGCGTCCTGCGCCTGGTGATCAGCGCGCCCACCCCGCCGTCAGCCCCCAGGCTCAGGCCGACCCGGTCAGCACCGTCGCCCCCGTCCACCACAGGTCCAAGCTGTGGTGGCTGGCGCGGTGGAGTCGCATGGCCAACACGAGGCGCTTGACCGCCTCCACGTCCCGGTAGGCGCCGATGCCGGCCATGGCGGGCGACACCAGCAGAGCCTCGCCGTCGCAGCCGGCGGCTCACGTCGGATCGTCCGATCGAGGTCGGCGCGAAAGGGTTCGATTCGACACCGTGGCGTCTCCGGTCGGGTTTAGCCTGGAAGCAGAGCCGGTCGACGCGATGTCCGACCGGCGTTTTCTTGACGTACGCCCGAAGGAGCGGGGAATGAAGGTTTACCCGGATGTGACCATCGGTCCGGTCGGACGGAAGATTCTGGCGGTCGCGGAAAAGTACCCAAAAGCCAATGAGTTGTACGTGACAAGCGGTTTTCGCGATGAGCCCGGTTCTCACCACAGCGGGCTGTCCTGGGACGGGTCGCCGACGGCGGCGCTCGACTTCGGCGCGTACGACGATCCGGAGCCGAACTCGAAGGACCAGGCCGACATGCGAGACTTCGCGAAGTGGCTCTTCGACAAGTTCCAGGGCGACCTGGCCGAACTGATCCACACCACGCCATTCACGGACGACAACGGCTTTTACATTCAGAACGGCGTGTGGCACAACTTCGACCAGGCCACCATGGCCGCGCACCTGAACCACGTACACGTGGCGATGTCGGAGGCGAGCGCTGACCGCATCCTGGCCAAGCTCGGGGTTTCCGGCCCGCCGGCCCCCGTGGTCGCCGCCGGCGCCGCGGTCCCGCCGGCCCAGCCGGTCGCCCCCGCGGCCGCCGTCGGCACCGAGGTGTGGGGCTGGGACGCCAGCAACCACGACTGGGGCCGCGGCCCGATGGACCTACAGGCGGCCCGCGCGGCCGGAATCAGCTTCTTCACGCACAAGGCCTCAGAGGGAGTGGACTTCAAAGACAGCCACTTCAAGGAGGCCATGGACCGCGCCCGGACAGCCCGAATCCCGGTCCTTGGCGCCTATCACGTCCTGTACCCCGGCGACCCCGAGCGCGAGGCGAAAATCTTCTTCGACTATGTGAAGGCGAATGCGCCGTGGCACGATCAGGTGCCTTTCATGTGGCAGTGCGACGCGGAGAAGTTCGAAAACATGGACCGGGCGCCCAACAGGACCGAGATAATCGCCTTCCTGGATGAGTTGAAACGTCTTGCCGGCGGCAAGGGGTATTTCATCGCGTATGCGCCGCGCTGGCTGTACGGCGATTCCCTCAAGCCGTTCCCATACGACCTGTGGGCGAGCGACTACACCGGCAGCGGCGCCCCACGCCCGTTCAAGGAGCAGTACCAAGGCGTGCCGGAGAAGTCCTGGCAGGCATACAGCGGCAGGAAGCCCACCATCCTCCAGTTCGCCAGCGACGCGGTGACGGGCATCCAGCCGACGACGGACGCGAACAGGTTCGCCGGTACGCTCGCCGACCTGATCAACCTGACCGGGAGCCGGGAGGCGTCGCAGCCGGCACAGCCGATGCCGGTCGTGGCGCCGGCGATGGGCGTCGTACCCGGTGAAGACGGGTTGGCCGGCGCGCTGCGCGGGCTCAGTGAGCTACGGAGCTCCGGTGCACTCACCGCCGAAGAGTTCGCCATGGCGAAGCAGAAGATCCTCCATTAGTAGCGCCCGGCCCCGCTCGTCGCGCTCGTGCGCCAGCTCCGCCAAGTAGGCGTCGAACTCCGCCTCCAACGCCGCGGTCAGCGTCCGCGAGCCCCTCACGAACAAAAGTCATCCAGCAGCGAGACGCCCTCAGATCGCTGCCCGTCCTCGGCGGCTACAGCCAGCTCGTCCACGTGGGCGGCGACGGTGCCGCCTGGGTGAGCTCGCCGTGGGCGGCGAGGAGTTCGCCGGCCAGTTCGCGGTGCCGCTCGCCGAGGGCGGGATCCTTCACGACCGCAGCGGGTTCGGCGTGGGCGAGCGCCCGCTCGCGGCGGCGAGCGGGGAACATTCCCGCCCGCCGCCGTCGTCGTACGGTCAGTCTGCGGCGAGGGCCCGCGCGTCGGCCGCGACGACACGCGCCAGCTCCACCGGGAGCCGCTGGCCGGCCTGCTGGTCGGCGTAGCGGGCCAGCTCGGCGTAGCGGCCCTGGACGAGCAGCGTGCTCAGCGCGGTGCGGGCGCCGTGCTCGACGTCGGAGGTCAGGATCACGTACGCGAGCCCGGCCGGGGTGGCCGCGACGGTGAAGGTGCTGGTCGCCGTCGCCCGGCCGGCCGGTCCGACGGCCTCGGCGCGCAGCGTGTGCCGGCCGGCAGGCAGGGTGGTCAGGTCCAGCGCCACGCCGGGCTCGACCCGCTCGCCGTCGAGGGTGACCGTGACCGTCTCGGCGTGCGTCGTGGTGACGGTGACGGTCGGCGCCTGCGCCCGGTCCAGGGTGGCGCCGTCGGCCGGCGCGCCGATCGCGACGGTCGGCGTGGCGGGCGGACGCTGCGAGTACGCGGCGTTCCAGCCGGCCAGCTCGGCCGGGCGGTTGGTGATGATCCCGTCGACGTCGGCCTGCTCCAGAGCCTGCCACTGGTTCGCCGAGTCGATGGTCCATACCAGGACGGCCACGCCCGCGTCGTGCAGCTCGCGTACCACGCCCGGTCGGGTCAGCAGCGCCGTCCCGCTCGGGTTGTACGCGGTCAGGCCCAGCTCACGGGCGACCGCCACCGGGTCGGCGTCGAGGCTGCTGCGCAGCAGTCCGAGGGGCAGCTCCGGGGCCAGCTCGCGGGTGTGGCGCAGCGCGTCGGTCTCGAAGCTCTGGACGAACACCCGGCCGGTCATCCGCTCCGCGCGGATCACCTCGACGATCCGGGCGACCTCGTCGCGGGTGTGCGCCCCCTTGATTTCCAGCAGCAGGTTGCCGCCCCGGACGCGCAGGTCGGCGAGCTGCTCGGCGAGCGTGGGCAGCCTCTCCCCCGCGTACGACGGCGCGAACCAGGAGCCGGCGTCGAGCGCCTTGAGCTGGGCGGCGGTGAGGTCGCGGATCCGGCCGGCACCGTCGGTGGTCCGGTCCACCGTGGTGTCGTGCAGCACGAACGGCACGCCGTCGCGGGACGGCTGCACGTCGTTCTCGATCCAGTCGGCGTTGGCCCGCCGCGCGGTCTCCTGGGCGACCAGGGTGTTCTCCGGGGCGGCCGACGAGGCGCCGCGGTGGGCGATCACGGTGAGCGGGCTGCCGTCCGGGCGGAGGTAGCCGTTGGGGGCCAGCTCGGTGACTCGCACGTCGTCGAAGGAGACGGTGGCGCCGTTGACCAGGAGTGCCTGCCCGCCGTCGGCGGAGCGTTGCAGGCTGCTGGTCTTCAGCGCCTCCCGCCCGTCGACGAACCAGCGCGCCTGGCTGCCGTGCACCTCCACGGCGACCCGCACTTCCCGGCCGGTGCCGGCGGCGTACGGGCCGGCGCCGGTGTTGGTGACATTCCAGGTGTCGGCGGTGGTGCGCTGGGCGAACTCGAGCCCGTTACTCGCGGTGGTGCCGCTGCGCATCGTGGCGATCCACCACGGGCTCGCGCCGTCGGCGGGCACGTCGAGGCCCAGCGCCGTCCAGCGGGTGGCGGACGCGACGGACTCGAACCGGACGGTCGCCTCGAACCGGAAGTCGTTCAGGTGCCGCCCGAAGGTGATCTTGTTGTTCTGGCTGGAACCGGCGGACGTGCCGTACAGCCGGCCGTTTTCCACCTTCCAGGTGCCGTCGACGGCCCGCCAGCCGGTGGGCAGCCGGCCGGCGGAGAAGTCCTCCGCGACGACCACCGCGCCGGGTTCGGCGGCGGCCGGCGGCGACGGTGGCAGCACGGCGAGCACGCCGGTCGACAGCGTCAGGACGGCGAGCGCGGCGACCGTGCGGCTCGGGTTCCCGGGTGGGAGGTGGGCAGGGCGAGGTGTCATGACCCGGACCGTAGGAACGCCACCGGAACGCCCGACCAACCCGGCGTGGCGGCAGCGCCAACGTCACCTCTCCAACGTGCGACGTATGACGGGCTCCTCCCTGACTTGGTCGACCTCTGATTCGAACGGCGGGGACTTGCACGTCGCGTCGGGCGAGATCGCCGGCGCATGGCGCGCACCTGCGGGAGCCCGTCGCCGGACAGCCGCGTATCCGGTGATGATGCTCGTGTGGGGCTCCACGGTCACCGTTGCAGGGCGACGCTCAGCGCGGCCAGGTACGCCCCGGCCTGCGCCCCGTTGACCAGCCGGTGGTCGTAGGCCAGCCCGAGGTCCGCCATCATCCGCTCGCGCACCTCACCTCCGACGTCCAGCACGACCTCGCGGTGCACGTCGGGCACCGACAGGGCACAGGTGACACCGGGCGGGATGATCGGCTGGGCGTAGATCACGCCGGGGGTGTTGTTGAGCGCGACGAGGAAGTTCATCCCGGCCATGTCGTCCTCGCGTAGCCGGTTGCGCAGCGCCTTCATCCGCAGCTCGACCACGGCGTCGGCGAGGTCGCCCAGGTCCAGCTTCGCCGCGTCGCGGATCACCGGCAGGAACAGCCCGGTGCCGACGTCCACGGTGAGCCCGACCGACGGCTGTGCCGCGTCGATGACCCGGCCGTTCCCGGTGAGCTGGGCGTAGAGGGCCGGGAACTGCTCGTGCAACCTGGCCACGGCAGCGATGACGATCTCGGTCAGGCTGACATCGGCGCCGGTCTCGTCGGCGGCCCGGCGCGCGTACGCGAGGGCGGCGGTCACGTCGACCCGCACGGCGGTGAAGGCAACCGGGATCTCCCGGTGTGAGGTCGCCACCACGTCGGCGATGCGGCGTTGCGGCGGTGGCAGCGGCCGCCCCGGCAGCGCCGGTTGCGTCACCACGGACGGCTCGGCGACCGGGGGCGTCGCAGCAGGGACGGCACCGGCGGACAGGATGTAGCCGATGGTCGAGCCCGGGACGCAGTCGGCCCCGGCGGCGAGGTCCTGGCGCAGCACGCCCGCGTGCGTCGCTGCCAGCTCCTCGACCGCCTTGGAGGTTTCGACCGCGGCGATCGACTGTCCGGTCTCGACAGTGGCGCCGGCCGGGACCAGCCACTCCAGCAGCACATAGCTGTCGTCGTTGTTGTTGAGCTTGGGTACGCTCACCGCGACGCCCTGCTCCGCCGCCCGCGCCTGGCGCAGCCTGGTCAGCGGCGAACCGCTGCGGGGAGCCGGAGCTGCACCAGCGCGTGGCGGCTCCGCGGCCGCCTCGTCAGCGAGCACGACAGCCGGCGCCACCTGCGCCACCACCGTGCCGGGCGTTTCCCAGGGCGACGCAGCCCGATCGCGACTCGCCGCTCCCGACGCGGCAGACTCGCCAGTGGAGTGGTGCATGATCCGTTCCAGGATCGTGTCCGCGCTGAGCAGGACCGCCCGTTCCAGGTGCGGTGCCGACGGGATGATGCTGGCGGCCGAGCTGACAAGCTCGATCGGCCGACGCAGCAGCGGCCACGCGGCGGCGTAGAGCCGGGTGGCGACCTCGCTCCCCCAGGTGCCGCCAGCCGTGCTCTCCTCGGCGATGATCACGCCGTCCGCACCGTCGAGCCGGCCGAGCACGCCGTCGACATCGAAGGGGTAGAGCCGGGCTGGGACCAGCACCTCGACGTTGCGCCCCTGCTCCCACGCCTTCCGGGCGGCGGCGATCGCCCGGTTGGCGACCCCGCCGGGGGCGATGACCAGCGTCGGCGCGGCGGCGGCAGCCGGGTCGTAGACGCGGGCCCAGTTGCGGTCCGCGCCCAGCAGCTCGAAGGCGAGGCGGTCGTCGACGCGGTTGTCCACGTACCTCGGCTGGGTGTAAAGGATCTTGTCCTCGAACAGCATGGACGGTTCGCCGCGGCGCAGCGCGGCGGCGAGCACGTCGGCCGCGTCGTGCAGCGGCGACAGCTCGAAGAGCGCGAGGTGTGGGATGCCGATGAAGTGCTTCTGCACGCTCTGGCTGTGCGTCGGGCCGTAGCCACGCCCACCGCCGACGGGGCAGCGGATCACGACCCGCATCGGGGTGTGCTCGCCGTACATGGCGACGGATTTCGTGAGGAAGTTGATGATCTGGTCGAAGGCGAGGCCGACGAAGTCGGCGAACATGATCTCGACGATGACCGTGTCACCGCAGAGCGCCAGGCCACCCGCCACACCGGTGATGCCGTTCTCGCTCAGCGGTGTCGACAGCACCCGGTCCGGGTAGGCCGTCGACAGGCCCTGGGTGACCTTGAAGGCGCCGCCGTAAGGGTCGACGACATCCTCGCCCAGCAGCCAGGCCCGTTCGTCGGCGGCGAACAGCTCGTGCAGGGCACGGTTGAGGTTCTGACTCATTCGTTCGGCGCGCGTCACCCCACGCCTCCGCCCACCAGGGGCCGGGCCAGCGCCGCGGCCGAGATCTCCGCGACCCGCTGCCGGGCCTGCGCGTCGGCGGCCGAAAACTGCGGCGGGTACGCGGCCGCGTACCGCTTCAGCCAGTCGAGGTGGCGCAGCCGGCGAATCTCGTCGGCCGGGCGGGAGTCGTCGCCCTTGCTGTGCGGGCCGAGCCGGACCGTGTGCTGCACCAGCACGTGCGGCTGCCGGGTGGCGCGGACCCGCTCGATGTGCGGCGCGGCGGCGGCACGTACCTCGTTGAGGTCCAGCGAATCCGACTCGCTGAAGGTGATTCCGAACCCGGCGACCCGGCCGCCGATGGTCCCGGCCAGCTGCTCGGTGGTCGGGGTGGACTGGGCGATCCGGTTGTGCTCGACCACGACCAGCAGCGGCACCCGCCACAGCTGCGCCATGTTGAGCGCCTCGTAGACCGCGCCTTCGCCCCAGGTGCCGTCACCGATGTAGGTCACCACGATCGCGTCCTGCCCGGTGCGGTTGAGGTGCAGCCCCACGCCGACGGCGGCGGGCAGGCTCTCCCCCTGCACGCCGGTGGACAGGAACCGTTCCCGGCGTAGGTGCTGGCTGCCACCGCGTCCATGGCACACCCCGCCCTCCCGGCCGAGCAGTTCCGCCAGCAGGCCGTCCGGGTCAGCGCAGTGGGCCAGGTAGTGCCCGTGCCCCCGGTGGTTGCTGAACACGAAGTCCCGGGTCAGCAGCGGGGCCAGCGCGACCGGGATGTATTCCTGGCCGAGGCAGGTGTGCGTGGTGCCGCTGAGGTGGCCGTCCGCGTACAGGCGGAGCAGTTCCTCCTCGAAGTGGCGGATGAACAGCCCGGTGCCGAGGTCGGCGTCGCTGAGCGGAGACGGCGCGGCGGACGTCATTCGTCGACGCCCCGCTGCGCGAGCAGTTCGCGCAGGTCCGCCACCGACCGAACGGCCCGGATCTCCCGTGGCGTGATGGCGATGCCGTACGCGTCCTCGACCGCTGCGACGATTTGGAGGTGGCGCAGGCTCACCCAGGCCGCTGTGGTCGCGGGACCGGTCTGCGCGTCGACCTGCTCGACCGGCAACGCCAGCACGTCGGCGACGACCCGCACCAGGCGACTGGACATCCAGTGTCCCTCCAGAGTGGATACCAGGCGGCAGCGGTGGCGCGCTGTCAGACCGATCGGGCGATCGATGCTTATACCTCGACGATGGTACAGGCCCAGTGCATGCCCCGGCCCAGCGAAGTCAGCGCGACCCGGTCGCCCTCGCGGAGTTCGCCGGCGGCGAGCAGGCGGCTCAGCCCGAACAACTGGTCCGCCGCACCGAGATGCCCGTGCTCGGCCGCCAGTTCCCGGTTGGTACGCGCCAGCGGGACCCCGTGCGCCTGCGCCAGAGACGCCATGGACCGCTCGTTGTCGCTGACGAGGATCAGGCGCGCCAGGTCGGCGACCTTGACGTCCGCCCGCTCGCAGGCCCGCTCGGTGACCCGCACGGCCCGCTCGTCGAGGTCCCGGGCGAACTGCTCGAACTGCTCGGCGTCGTAGTCGAAGAACTCCATCACGTTCCACACGTCGCGTACTGCGGGCGGCTCGGCACCAGGGCCGAAGGGTGCCGCCGCGCCGCCCACGTCGAGCCGGTGGAACGCGGCGTAGCGGCCGTCGGTGGCGGCCTCCGTGGCGAGCCAGCGCAGCCGGGAATGCCCGCGCCGGGCCACCGTGGCGACGGCGCCGTCGGAGAAGACCATCGGCTGCGTGTCCATCCGGTTCCAGTACGCCTCACAGGTCCGGTTCGCGGCCACCACCAGGGCGTTGGCGTACTGCGGGTGGGTGGCGAACTTGCCCGCGACGGTGTCGAAGCTGAGCACTCCCGTCGTGCACGCCTGAGTGAGCAGTACCGCTTCGGCGTTGACCGCGCCGAGCCGGTGCGCCAGGTCGGCGGCGGCGTCCCAGTAGAGGTATTCGGTGAGGTCGGTGATGGCCAGCACCAGCAGGTCCACCTGCACGGCGGGGAGCGTGGCGGCGTCGAGGGCCTGACGGGCGGCCTGCTCGGCGAGGTCGGTCAGGCCAACCTCCGGCGCGCTGCGGTGCACCTGGCGGTAGCCGTACCCGAGGACCCGGTTCACGTCGTCGGTGTACTGCCCCACCACATCCGCCACCGGTACCGGATCGCCGAGCGCCTCGCCAAACGACACCAGCCCGAAGCTCATCATTGCCCGTCCCACCGCAGGTCCATGGATGCATACCATTGCCGGATGCCCCAGGAGCATCTCACGCCCCTCGCCGGAACCCCATGGCACGTATGGCGTTCAGCGCTGCTACGGTCGGCCGGATTCCCCGTGGCCGGGATGCAGCGGTTCGCCGCGCCCGCGCTCGCGGCGGCCGCCGACAGCTATCTCACCGGCACCTCCGACGTGGCCGCCTTCGAGGCCGCGTTCGACGCCGCCGCAACGGATCTCGGCCGGGCCGTCCACGACATCGCCTGCGACGAAACGTTCCGCACCGCGTTGGTCTGGCAGAATCCGGCCGTCCTGCTCGCGGTCGACGCGATCCGGCGCGACGGCCCGCACGCCCCGCGCAACCTGCGCCGACGGCACCGCGAGGAGGTCATCGCGAAATACTGGCAGCGTTACTGCCTCAAGAACGACACCGTCGGTTTCTTCGGGCCCATTTGCTGGACAGAACTGGGCGGCCCCGGTCCCGTCGCCACGGTGCGCCCGGGTGCGGCTCTGACGCGTACCCGCCGGGTCTTTCTGGAGCGGTGGGCGCTGGACGCGCTCGGCGAGGCCTTCGCCCGCGCGGAGGACGTGCGGGACTGGCTGCCGGTGCGGCTGGCACCCCAGCTGACGCTGCGGGACGGGGTGCTGCTGCATCCGCACCGCGCGCCGCAGGCGCTGCCGGCGGCGACGGCCGCGCTGCTCACTCTGGCGCAGCGGCGATCGCGCGTCGCGGACCTCGCCGCCGCGCTGGTCGCGGACCCGGCGAGCGGGTTCCGCCGCGCCGCCGACGTGTACGCGCAGCTCGACGAACTCGCCGAGCGTGGCGTGCTACGGATCGGGTTCGACCTGCCGATCGACCTCACCGCGGAGGATGTGCTGCGCGAACAGCTCGCCGCGATCGGCGACGACCTGGTCCGCGACCGGGTGCTCGGTGAGCTGGCCACCGTCAGCGCGCTGCGCGACGCGGTGGCCGCCGCCGACGGCGCGGACGCCCTGGCCGCAGCCATGTCCGCACTGGAGCGTAAGTTCGTCGAGCTGACCGGTCAGGCCGCGCAGCAACGCCCCGGCGAGGTGTACGCCGGGCGCACTCTGTGCCACCTGGAAACCGTACGCGACCTGGACATCAGCTTCGGTGACACGCTGCTGGAGCGGCTTGCTCCGCTGGAGCCGCTGCTGCTGTCGGCCCGGTGGCTGACGGCGGCGATCGGCGCCGCGTACGCCGAGGCGTTGGCCGCCCTCTACCGTGATCTGTCGGCCGATTCGGCCAGTGCGAACGTCCCGCTGCCCGACCTGTGGTTCCTGGCTCAGGCGGTCGTGTTCGGGGAAAACCCGCCCAGCGCCGCCGTCACCGCCGATTTCCTGGCCCGGTGGGCGAAGGTGCTCGGCCTGGCCGATGCCGATGCCGATGCCGACGTCCGGGAGCTGCGGTTCGGCGCCGCCGAGCTGACCGAGCGGGTCGCCGCGGCGTTCGGAGCCACCGCGCCCGGCTGGGCCGCCGCCCGGATTCACAGCCCCGACCTGCATCTGTGCGCCCCGGACGAGGCGGCCCTGCTGCGGGGAGACTTCACCGTCGTGCTCGGCGAACTGCACGTGGCCCTGGCCGCGTTCGACACGCACTTTTTCGCGTACGGGCACCCGGAGCCGCAGCGGTTGCGGGACGGCATGCGGGCCGACCTGCCCGAGGGCCGGGTGCGGCTGCTGGCCCCGGTGGACTGGCCCCGGCACACGGCCCGCATCGCGGAATGGCTGCACGGGCCCGCCGACGTGCAGCTCGGCTTCGTCAGCGCCCCCGGCGCCGACCCGGACCGCGTCGTGCCGATCACCGGCCTCACCGTGCGACCCGAAGCCGACGGCAGCCTGCGGGTGCACGCGGGCGACGGACGGCAGTGGCCGCTGCTGGAGGTGTTCGCGCAGCTCTTCGACTACCAGGTGTTCGACACGTGGAAGCTGGCCGGCAACGTCGGGCACACCCCGCGTATCACCGTCGACGACCTCGTGCTGGTTCGCGAGACCTGGCGCACCACGGTCGGCGACACCGGGCTGCACAAGGTGAAGGGCGAGCGGGAACGCTACCTCGCGGTGCGGCGCTGGAGGCTCGCCCTCGGCCTGCCCGAGCAGATCTTCGTCCGGGTCGACACCGAGCTCAAACCGAGCTTCGTCGACCTGACCAGCGGCGTCTACACCCGGTTGCTGTGCACCCTGCTGCGCGGCGCGCACTCCAAGGGCGGCGACGGGGTCGGGCTGACCATCACCGAGTTGCTGCCCGGCCCGGGCGACGCCTGGCTGACCGATGCGGACGGCCAGGCGTACGCCTCGGAACTGCGGCTACAGATCGTCGACCCGGCGGCGGCGCTGGCGCGGTAGCCACTCGGTCGCGTCCGCCGGAGCGTCGGGGGTCTCGGTGTCGAACAGGCGCAACCGGCGCTGGCCGTAGGCGACCAGCGACACCGCGGCCAGGGCCAGCCCGGACACGACGAACGCGAACCCGAGCCCTCGGCCAGGGCCGGTCCCGATCAGGGCACCGACGCTGTCGGCCAGGGCGCCGCCCGGAGCGAACATCGGCTCCAGCACCGATCCGCTCAGCGGCACCAGTACGGCGAAGCCCAGCGGCAGCGTCGCCCAGGTCAGTGTCTGGATGATCGCCAGCACCCGGCCGTGGAAGCGCTGCGGCACCTTCACCTGGATGATCGACAGGTAGATGCCGTTGTGCAGGCCCAGGCCCAGGCCCACGCCGAAGCTGCCGAGCGCGACCAGCACAAGGTTCGGGCGTACGCCGCTGAGCACCAGGCTGATCGCGACCCCGAACGCGATCGCGATCAGGGCGGGCATCCGGCGCCTGGTCGGGCCGCCCCATGCCGCGATCACGAGTCCGCCCAGGACAGCGCCCAGCGCCTCGGCGAACGCGACCGTGCCGACCTGGCCCATCGTGCCGAACGCGAGCACCATCGGCGGCACCAGCATCAGGCTGGCCAGGCAGAGGTTGTAGAGCGAGAAGAAGCCCAGCATGGCCCGGAACCCCGGCTCCGCCCACGTCATCCGCGCGCCGCCGATCAGCTCGGCCAGGAACGGCTCCTTGCGGCGGCGGCCGAGCAGCTTGGGAAACTTCACCACCGCGAGGACGCTCATCGCGACCGCGTAGCTCACGATGTCGATCAGCAGGATGCCGGTCAGGTCGATCGCCGCGAGCAGGCCCGCCGCCAGCAGCGGCACCGCCAGCGAGCTGAGCCCCACGGCCAGCTGGGCGATGCCGTTGGCGTGCCCCAGGTAGCGCTTCGGCATGACCTGCGGGATCGCGGCCAGGTAGGTGATGCGTTGGAACACCGACGCGGCGCCGAGCACACAGACCAGGGTGTAGACGGCGGCCAGCCCCAGCTGATCGGTCCACAGCAGCGTGGCCAGCAGCGCCGCCGCCGTCACCGCGGTCGCGCACGCGGCGAGCAGCACCTTGCGCCGGTCGAAGCGGTCCGCGACGGCACCCGCGACCGGCAGCGCCAGCAGTGCGGGGAGGTAGGCGATCACCCCGGACAGGCCGAACCACAGCATCGACCCGGTGGTCAGGTAGACCCAGACGGGTACGGCCCACTGGGTCAGCGCCGAGCCGGTGGCCGAGATCAGCTGGCTGGCGGTGAGCGCCAGGAACCGGCCTACGCCGGGCTGCACGCCGGCGCCGGCGGTGACGGGGTCGGCGCTGGTGGCGGCTAGTTCCCAGGCGTCACCGGCGAGCCGGTCCGCGGTGGCCTGCGCGGCGGAGGGCTCGGCGAGCCGGAGATGGGTCTGGGTGACCACCTCGGCGAGCGCCTTGGCCCGCTGCTTGACGAAGTAGTGTCCGGCCTGGTCGAGGACCACCAGCGCGGTGGTTTCGCCGAGGAAGCTCCACTCGCGGTAGCGCTCCTCGTAGTACTCGGTGAGCATGTCGTGGGTGCCCACGACGGAGATCACCGGCGCGGCCACCTGGACCGGCTCGGCCTCCAGCCACTCGGTGAACTTCTCCTGCGCCTCGGCGGCCTCCCGCCGCACGTGGTGGACGAACCGGTCGACCTGCGCCTGGTCCAGGTCGGCCAGTTCGGCACCGATCGAGCGGAGGAACGTCTCGTAACGCCGGTCCGCGCCACGGGAGTCGACCCAGTCGACCAGGCGGCCGAGCATGTTGTCCGGCCGGGCCGTCGGGAAGACGCCGCCCGCGTAGATCGCTTCGATCGGGCGGCCCTGCTCGTGCAGCCGCCGGGCGATACCGGTCAGCAGGGCGCCGCCGACGCAGTGGCCGTACAGGACCAGCGGGCCGTCCACCCGGTCCTGGATCTCGGCCACGCACCGGTCGACCAGCTCATCGAAGGGCAGCTCCGTGTCGCTGACCCCGACGTCATGTCCGGGGACCGCCACTGAGAACAGCGTGTGTCCGGGCGGCAGTTCGTCCGCGAGCGGCTGGTAGATGCTGGCGAGTCCGCCGCCGTAGGGTACGCACACGTAGGTCCGCACCCGCTGTCCCGCCGGGACCGGCTTGGTCAGTTCGTAGAGCAGCGGTCGCCGGCGTTCCTGGTCCGCGGGGCCGTCGATCAGCGCGGCCAGCCCCTGCACGGTGGAGTGCTGGAACACGTCCATCACGCCGACGTCGATGTGCCCGTACGCGTCGCGCAGCGTGGCCAGCATCCGGATCGCCAGCAGCGAATGCCCGCCCAGTTCGAAGAAGTCGTCGTCGAGCCCGACGTCGGTGACCCCCAGCACGTCCTGCCAGGCGGTGGCGATGGCCTGCTCGACCGGGGTGACCGGTGGCCGGCGCCCGGCAGCGGGGCTGCCGTCGTGCGCGGGCGCGGGCAGCGCGGCGGTGTCCAGCTTTCCGTTGGGTGACAGGGGCAGCGCGTCCAGCGGCACGAACGCCGACGGCACCATGTATTCCGGCAGGCGCCGCTTCAGCGCCTCCCGCAGCGCTGCGTGGTCCAGGGCCTCGGTTCCCGCTGCCAGCGTCACGTACGCCACCAGGCGCTGTTCGGCGGGCGTGGCACCGCGTACGGTGACGGCGGCGGAGCTGATGCCCGGCTGCTCGCGCAGCACGGCGGCGATCTCCCCCAGTTCGATCCGCAGGCCACGCAGTTTCACCTGGTCGTCGATGCGGCCGAGGAACTCCAGCGTGCCGTCGGTCCGCCAGCGGGCCAGGTCACCCGTGGCGTAGAGCCGCCCGCCGGTGTCGTCGAACGGGTCGGGGACGAACGTGCGGGCGGTGAGTTCGGGGCGGTGCAGGTAGCCCCGGGCCACCTGCACCCCGCCGAGGTGGAGTTGCCCGGCGATGCCGACCGGTACCGGCTGCAGAGCCTGGTCGAGCACATAGGTGCGGACGTTGCGGATGGGCCCGCCGATCGGCACCCGGGTGGCCCCGGCCAGCGCGATGGGCGTCACCGCCCAGGCAGTGACGTCGATCGCGGCCTCGGTGGGCCCGTAGAGGTTGTGCAGCGCGGCGGCCGGGAGAGCGGCCACGGTCCGGCGGGCGAGTTCGAGCGGCAGCTCCTCGCCGCTGCACACGATCCGCCGCAGCGACCCGCACCGGGCGAGGTCGGCGGGACCGGCCGTGGCCAGGAAGGCGTCCAGCATCGACGGGACGAAGTGGACGGTGGTGACCCGCTCCCGCTCGATCAGATCCCGCAGGTACGTCGGGTCGCGGTGTCCGCCCGGCTGGGCCAGCACCAGCCGCGCGCCCACGATGAGCGGCCAGAACACCTCCCACACCGACACGTCGAAACCGATCGGTGTCTTGTGCAGCACGGCGTCGTCCGGTCCGAGCCCGAAGGTGTCCTGCATCCAGTCGAGCCGGTTGACGATGCCGGCGTGCTCGTTGATCACGCCCTTCGGTCGCCCGGTGGATCCTGACGTGTAGATCAGGTACGCCGCGTTGCCCGGCCCGGCGGCGGTGCCCGCGGCGGTCTCGGGCTGGTCCGGGCCGGTCAGCGGCAGCACCACGCCCGGTACCGCCAGCCCTTCCGGCACCTCGTCGGCCAGCAGCACCTCGGCGCCGGCGTCCGCGAGCATGTAGGCCAGCCGCTGCGCCGGATAGTCCGGGTCCAACGGCAGGTACGCCGCACCGGCCCGGTGAATGCCGAGCAGTCCGACGACCAGGCGGCTGGAGCGGGGCTCGTGGATGGCGACGATCGACTCGGGCCCCACGCCCTGCGCGGTCAGCCGCCGTGCCACCTGCTCGGCGGCGGCGGACAACTCGGCGTAGGTCAGCCGGGTGCCGCCGTCGACCAGCGCGACCGCGTCCGGCGTACGCCGGGCCTGGGCGTCGAACAGCTCCGCCAGGGTGGTCTGGCGCACCGGGGCATCGGTGGCGTTCCAGCCGGTCACGACCTGGGCACGCTCGGCGTCCGACATGATCGGCAGCGCGCCCACCCTGGTCCGCGGCGCTGCGGCAGCGGTCGCGAGCAGCAGCAGGTAGCGGTCCGCGAACGCCTCCATGGTGGAGGTGGTGAACAGTGCGGTGTTGTATTCCAGCCGCAGTTCGTCGCCGGCGATCTCCAGCGACAGGTCGTCCATGGCGCCGCCGAACGCCTCACCGCGGCCGGTCGGCAGGTGGTGGAACGTGACCTGGTACAGCGGCGGTACGCCGGGGTCGCGCCGCACCGCCAGGTCCTCGACGAGCTTCTGGAACGGCATGTCCTGGTGGTCCCACGCGTCGAGCACGACGCGGCGCACCCGGCGGAGCAGGGTCAGGAACGGCGGATCACCAGAGACGTCGACCCGCAGCACCAGCATGTTCATGAACATGCCCAGCAGCGGCTCCAACTCGGTGCGGTCGCGGCCCACCACCGGCATGCCGACCACGATGTCGTCGCTGCCCGACAGCCGGTGCAGCAGCGCGACGTAGGCCGCCAGCTGCACCATGAACGGGGTCGCGGCGGCCTGCTGGGACAACTCGGGTAGCGCCTGCGCCACACTGTCGGGCAGGGTGCGGCGTACGTCGCTGCCGCTGAACGTGCGAGTCGACGGGCGCGGATGGTCGGTGGTCAGCGCGTGCACGGCGGGCAGGCCGGTCAGCGTCTCCCGCCAGAAGTCGCGCAGCTGACCCCACCGGGGGCCGTCGAGGCGATCGCGTTCCCAGGCGGCGTAGTCGGCGTACTGGATGGGCAGGTCGGGCAGGTCCGGCGCCCGACCCGCGACGGCGGCGGCGCACAGCTCGGTCAGCTCGGCGCGCAGGTTGAGCAGTGAGGTGCCGTCAAGGATGACGTGGTGCCCGGCGAACAGCAGCCACCAGGTGTCCGCGCCGAGCCGCAGCAGCCGCGCCCGCCACAGCGGTGCGCTGTCCATCGGCAGGTCGAGGCGGGCGTACTCGGCGACGATCTCCGCGCGGGCGCGTTCCCGGTCCGGCTCGGTCAGCCCGGACAGGTCGGTCACCGGCAGCTCGATCGGCACAGTGGGGTGGATGTCCTGGTGGAGCTCGCCGTCGGTCAGGCGCAGGGTGGTGCGCATGGCCTCGTGCCGTTCGGTGACGGCCCGCAGCGCGGCGAGCGCCTGCTCCGGCCCCGCGCCCGGTGGCAGGGTGACCGCATCGGTCATCGTGAACAGCGGCTGCCCGGGGCTGAGCTGGGCGGTGAACCAGACCCGTTCCTGGGCGTAGGAGGCGGGGACGGTGTAGACGTCGCCCACCGCCGTGAGGTCCTGCCGCGACTCGGTCATGTTGGTTGTCCCGGTCTGCGGAGGCGCGGGATGGGTGCCTCCGCGTGGGCGGCCGGTGGGGCGCCGCGCAGCGACTCGATCCGGGCGGCCATCGCGGCGACGGTCGGCGCGTCGAACAGCACCCGCATGGACAGCCGGGCGCCGACAGCCTGGCGGATGCGCAGCACCAGCTGCGCCGCCACCAGCGATGTGCCGCCCAGCCGGAAGAAGTTGTCGTGCGGGCTGACCTCGGCGACACCGAGGACGTCGCCCCAAATCCGGGCGATGGTGGCGGTCAGGTCGCCGTCGGCGGCGGCCACGGTGGAGGTAACCGTGGCGGCGGCCGAGCCGAGTCGCCGCTCGTGGCCCGCGACCGCGGCCACCGTGTAGGCGCCGATCGCCACCGTGCCGGTGCGGCCCTCGGCGAGGACCCGCTGCCCCGCGGCGACCGCCGCCGCGGGGGGCAGCCCGTCGTGTTCGGGCACGCCCTCCTCCTGCCACGCGCCCCAGGCCAGCGACACGAGGCGGGCCGGCCAGCCGTGCGGGCTGCGCGCGTACGCGTCGAGGAATGCGTTGGCGGCCGTGTCGTCGGCGCGGCCCAGGCCACCTGCGAGCGCGGTCACCGACGAGGTCAGCGCCACGAAGTCGAGCGGCAGGTCACCGAAGACCTCGCGCAGCACCAGCGTGCCGGTGACTTTCGGCCGCAGTTCCGCCGCCGCCTCGGTCAGCCGCGACCCGGCGGACAGGCCGGTGTCGGGCAGCTTCGCGGCGTGGATGATGCCGTCGAGGCCGCCGAGGTCACGCAGGACTTCGGCGCGTACCGCCCGCATGGCGTCCGCGTCGGCCACGTCGGCGGTGAGGTGACGCACCCGGGCGCCCGCCTGCTCCAGGGCCTCGATCGTGGCCGGCGGCGGCTGCGCGGTGCGGCTCACGAGCACCAGCTGCGCGCCGCGCCGGGCCAGTTCGGCGGCGAACGCGCTGCCGACGCGGCCCAGGCCGCCCGTGATCAGGTAGCGGCCGCCGTCGCGGATGCCCCATCCGGAGGAGGTACGCCCACCCGGTCGGACCGGAACGAATTCGCGGGTCCAGCGGCGCCCGCCCAGCCGCAGCGCGACCGTCTCGGCCCGCTCGGTGCCGAGCAGTTCGTCCGCCACCGCGTCCACGCCGAGGTCGCCCGGGTCGGCGTCGATCCAGTGGCAGCGCACCTGCGGGCGTTCCAGCGGCAGCGAGCGCACCACCCCGGCCGCCGTGGCGTGCTCCGGGCGTACCAGGTCGGCCCCGGTCACGTCGGCCACTCCGGCGGTGACCACGTCCAGCTCCACGTCGGCGGCCGGCAGCGCGTCCAGCAGCGTCAGCAGCGCGTAGTACCCGTGCTCCTGGGCCGCCGCCACGGCATCCACGTCGTTGCCGGCCGGGTCGCCGTCCAGCGCCCAGGCGTGCACGATCCGGGCGGCCCGACCGTCGTCGGCGCACTCGTCGAGCAGCCGCTGGTAGTCGGCGGCGTTGGTAGCGCGCAGCTGGTAGCCGCCGGGGCGGACGGCGAAGGCAGCCCCGGGGCGGACCACGGTGACGTCGGTGCCGCGCTCACGCAGGCGGGCCGCGAGGGCCGTGCCACGCTCACCGGCCGCGAAGAGCAGCAGCTGACCGGGTGCCTCGGCGGGTGCCGTGGCGGGCAGTTGGTGCCAGACCGGTACCTCGACGACCCCGTCGTCGTAGCGGCGGTCGGCGGCCGGTTCGGCAGGTGCGGCCACCGGCGCCGGGTCGATCCAGTGCCTGGTCCGCTGGTACGGGTAACCGGGCAGGGGCACCAGGCGTGGCTTGTCGGGCGTGGGCAGGCGTACGGGGACCCCGGCCGTCCACAACCGGCCCGCCGCCTCGTAGGCGGTCTGCCGGTCGGTCAGCTTCTCCCCGGGCGCGGGCAGCGTACGCAGCGGCGCCCTGGCTCCCTGCGGCAGGCTGAGCCGGGCGAGCCCGGCGAGCTGGCGGCCGGGACCACACTCCAGCAGCAGCCACTCGTCGGCGGCACCGGTCGCGGCGAGCCCTGCCACCGTGGTCCCGAACCGCACCGGGCGGCACAGCTGTTCCCCCCAGTACGCCGGGTCGGTGACCTGCTCGTCGGTGAACGGTGCGGCGGTCGCGGCCGACCACACCGGCAGGTTCGGCGCCCGGCGCGGCACCGCCGCCACCAGCGCTGCGAACTCGTCGCGCACCGGGTCCAGCAGCGGCACGTGCATCGCGTACGGCGAGCGCAGCAGCGTGCAGTTGACGCCGCGTTCGCGCAGGGTGTCGGCGAAGGCGGTCACCGGCTCTGGTGCGCCGGCCAGCACGCAGGTGTTGGGCGCGTTGCTGATCGCCACCGCTACGCCGGCGGGCAGCAGGGGCGAGATCTCGTCGGCGCCGCGCTGCACGGCGAGCATGCGGCCCTGCGGCGCGGCCTGGACCAGGCGGCCCCGGGCGGCCGCGAGCCGCAGCGCGTCGGGCAGGTCGAAGACCCCGGCCACGGTCGCCGCCACCAGTTCACCGATGGAGTGGCCGATCATCGCGGCGGGCGTGACGCCCCAGTGCCGCCACAGCATCGCGGTGGCGTATTCGACGGTGAACAGGGCGGGTTGCAGCACCGCGGGTTCGGCCAGCCGCTCGTCAGCGCCGGGCTGCGTGCTGAAGATCAGCTCGTGGGGGTCCCAGCCGAGGATCCGGGCGCATTCGTCGACGGTGGCCGCGAACAGCGGCTCGGTCGCGGCGAGGTGCGCGCCCATGCCGGGGTGCTGCGAGCCTTGGCCGGAGAAGAGCAGGCCCACGCGGGGCACCGTCGCGGCGTCCCCGCTGGCCCGGCGCTTCGGGTCGGTCAGCGCTGCGGCCGCCTGGGTCCGGTCCACCGCGACGACGGCGGCCCGGTGCTGATAGACCGGACGTCCCTCCCGCAACGTGTGCGCCACATCGTGCAGTGCCAGCTCGGGCCGGTCGGTGAGCCGGGTGGCCACCTGGGCGCACGCCGCCGCCAGCGCGGCCGGGGTCGCGGCGGACACTTGGATCAGCTCGCCACCGCCGTGACCCGGCGTTGCAGCGGGTGCGGGAGGCGGTGTTTCCTGGAGCAGCAGGTGGGCGTTGGTGCCGCCGAGGCCGAGGGAGCTCACCCCGGCTCGCAGCGGCCGCTGCTCCTCGGGCTCCCACTTGGTCAGCGTCGACACCACGTAGAACGGGCTCGCCTCGAAGTCGATCTCCGGGTGCGGCCGGTCGTAGTTGATGCTGGGCGGGATGAGCCGGTGCTGCATCGACAGGACGGTCTTGATCAGGCCGATCACGCCACCGGCCGCACTGAGGTGGCCGATGTTGGCTTTGGTCGAGCCGACCCCACACCAGCCCCGCTCGGTGGCGCGCCGCCCGTAGGCCGCCGTCAGCGCCGCGATCTCGATCGAGTCGCCGAGGACCGTGCCGGTGCCGTGGGCCTCCACGTAGCTGACCGAGCGGGGGGCGACGCCGGCGACCGCGAGGGCCTGGACGACGACCTCCAGTTGCCCGCTGACGCTGGGCGCGGTGAAGCTCGCCTTGGTCGTGCCGTCGTTGTTGACCGCGTTGCCGATGATCAGCGCCCGGATGTCGTCTCCGTCGGCCAGCGCGTCGGCGAGCCGTTTGAGCACGACGACCCCGACGCCGCTGCCGTAGACGGTGCCGTTGGCCTGCGCGTCGAACGGGCGGCAGTGCCCGTCGGCGGATGTGTAGCCGTCGTCGGCGACGTACCCGACGGCGTGCGGCAGCTCCACGCACACACCGCCCGCGAGCGCCGTGTCGCACTCGCCGTTGCGCAGCGCCTCGCTGGCCAGGTGTACCGCAACCAGCGACGACGAGCAGGCGGTCTGCACGGTCATCGCGGGGCCGCGCAGGTTGAGCCGGAACGACACGGTGCTGGCCAGGTAGTCGGGCTTGTTGCCCAGCGACACCCGCAGCTCGCCCGCGCCCGCCAGCGCCTGCGGGTTGCGCCGGACGTTGAGCCACTGGTAGAGGTCGGCGTTGCTGCCCGCGTAGACGCCGATCTCGCCGTCGTAGCGGGTCGGGTCGCAGCCCGCGTCGATCAGGGC
This sequence comes from Micromonospora sp. NPDC048040, assembly GCF_055587185.1. Classification (NCBI taxonomy): domain Bacteria; kingdom Bacillati; phylum Actinomycetota; class Actinomycetes; order Micromonosporales; family Micromonosporaceae; genus Micromonospora; species Micromonospora sp. NPDC048040. The sequence continues at coordinate 41,224 of NZ_JBVJGT010000037.1, read as the reverse complement.
GGCGTGCGCGTGTTCCAGGAACAGCCGCTGCTGCGGGTCGGCCAGCTCCGCGTCGCGCGGGCTCATTCCGAACAGGCCCGCGTCGAAGTGGTCGAACTGGTCGAGCACGGCGGCCACCGGCACGTACGCCGGATCGTCGAGTTCGTCCTCGCTGACGCCGCGCGCCAGCAGCTCGGCCCGGCTGAACCGGGTGAACGACTCGGTGCCGTCGACCAGGTTGCGCCAGAACTCGTCCGCCGACGACGCCCCTGGTACGCGCAGGCTGAGCCCGACGATGGCGATCGGCTCCACTGTCTCGCTCGTCACGGCATTCCCTTCGGATCGGCCGGATCGCTGATGTGCAGGCGCAGCTCGCTGACGTAGTGGCGGCCCTGGCCGTCGGGCAGCCACGCCTGCGGCGACCCGGGCAGCAGCTCCGACACCGTCACCGGCACGTCGTCGCCGCCCGCGTGGTGTGCCGCCCGCAGCAGCAGGCAGAGCCGGTTGGCGTAGAGCGGGCTGGTCAGGTCGGCGTACGTGGGTTTGAGTTCGGTGGCCACCCGGATGAAGACCCGCTCCGGCAGGCCCAGCGCGGCCCGCCACCGGCGTACCGCGAGGTAGCGCTGTGCCTGGTCGATGGCGCTGGTCAGGCCGGTCTGCCCGACCGTGGTGCGCCATGTCTCCCGGGCCAGCACCAGTGTGTCCACGGTGATCCGGGGGCTGTGCGGGCGCTCGGTCATCAGCTTGAACGCGTCGGCGGCGTGCACCGCGATCAGGTCGGAGAACACGTCGACCAGCGGCCAGCGGGTGCCGTCGGGCCCGGTCGCCACCATGGTGCCGTCCGCTTCGGACACCAGGGCGGCGTTGGCCGGCACGAGCCGGTCCCGCCGGGCGCCCGGCGCGTCGGCGAACGCGAGCTGGTAGTCGTCGGGCCCGGACAGCGACGCCGACAACCGGCCGCCGACCCGGGGGAAGTCGACCGGGTAGATCGGGCGCAGCCGTCCCGAGCCCAGGTCCGCCGCGTACGCGCGCCGCAGTCGGTCCAGGTCGGGATGGCAGTGCGTGAACAGCTCGGCGTTGAACGTCGCGTAGGCCGCGTGTAGCTCACCGAGCACTGCTGCGAACTTGCCGTCGGCCAGCGCCTGCGGCGATTCCGCGAAGATTTGCAGGTCCGGGCTGTGCACCCGGCCCGCGCTCCAGCCGGGACGGGTCGCCGGGAACTGCGCGGCCACCCGGGGCGCCAGCTCGGCCGAGCTGACCTCCAGCCGTGCGGCGTCGGCGGGCAGGTCGGCGAGGCCGAGCACCCGTTCCCAGCGGGAGGCGAATTCGTGTGCGACCCGGTCGACGGGCCGGTCGCCGGGCCCGAACAGCGGTCCCTGGGCGAGGAACCACAGGTCGCCGAGCCGGACCGGTCCGTCGCCGCTCAACTCGGCGTACAGGTCGCGCAGCGCGTCGCCGTACGCCGTGGCCAGTTCGGCGGTGAGCCAGCGCGCCGCCTGCAACGCACACGCCAGTGCCGGGGCCAGGGCGTCGAGCAGGCCGGTGCCGACCGTGAACTCCACGTCGCGGGCGGTCTCCTCGTGGCACAGCGCCCGTCCGGCGTAGTTCTGCCCGGCCCGGCGGCGCGGCGGCAGCCCCGTCAGTTCGGTGAACTCGGTGTCCAGCGCGGACAGCGCGTCGGCCAGTGCGGTGGGGTCGCCGGCGGCGTCGGCGACCCGGGTCCGGGCTTCGGCGAGCCGGTTCAGCCCGGCCAGGGTGTTTTCTCGCAGGGCCGGGTCGCCGATGGCGGCGATTCGCTCGCGCAGGCGCGCCTCCGCGGCGAAGCCCTGCGGCAGGTCGAAGTCCCAGCGCAGCAGGCCCCGTTCGGCCAGGTGCGCCAGCAGCAGGAAGCCTTCCTCGGCCCGGCGTACGCCGGTCTGCTCGTCGCGGACCAGGTCGTCGACGATCTGCCGCGCGGGGCGGCTGCCGTCGCACCATGCCAGCGCGATCGACTCGGTCAGCGACACCGGCGTCGGGCGCTGGGCGGGCCGGTGCACGACCCGCCCGTCCAGGTGGGCGTGCGGCGCCAGGGTCGGGGCCAGCCAGGCCCGCACCAGCGGGTCTGCCGCCAGTGTGTCCGCGTACGCGGACAGGGCCCAGTATTCGAGGTGGACGGTGCGCTGGCGGAGCATGCCGGGGCCGGGCTTGGTGGTGATGGTGGCCGGGCCGGGTTCGACGGTGCCCCAGCACACCGGCCCGAAGAAGCCGATGGTTTCGCACTTGGCGACGTAGCGTTGCCAGTATCCGGCGACGACGTTTTCCCGGCCCCGGCGGCGGACGTTGCGTGGCCCGTCGGGGCCGTCCTTGACCAGCCCGTCGAGCGCCACCAGGATGTCCGGGTTCTGCCAGGTCACGGCCTCACGGAACAGCGGGTCGGCGGCGAGCTCGCACACCGCCGCCGAGGACGCCCGGGTGGCGTCGGCGTACGCGGCCGTGAATGCCGGCGCGTCGAGGTCACCGGCGAGGTGACGGTCGGCGGCGTCGGCGCAGTCCGGTGCGGCGAAGCGGTCCAGGCCGTCGGCGGGGAACCCGGCGCTGCGCAGCAGCGCGTCACGCCAGACCGACCAGCCGGTGTCGCCGAGTGGGACCAGGTGCGTCACGTCGGATCACCCTCCACGGCGGGCTCGCCGGCCGGACGGTGCCGGGTGCGCTGGAGGCGGAGGGCACCGCGGCGCGCGGCCCGTTCCACCGCCGCGTCCTCCGCGTTCTCACCGGGCGATTGCGTGGACGCGCGGATGTCGTCCAGGTGCGTGGCGAGCGTGCGGACGGTCGGATGGCGGAATAGGTCCACCAGCCGCAGGTTCGTGCCGAGCAGCCGGTTGAGCTGCCGCTGCACGACGGCGACGGCCAGGGAGCCACCGCCGACGTCGAAGAAGCTGTCCGTCGCCGCCACCTCTGGTACGCCGAGCACGTTGCACCAGACCGACGCGATCTGGCGTTCGGTGGCGGTGGCCGGGCGTGTGGTGATCGCGCCCGACCGGCCCACGGTCCGCTTGACCCGGGCGGCCCGGGTCACGTCGCCCGGTTTCCCGGCCGGGATGGCCGTCCAGCCGGGCAGCTGTGACACGGGTTGCCGCGGATCGGCGGCTCCGGCCCGCAGCATCTGCTCGACCTCGCCGAGCACGGCCGCCATCAGGCCGGCGCCGTAGACGTCCGGGTTGAAGACGATCTCGACTCGCAGTTGCCCGTCGCGGGTCACGCCGTAGAGGGTGAGGTCGAACGGCGACCCGGGCGCGGCCACCGGCACCGGCTCGCTGCCGAGCCCGGCCAGGTCCAGCGTCGGCTCGTCGAAGGTGTACATGTTGAACAGCACCTGCACCAGCGGGCTGCGGTCCAGCTGGCCGCCGAGGCCGAGCCCGCCGACGATGCGTTCCACCGGCGCTTCCGGGTGCGCGAGCGCGGCGAGGAGTTCCTCCCACGCGGCGCGCACATGCTCGGCGAAGCCCGTGTCGGGGGTCTGACGCAGCCGCAGTGGTGCGATCTCGATGAAGAACCCGATCATGTGCTCGAATTCTGCGGCTCGCCGGTCCACGGTGGGTGTGCCGATGACCAGGTCGGGGTGGCCGGTGCGTCGGGCCAGTACCAGCGCGAACGCGGCCAGCACGGCGGCGGCCGGGGTCGCGCCGAGTCCGGCGGCGAGGTCGGTGAGGGCGGCCGTCGTGGCCCGGTCCAGCCGGGTGGTCACGGTCGCGCTGGTGAAGGTCTGTTCGGTGGGCCGGTCCCGTCCCCCGGGCAGCTCGAGCACGACGGGTACGCCGGTGAGGTGCTCCAGCCACCAGTTCAGGTCCTGCTCGGCGCGTCGCCGGGCGCGGTCGGCGCGCCACGCGACATAGTCGCCGTAGGTGGCGGGCAGGGCCGGCAGCGGCGTCCCGTCGCCGAGCGCCGCGCGGTAGGCGGTGGCGAGGTCGGCGTAGAACAGTGACTGGGACCAGCCGTCGAACACGGCGTGGTGGGCGTAGACGGCCAGCACGTGCTCGTCGGCCCCGGTCCGGATCAGTTCGGCCCGCCACAGCGTGTCGGTGGCCAGCGTGAACGGTGCCGCCGCAGCCGCCGCGAGGTGGGTGGCGAGGTCCGTGCCCGGGGCCAGTTCGCGCACGGGCAACGGCACCGGCGCGGACGGGTCGGCGACGGCGTACGGGACGCCGTCGGTGTCCGGGATGCGCCAGCGCAGGATCTGCTGGCGGTCGGCGACGGCGGTGAGCGCCGTGGCCAGGGCCGCGATGTCGAGGGGGCCGGTGAGCCGTTCGGCGAAGGCGACGTTGTAGGCCGACGCGGCGGCGAGGAAGTAGCGGTCGAGGAACCACAGCCGCTGCTGCGCCGGGGACAGGGCCGGTGGTCGACCCCGGGTGGCGGTGGCGGGGCTGGCCTTGGCGGCGGCGTCGGCGCGGGCGGCGATGCCGCGCAGCGTTCGCCCGAGCAGCACGTCCTCGATCGCGATGTCGCGGGCCAGCCGTTCCCGCAGGTCGGCGACCAGCCGCATCGCGGTGATCGAGTGTCCGCCGTGGTTGTAGAAGTCGGCGTCGCGGCCGACGGCCGGCTCGTCCAGCAGCGCCGCCCAGGCCTGCGCGATCAGGCGCTCGGTGTCGGTGGCCGGTGCCTCGCTCTGGGGTGCCGGGGCGGGTTCGGCGGCGGTGAGTGCGGCCAGCCGCTCGGTGTCGATCTTGCCGTTGATGGTGATGGGCAGCGCGGCCATGGTGAACATCCGCGCCGGGACGGCCGCGGGCGGCAGCAGCCGCGCGCAGTAGGCGCGCAGGTCCGCCACGGCCAGGCCGGTCGCCACGTACGCGACGAGTTCTTGGCCGCCGGGGCCGCCGCGCGCCTGGACGCTGGCGTTGCCGACCTCGGGGTGGCGGCGCAGCACCGCCTCCACCTCGCCGAGCTCGATCCGCTGTCCCCGGATCTTGACCTGCCGGTCGGCTCGGCCGAGGAATTCCAGGCTCCCGTCCGGCAGCCAGCGGGCCAGGTCACCGGTGCGGTAGAGCCGCTGCCCGGGCTGCTCGGTGAACGGATCCGGGATGAACCGCTCCGCCGTGAGCGCGGGGTCGAACAGGTATCCGCGGCCGAGTCCCGGCCCGCCGGCGAGCACCTCGCCGATCTCACCGGGACCGACCTCGCGCAGGCTGTCGTCGACGAGGTGGATGCGGTGGTTGGCGGCGGGCTTGCCGATCGGGATGGGGCGGGTCCAGATGCCGCTGCCCTCGAACCAGGTCACCAGCACGGTCGCCTCGGTCGGGCCGTAGACGCTGATGAACCGGCGGCCTCCCTCGGTCCACCGGCCGACCTGCTCCGGGCCGGTGGCTTCCCCGCCGGTCATCACCAGTCGTACGCCGGGCAGCCGGGCCGGGTCCAGCAGCGGCAGGATCGGCGGCGGCAGCACCACGACGTCGACGCCCTGCTCGGCGCACACCTGGTAGAGCTGGGTCGGGCCGGCCCGCTCGGTGTCGCCGGCCAGCACGACCGTGCCTCCGGCGGCGAGCGGGGCGAGCAGGTCGGCCACCGACGCGTCGAACCCGATCGAGGCGAAGGCCAGGCACCGGGTCGCCTCGCCGTAGTCGGCGAAGTCCGCGATGTTGACGACCTTCTCGGTCAGCGCCCGGTGCTCGATCACCGCGCCCTTGGGCTGCCCGGTCGACCCGGACGTGAACATCGCGTACGCCGTGGTGGACAGCGTCGCCGGTGTCGGCTGCCAGGGCGCCGTTTCGGCTGGTACGCCCAGCACGGTCAGGTCGCCGAAGGCTTCGGGTGCGGCGGTGGGCGCACCCACGATGACGTGGAGGCGGGCCTCGGCGGACAGTTCGCGCAACCGCTGCGGCGGCAGCGCCGGGTCGAGCGGGACATACCCCGCGCCCGCCGCCTGCACGCCGAGCAGGGCAACCACCAGGTCCGGACGACGGTCCACGCAGACACCGACGAGGTCGTCCGGGGCGATGCCGTGAGCGCGCAGCGACGCGGCGAGGGCGCTGGCCCGGCCGACGAGGTCGCCGTAGCTCAGTGTCAGGTCACCCTGCACGACGGCGGGCGCGTGGGGACGCCGCTGGGCGTGCCCGGCGACCAGGTCGGGCAGGCACAGCTCGGGATAGGGCAGGTGGGGGCCGTTCATCGCATTGCCTCGATCCAGTGTCTGGTCCGCTGGAACGGATAGCCGGGCAGCGGAACCCGTCGGCCCGGCGCCACGGGCAGGTCGTCACCGTCGAGCCAGGAGCGCGCGGCGGCGTCGTCGGCCACCGGTGCGCCCTGCGCGAGCGCGGTCAGCTGCCCAACGGCCTCTTCGGCGTCGGCACACGCGACCGCACCCCGGTGTGCCAGCCGCCGCCGTCCGACCGCCAGCGTGTGCGCCACGTCCGCCACGGCGAGGTCACCGACGGCCAGCCGCTCGGCCAGCCGCCGGGCCAGCTCGCGCAGCGCCGCCGGGCTTCCCGCCGACAGCCCCAGCACCACCCGGCCATGACCTTGTCCGAGCTCGCCGCCGGAGCTGTCCGACTCGTCATGGTCGTTCGCATCGGGTGCCTGCTCCACCAGCACGTGCGCGTTGGTGCCGCCGAGGCCGAACGAGCTGACCCCGGCCCGCCGCTGCCCGGCCCACGGCCGGGTCTGCGCGCTGACCTCGGCACCCGCCGCGGCCAGGTCGACGTCGCGGTGCGCGCCGGTGAAGTGCGCCGTCCCCGGCGCCTGTCCGGTGTGGACGGCGTACACGGCCTTGATCAGGGAAATCACGCCGGCGGCGGCGTCCAGGTTGCCGAGGTTGCCCTTCACCGAGCCGAGCAGCAGTGGGCTGCGGCTGCCCCGGCGTACCCGGGTCAGGGCGTCGACCTCGATCGCGTCCCCCACCGAGGTGCCGGTGCCGTGACCCTCCAGAAAGCCCACGTCGGCCGGGTCCCAGCCCACCGACGCCAGCGCCTCCGCCAGCACCGCCGCCTGCCCCGCCACGCCCGGTACGGTGAAGCCGGGCCGGTCGGCGCCGTCGTTGTTCACGGCCCAGCCCGGGAGGACGGCGTAGACGTTGTCGCCGTCGGCACGCGCGTCGGCGAGGCGCTTGAGCACCACCGCACCGGCACCGTTGCCGAACACCTGCCCGGTCGCGGCCGCGTCGTAGGGGCGGCACACCCCGTCCGTGGCCAGCAGGCCGCCCGGCCGCAGGCGGTAACCGGCCTGCCGGGTCGAGACCACCGCCGAGCCACCCGCGATCGCCACGTCGCAGCGGTAGTCCAGCAGGCTCTGCGCCGCCTGGCACACCGCGACCAGCGATGTCGAGCAGGCGGTCTGGATCGCCACGGCCGGTCCCGCCAGCCCCAGCGCGTACGCGGTGCGCGTCGGCAGGTAGTCGCAGCCCGAGCCGGTCAGCGCGTCGTCCCAGTCCTCTGCCAGGCCACCGAAGCCGGGCTTCAGAGCGGGGTTGCCCAGCAGGTGATGGTGCAGGTAGCGGTTGAGGCCGCACCCGGCGAACACGCCGACCTGGGCCGGGTCGCGGTCGGGATCGATTCCGGCGTCCTCCAAGGCGCGCCAGGCGACCTCGAGGAACAGCCGGTGCTGCGGATCGAGCAGCGCCGCCAGCTCGGCGGGATATCCGAACAGGTCTGCGTCGAAACCGTCGAGGTCGTCGAGCCGCCCGAACGCCGGCACCCAGTCGGGGTCGGTGGGCGCACCCTCGGCAGCGGTCAACCGACGCACCGAGTCGACCCCGGACAGCAGGTTCCGCCACATGGCGGGTGCGTCGTCCGCGCCGGGCACCCGGCAGGACAGGCCCACCACCGCGATCTGGTCGTCCTCGCTCACGTCCCACCCTCCCCGCTGCCACCGCGCCGCGCGGCTCTGCGCCGCGCCATCCGGTGCCCGACTGCCGCCAAACGACCATCCGCCGGTACGCCGTCAGCGCCCGCCGCCGCCCCCAGGTGTGCCGCCAGCGCCGCCACCGTCGGGAACTCCACCAGCCGGGCCAGCGGCACCCGCCGGTCGAGGCGTTCCTCCAGGTGCCGCTGCAGCAGGGCGAGCTGGAGCGAATGCCCGCCCAACTCGAAGAAGCTCACCTGACGGTCCACGGCGGGCAGTCCCAGCACCGCGCACCAGCCCGCCGCGATCAGCTCCTCGACCGGCCCCGACGGCAGCCCGCCAGCCCCCGCGACGGTTCGTACGGCCTCGGCATCCGGATCGGGCAGGGCGGCCTGGTCGAGCTTGCCGGTCGGGCCCATCGGCAGTTGCGCCACCGCCATTACGGCCCGGGGCACCATGAAGTCCGGCAGCACCGCCGTCAACTGCTCCCGCAGCCGTCCCGGCTCGATGCTCGCCCCCATGGCCGGGACCGCGTACGCGATGATCTCGTGCTCGCCGGTGCCGGAGGCGGCCGCGCTGCGCCGGGCCACCACGGCCGCCTGGCCCACCCCGGGCAACCCGGCCAGGTGGGCTTCGATCTCGCCCAGCTCCACCCGGTAGCCGCGGATCTTCACCATCCGGTCGCTGCGACTCAGGTAGACCAGCATCCCGTCGGGCAGCCGCCGCGCGATGTCGCCGGTCCGGTACGCCCGCACCCCGTCGTGCTCGATGAACCGGGCCGCCGTGAGTTCCGGCAGGCCCAGGTACCCCAGCGCGACGTGCGGGGTACGCACGATCACCTCGCCGGTCAGGCAGGTCGGGCGCCCGGCCGGGTCGGCCAGGACCACCTCGATGCCCGGCAGCGGGTGCCCGATCGGCACGACGGCCTGCTCCGGCTCCGCGCCGGGCGGCAGGTGGTGCTGCGCGGCGAAGCTGATCTCGGTGGTGCCGTACCCGTTGACGAACACCACGCCGGGCGCGAACGACCGCCGGGCCAGCGCCACGTCGTGCCTGGTCACCTCCTCGCCGCCGAGCACGACGGCGCGGATCGACGGCAGCCGCCCGCCCTCGCCCAGGCTCGCCACCAGGTATCGGTAGACGGTCGGGGTGGAGTGGTAGATCGTGACGCTCCGGTCGGCGAGGGCGCTGGTCAGGTGGCCGAGGCCGTGTGCGCGAACGTCGACGGGGACGGCGGCGGCGCCGGACAGCAGGGCGCTGAAGGTGTCGGTGACCGCCATGTCGTAGCCGAACGAGGTGAGCACGCTGGTGCGGTCGTCCGGCCGGATGGCGAAGTTACGCACGTGGTTGCGTACGCCGAACAGCACGTTGCGGTGGCTCTGCACCACGCCCTTCGGCGTTCCGGTCGACCCGGAGGTGTAGAGCACGTACGCCGGGTCGTCCGGCCGTGCGGGCCCCGGCAGCACCGACAGGTCGGCGCGGGATGTGCCCGGCTGGAGGTGCACGATCGGCAGCTCCGGCCGCCCGGCTTCGGCGGCCAGCGTGGCGGCGAGCCGCGCGTGCTCGGGGTCCGTGACGATGGCCCGCACCCCGGCGTCGCGCAGCATCCCGGCCAGCCGGGCCGCCGGGAACACGGTGTCCAGCGGCACGTACGCGGACCCCGACGCCAGCACCGCCAGGATGCCGGTGACCGTGGCGACGCCGTGGCGGCACAGCACCCCGACCGGCGCGGGCGGCGCTGCGACGTTGCTCGGATCGGCCAGGGCCACGGCGGTCGCGGCTACGGCGGCGCCGAGCTCGCGATAGGTCACGGTCGCGTCGTCGGCCAGCACCGCCGTCCGCTGCGGGTACGTGGCGACGACCGATGCGAACGCGGCCGGGATCGTGTCACCGCGTACGCCGTCGGCTTCGGTGCCGTCGCCACCGTGCAGCCGGGCCAGTTGTGGTGCCGGGCGCTGCTCGTAGCGGGCCGACGGCAACACGTCGGCCGACGACGCGGCCGGGTCGAGAGCGGACAGGAACTCGGTCAGGTCGGCGCACAGGTCGTCGGCGTAGTCACTGGGCAGCCCCGACAGGACGCCATCGCCCAGGTCAGGGCCCAACTGGATGCTGGCGTCGGGGGCGGCACCCGGCGGTGCCGGGCGCACCGACCGCCACAGCTCGCGGATCGGGGCGTCGGCGGTCAGGTCCAGCGCCACCAGGTCGTCGCCGTGCCGCAGCGTCACGACCTGGGCGCCGGTGTACCGGCGTACCAGCAGGGCGGTCGCGGTGAGGACCACCGCGGCCGGGGTGACCCCGGCGGCGTGGGCCTGCGCGGCAAGCCAGGTAGCCCGCTCGGGTGACAGGCCGAGCGGGCGGTCGGAGTACGTCAGGCTCATCATGTGTTCAGGACGGCGGCCGCGACGTCGGCGACCGTGGACACCTGGGCGTCCGCGTCGGCGACGGCGAAGTCGTTGGAGTAGCTCCCGGTGCCGTGCACCACGATGTCGTGCCCGGCCGGTACCAGGCCGCGGTCGATGGCGTTGCAGACACCGGTCAGCGCCATCATGATCGACCACTCCCGCAGCTGCTCGGGGTCGGCGGGCAGCGTGAGCCCGGCGTTGGCCAGCCAGTCCCGGGCCACCGGGTAGCGCTGGGCGCATTCGCGCCGCGACACGACGATGCCGTCGCCGCCGTGCCGCTCGATCAACGCGTTCATCGCCGGGGAGGTCACCGGGCGGTGGGTGTAGAAGGTGGGGTCGAGCACCTCGGCCGGGTCATCGGTGACGGCCGGGAAGTGCGCGTCCTTGTCCTGCGTCCAGGCGCCCACGCCCTCGTCCAGGGTGTAGGCCGGGCAGTTGTTCCGGTCGAACGAACCGTGGCGCAGGCTGAGCACCATGTCGGGCGTACCGAGGTGCTGCACGAGCAGGAAGCCGGGGCGGTCGGCGGGGCTGGCCTTGCCCGCCGCTTCGAGCACGTCGCGGCCGAGGTTGTAGCCGAGCAGGCCGAAAGCGCTGGAGACGGCGTGCGCGTGCCAGCGCGGGCGGGCAGCGCTGGCCGGGGCCACGTCAGCCTCGAAGGCGGCCCGGGCGGCGTCCGCGACCAGGTAGTTCTTCAGGTCCAGGCTGTACCACAGCGTGACGCCGTGCGTGTCGTACATCGTGGCGGCGTACTCGTCGACGAACGCGCGGCCGAGCGCCTTCACACCCTCCGGGTCGCTGCCGGTGTACCGCAGCAGCGGGTTGACCTGGCGCGACTGCGGGTCGGCGGCCAGCGCGTCGTGGCGGAACTTGTGCCGGGTCGACTGCGGTGCCAGCACCACGATGGACAGCTGCTCCGGCGTCGCCAGCCCGGCCGCGTAGGCGCGGGCCACCGCGTCGCGCAGCGCCACACCCTTGTTGCCGGAGGTCGGCGTGAAGATGCACAGCCGGTTCCCGGTGCGCCGGACGTGTTCCACCGCGCGGGCGACGATCACCATCGACGCGAACGTCTTGGTGGTCTGGGTGCCCGGGTTCGCTGTCAGGTCGAGCAGCTGGAGGTTGTGCCCGCCGTATTCGCCCAGCCGGGACCAGCTCGCGGTGGCGGCGGCGTAGAACTCGCGCACCGCCGGGGTCAGCTCGGGCAGGTCGAAGCCGGGCGCGAAGCCGGGCGTCCCGGCAGGGCCGCCGGGGACGGCGCCGCACTGATCCACCGCCGAGGCGATGACGTCGTAGTAGTCGGTGATCAGGTTGCGTGTGGTCGGGGCGGTCACGGGCATCGGGATTCCTCCAACACACGGGGCGCCGGCGCCGGTGGCACCGTTCGCAGATGGTCGCGCAGGGCGATGAACCGAGCGAAGACCTCAGGCAGGTCGGTCACGCGCCAGCCTTCGGCCAGTTCCGGCTGGTACGCCGACAGCGCCGCCCGGGCACGCTCCGGATAGCGCACGTGGCCGTCGCTGACCTCGACGCCGTCACGGTGCCCGGCGGCGGTGTTCCAGGCGACGGCCTGCGCCGCGCTGACCTCGGGCGGCAGCCGCAGCTCGGCCCGGCCACCGTTGAGCCGGACCGGATAGCCGCCCGGCAGGCCCAGCGGCCCGGGCAGGCTCGCCACGACCTCACCCGCGTCGGCGGCGAGCCCCGCCACCAGGGCGGCGGCGGCATGCCCGGCCAGCGCGTTCAGCTCCGGCCGGGGCAGGGCACGGTAGTCGGCCAGCAGCCCGGTGACGTCCGGGACGGGCAGGCCGTCCAGCCAGGCGCGTACCTCGGCGGTGTCGTTCCCGGTGTTGTCCGGGCCGGGCGCGGCGAGGTGGGCATGGTGGCCGAGCACGGCCAGCCGCCCCGGCCCGGGACGGCCCAACGCGGCGTCCAGACACGCGGCCAGGGTCGCCACGTTGCCGATGCCGCACAGCACGGGCAGATTCAGCGCTGCCAGCAGCGGGTTGACCGCGTCCGGGAAACAGCCGTTGACCAGCACCGCGTCCGGTGCGCCGCCGGCCAGCGCGGCGGCCAGCCGGGACACCAGCTCGGCCTGCAACGCCAGCGTCACCCCGAAGCCGGCCGTGGCGACCAGCTCCGTCCAGGCCGACGGTGTGTGCACCCGCTCGTACGGCGACTGGGTCGACGCGGCGCAGACCAGCACGTCGGGGCGCAGCCGGGCCATCGACGCGGCGTCGGCGGCGTACCCGTCGCCGGGGTCGGTGGACGGTTCGGCGGTGAACGGCTGGGCGGTGAAGTCGACCCGGGTCCCGGCGACGGTGGCGCGCACCTGCGCGCCCCGGGCCACGCGGACTGCGGCGGTCAGGTCGCGGGCCAGCACGGTCACGCGTATCCGCTGGGGGGTGTGCGTCGAGGCCAGGGAATCGCACAGCGAGCGGGCGAGCTGGCCGCTGCCCACCACGACGACGTGCCGCGGCGCGTTACCGAGGGGGGCTGACATCGCGTCCCGCGTCCGTGACCCGGGCCAGCCAGTCGGCGAAGGACCCGGCGCGCAGGCAGCTCGCCGGGGACACCTCCAGGTCGGCCATCTCGCGCACCCGGTGCGCCACCCGCAGCGCGGTCAGCGAGTGTCCGCCGAGGGCGAGGAAGTTGTCGTCGTCCTGGACGGCATCGACGCCGAGCGTGACCCGCCACGCCTCGCGCAGCCGGTCGGCGAGGGCGCTGCCCTGATCCGGGGCCGCTTCCGTGTGCCGCCGGGGTGGCGGCGGCAGCTCCAGCCGGGCCACCTTGCCGTTGGGCAGGCGGGGCAGGCTGTCGACGAAGACGAGCTGGTCCGGGTGCATCGCGGGCGGCAGCACCGACGCCAGGTATCCCTGGAGCAGCCCGGTTGTCAGCAGCTGGTCGGCGGGCTCGTCCCAGGGCGAGGCCGCCTGCGGCTGATCGTGCGGCCGCATCGCGTAGATGTAGCTGACGTCGGCGTCCGCGCCGACGTTCCAGTCACCGATCTCGTGCACCTCGAACCCGGCCGCCGACAGCAGCTCGCGCACCTGCGGCGCGGTCACGCTGCTGCGCTCGACCTCCAGGCACACCTGGCCGATGCGGGGCCAGTGCTCCGGGCGCAGGCCGCGCAGCACACTCAGCTCGGCGCCCTCGGTGTTGACCTTCAGCAGGTCGACCCGGTCCAGCCCGAACCGGTCCAGCAGCTCGGACAGGGTCACCGTCGGCACCGCGTGCGCCACCGGGGTCAGGCGCCGGTGCGCGTCGGCCAGCAGCGCGGCCTGCTCGGCCTCGTCGGCGTCGCCGCCACCCTGCCGGTAATGCGAGCGGACCAGGTCCGACGCGGCTTCGGGCCGGTCGGCGCCCAGGCCGGACAGGTAGCTCAGCTCGGGAAACGAGATCAGCGTGGCCGTGCCCGCCGTATCGGTCACCGCGGCCTCGACGATGGATGCGGACTCGGCGTAGAGGCTGAGGTTGGCCCGGAGGTACGGCAGCGTGTCCGGGTTCGGCTCGACCGCGATCAGGTGCACGTCGCGCGCCTGCCGGGTCGTCCACAGGGAGAAGAGGCCGATGTTGGCGCCGACATCGACAACGACCGCACCGTCACCGAGGCGTACGCCGAACCGCGAATACTCCGTGTGGTCGAAGATCTGCCGGTAGAGGAAGACCGCTTCGTCCGGCGACGCCGCCGTCACCGCCATGCCGTTGGGCAGCCGGAACCGGGCCAGCCCGCCGATCGTCGGGGCCCGCCGTGGCTGCGGCACCACGTACCCGACCAGGCGCGGCCCGGAATCCTCGTCCGGGACGGCCACGACCACCGCGTCGTGCACGGCGGGATGCTTGCGCAGCACCGCGGCGACCTCGCCCGGCTCCACCCGGATGCCCCGGATCTTGACCTGGTCGTCGACCCGGCCCTGGAACTCCAGGAAACCCTGCGGCGCGACCCGTACCAGGTCACCGGTGCGGTAGAGCCGGGCACCCGGCTGTGCCGGATCGGGCCGGAAGCGTTGCGCTGTCCGCTCGTCGTCGTGCAGGTAGCCCAGGCCGACCGCGACCCCGCCGATCCACAGCTCTCCGGTCTCGCCGTCGGCGACTGGCCGGAACTCCTCGTCCAGCACCCGCGCCGACACCCCGCCGATGATCCGGCCGACCGGGGCGATGCTGCCCGTGTACGCCTCCGAGCAGTCCCAGTAGGACACGTTGATCGAGGTTTCGCTCGGGCCGTACCCGTTGAACAGCCCGCACGGCAGCGCCGCACGAAACCGCCGGACCAGCTGCATGTCCAGCGCCTCACCGCCGCACAGCACCCGCCGCAACGTGACGCATCCGGCGAGTTCCGGCTCGTCGAGCACGTGCCGCAGCATGGTCGGCACGAAATGCGCGGTGGTGACGGCTTCCCGCTGGATCAGCCGGACCAGGCCGAGACTGTCGAACTGCAGGCCCGGCCCCGCGATGACCACGGTGCCACCGGCGATGAGCGGGGAGAAGATCTCGTGCACCGACGCGTCGAACCCGATCGACGCCTTGTGCAGCACCCGGTCGTCGGCGGCGAAACCGAACCAGTCGTGGCCCCAGGCCAGCCGGTTGACCAGCCCGGCGTGGTGCAGCACGACACCCTTCGGCTGGCCGGTGGAACCCGAGGTGAACAACACCAGCGCGGCCTGCTCCCCCGGCGGCAGCCAGCCCGCGCGATCCGGCAGGTCGGTCCCCGCCACCACCGTGGCGGTACGCACATCGCGCCAGCCCGTGCCCGCCGGCGCGGCGACGGTGGCGGGCCGGTCCGCGTACAGGACGAGCCGGGGTGCGGCCATGGCGAGCATCTGCTCGGCCCGGCCGGAGGGTAGCTCGGGATCGACCGGCACCGCGACCGCGCCCACCGTGAGCGTCGCCAGCAGCGACGTCACGTAGTCGGCGGACCGGTGCAGGTAGAGGCCGACCAGGTCCCCGGGCCTGATCCCGGCCCGGCGCAGCAGTTCGGCCGTCGCGCCTATCCGCTCCCACAGCTGTGCGTAGCTCAGCTCCCCGTCGGGGGCGACGATCGCGGGCCGGTCGGCGTCGGCGCCCGAGGGCCGGTGTACCAGATCGAGCAGGTAGCGCGGGCTGGACATGGGGGTCATGCCGTCCTTGTCGCGACCGCGACGATCGCCATCCGGGGCACCTCGGCGACGAACTGCCCGTCGGCCGGGTAGACGACCGGCCGCGCCGGGATGCCGTCACGGCCACCGAGCGCGGCCAGGTAGCCGGTGTGGTCGAAGTGGTGCGTCAGCAACCGCCACACCTCGTCATCGCTCAGCGTCGCGAAGAACTCCCGTACCCCGTACATGTCGCCGACATAGTCGCGAATCCGCGCGTACGCGGACTGTGCGGTGTCGGCGCGCACGATCAGCGGGTCATAGAGGTCGACGATGCGCACCGGCAGGTCGGCCTGGGCGAACAGGCTGGTCAGTTCCGCCCGGCTGAAATGCTGGTAGTCGTGGCCACCGGAGGCGTGCGAGTGCACCACGTCACCGAAGAAGCCGGCCATCGGGCTCGACTCGTCGAAGTCGTGCAGCACGATCCGGCCACCGGGGCGGACCACCCGGGCCGCCTCCGCCACCGCCAGCGGCCGCTGGTGTGCCGGGATGTGGTGCGTTCCGTAGGCGAGCAGCACCGCGTCCAGGCTGGCGTCGCGCAGAAACAGGAAGTGCGCGGCCTGGCGTACGGCGGGCAGGCCGTGCGCGAGCGCCTTGTCGATCATGTGGCCGGACAGGTCACCGGTAATGAACTCCAGCTTGGACTCGAAACAGGCGGACTGGCTGCTCGCCGCGCGCGCCACGGTGCCGTCACCGCCGAGCACGTCCAGGATGAGGGTGACCGGCTCGGATCCGGCCGGCGTGGTCAGCTCCAGCAGTTGCCGCATTCCGGTCCAGCGCACCAGGGTGTCGCGCTGGGCCCGGCGATATGAGTCGCCCCGGCCGGTGGAGTCGGTGTCGAACTCGCTCACGGTGGCGGCCAGTTCCGCCAGCGCCGCAGCCGCACCCGGGCGCTCGAAATCAAGCACCTCGCGCAGTTGGGGGTGGACGGTCGCCACCGTGTGCAGGTACTCCCGCAGAATCAAAGACGGCAAGTACGACGAGCTCATGAGCACCTCGGCGCACGCAACGGTTTTGCCGCCTCGTCAGCGACGTCCCTTCGATGAACGGATGGCGAACTGTAACACCGCGTTCCGCCGGCCCGCCAGGTCGAACACCCGACACAATGGAAGTCCTGGTGTGGGCAGAAGTCCTTACCGATCCTTTGTCGATGATTGCGCCACAGCGGTGTGATCGGCGACGATGCGGCGCATAAGGTCCAAGATTTCCGACTGGTGGTCAGTCAGGAAGAAATGCCCGCCGGCGAACACGTGTCGCTGTGGCGGGGCCGCGCATTCCAGCGCCCACCCGGCCGCCCGGTCCAGGTCCACGTGCTCGTCCCCGTCGCCGAGCAGCACGTGCACCGGCAGCTCCAGCGGCGGCTCGGCACGGTAGGCGTACCGCTCGGACAGGGCGAAGTCCGCCCGGATACCCGGCAGGATGAGCTCCATCATCTCCCGGTCCGCCAGCAATCCGGCCGGGGTGGCCCCGAAGTCGCGCAGCGCCTCGATCAGGCAGGTGTCGTCGAGTTCGTGATAGCGCTGCCTGATCAGCCGGGTCTGCGGCGCCTCGGCCCCGCTGACCAGCAGCGCCAGCGGATCGGGCGCGCCCCGGCGGCGCAGCTCCCGGGTCACCTCGAATGCCACCAGCGCACCCAGGCTGTGCCCGAACAGCAGGAACGGCCCCGACGCCCGCTCGATGACCGCCGTCGTCAGCTGATCCACCAGCTCCGTAACGTCGTCGATGGGCGGCTCGTTCATCCGGACTCCCCTGGCCGGCATCAGCGCGACCTGCAACGACAGCTCCGGCTCAGCCATCGCCTGCCACTCCATGAACGACGCGGCGATGCCACCGGCGTACGGGAAGACGAAGACCTGCGCATCGCCGGTGGACCGCGCCACTGACCCGAACCAGCGGCTCCCGCCGCCCGCACTCACCAGGGACATGACCGCGAGCATAGGTCAACCAAGGAGCGGAGCCGCCCAGGCCGAAACTCCCGGCGGCTCCGCAATGGACGACGGTCAGACGGCCAGCATGCTTTCCGAGCCGGTCAGCGGTACGCGCGCCCCGGACAGCCGCACGCCGTGCACAGGCTGGTCTGATTGGAGCTGATCACGGGCAGCCTGGGATCCCTTGCACCGCGGATGCCCCTCCAGCGGCGCAATCGCCTGGATGGCGCCGAACCCGCTGCCGGCCACGATCACACCGTCGATGCCGGGTGGCACGTGCCGGCGTACCTGCCGGTAAACGGTCATCGGGGCGGATCTGGAACTGGCCACCCGCGTCCCGCGCCTCCCAAGGGTTGCAGGTCCCGCAGACCAGGCCGGGGCATTCTCATCGTGATCATGAGGGTCGCGGCGGCGCCCGGAGATCGATGATGGTGAGGCTCTCGGGGCATCGGACCGCCTTGGTCAGCTGCTTGAGCAGACCGTCCGGGCCCGTCAGCGCTCCTTGGCCGCGTCGACGAACACGTCGGCGTGCTCGCTGCCATGTGGCGCAAGCGATCCGCTCCTACACCCAACTCGGCTTCACCATGGCCGAAAGCAGCGGCGGTTAATGGAAAACTGTGCCAGTCAGTCGAGCCCGGCCCGGTCGAGGCGGTCCAGCAGGCTTGGCTTACGGGCGTGCCGTTCCCGCAGCTGTCGCACGCGCCGGTGAAACGCCTCGGTGTCGCCGTCCCGTTCGGCCAGCGCCTTCAGGTCGGATAGCAGCGCGACGGCAGCGTCGTACTCCTTCGGCTTCTTTGTCTCGATCATCGCGGCTACCCGCTGCCACGCCTGTTCCTGCCGCCCGGCGACTGCGTTCAGGTGTTGCTCGCGAGCGACAGCAGCAGCCCGCTCTCGACGCTCCCGCTCGGCCGCCTCGCGTTCGCGGGCGAGCCGTTGCCGTCGCAACCTGCGCTCCCTTGCGGCAGCCAACAGATCCGTGACGGTGCGGCGACCGCCGGTGCTCTCCTTCGGAATCGGGCCGTGGAAGCGAGCCAGCAGTTCCGACCGCAGGTGAGCGTCGTCACCGCGAAGCAGTCGTAGGACAACGTCGTCCTTCTCCGACTCGGGCAGCGCCTTCACCCAGCGGGACAGCACCGCCGTCGACGGCGTCGCCTCCTTTTGCGGCATGCTCGTCTCGGCTGCCACGGCGAGCAGATCCGGGTCCAGCCGCAGGAAGTCGACCAGGGCACGCAGCGGCCCGGACAGGTCCCCCAGACCCGGCGGCACGGGCGGCTCCGGCTCGTCGTCGTCCAGCTCGCGGCTCTGCACGCACAGCAGCCACGCCAGGTACAGCAACCGCCGATCGCCAGCGGCCAACTCGGCCCGCGCGGGAAGGATCGCGGCGAGGTAACCGCCGCCCTCGTACACCTCGTCGCCGTCCTCGTCCTCACTCTGCAGATCAAGGATCACGTGTGTACGGGTCGCCCACGAGCAGGCCGACTCCCCTACGCAGTATTCCGCGGCCGTGCCCGGGTCCAGCGCCGCGATCGGTAGCCGCAGCGCGATCCGGTGCGTCCCCCAGTTCGCCAGGTACAGGAACGCGTCGAAGTACCGCTGCATCCACTCCCGCGGGTCGCCCTTCAGGTCACCCCACTGGTAGTCGTTGACGAAACTCGACGACGTGATGCGTGCCCGCGTCGACAACGCCCGTAGCTCCCGCTGCTGCGTCACCGTCAACGGCCGGTCGACCGCCACGAACTCGTAGTACTGGTACTCGCTCACCGCCGAAACCCTCCGCCATGATGATCATCCGCCAGCCCAGTGCCGGTACGCCTCGATCCACTCCGCGCCGGGCGGCGACGGCTCCGGCAATGGAAGATCCAGAATCCCGATCACCTGACGAAATCGACCGCGATGGCAGATCGCGACCACTGCTCCGTGGCGCAGGTCAACCCGCCGCACCGTCACCTCGACACCCAGAACCTGCGTCGTGAACGGCACCGCCAGGTTGCCCTCGATCATCGTGTAGAGGCCGGTCAGCTGCTCATCATCGTCGTATGCGTCGACCGTCGCCTCGCCGACCAACGCGCCCAACTCGGCCCGGCTGAGTGAACCCACCGCAGCACCCTATGACAGCCCCACACGTCGTCCCGAGCCACCATCTCCACTGAGCTGATCGCTACCCCGCCTCGCTGTCGAGCAGGCGCGGGGTGAGCGCAAGCGGCCAGCCGAAGGGCTGCTCCCCCGACATGCTGCTTATCAGCACAGGCCGTCCGGCCAACACCACGCTGGCGCGGATCGCCGCCCGCACTCCCCAACCTGCATGTTCAGATCGAAGATGCCTGGTACCGACTCACGCTGACACTGCTGCAGACAGGCGCGGCACCGGGACGCGTACGCGCAGGCGGCAGGATGGACGCATGTTCCTCCTGCGCGCGACCGCGAAGCTGCGCCAACGCATCGGCCCGTCCGCCCCGCATGGCGGCGAGCGGTCCACGACGTTGCTCGGCGACTGGTACGCCACCCTGCTTCCGTGGCGACCGCAGGTCGCGCTGCTTGTCAACGAGCGCACATTGCTGCCGGCGCTCATGCCCCTCGCGCCGGCCACTACCATGCCGGCCCGGGTCGCCGACCAGGTCGGCGAGGTGCTCGCCGCCCACAGCGTGCCCGACCCGGTGATCCGAGTCGAGTTCGACCGGATGCGCCAGTGGCGGATCGCGCCAACGGCCAGCCGCAGCATCGTCGGCACCATGAACGAGTTCGCCTTCCTCGCCGACACCTGGCGCAACACCGCCAAGCCGAACCTCGTCGACCTCGCTATGCGGCTGGCCGCAACACCGTGTAGCCCGCTCTACCAGCGCCATGTCAGTCCCGATCGGGAGCTCGCGGCCACCGTGCAGCAGATCAGCTCATGAGAGCATCATGGGCATGCCAGTAACTGTCACGAACTACCGCGACCTGTTCGCAACGTGACGCGACGCCCGCATATGTACCTGATCCGAGACGACTTCTCCACCGTGTTTCCTCTCGTCTCGGAGGCCGGGCCGCAGCCAGCTTGCGCGGGGAGCCCTTCGGCGGGGTGGTGCCGACCGCGCAGGAGGTGTCGCAGTTGCGTACAGCTCGGTGGTCAGCGTCGCCGGTCCGGTCACTGAACCAGCGGGCACCTCGGCCTCGCCACGAATCAGCAAAGGGCACCAGCCGGCATTTCCGATTTCCGCCACCACGAGCGCGGTGAGGCGTGCGCCGTCAGCCTTACCCCGCTGCGGCGGGCTGGTCCGCTGTGGCTCCGGGCAGGACGACGGTGCGGGCGTGCCGGATGGCGGCCGGGGTGTCGGGAAAGACCAGTCCGTCGCGGCGCAGCTGGCCGGCGATGCCGAGAGTGGCCAGCACCTGGTCGTGGCCGGGGGCGATGCCGGAGAGCAGCACGGTGATGCCGCGCTCCTGGAGCCGGAGGATGGCGTCGCCGAGCACCTGCGCGCCGGTGGCGTCGAGGGTGGTCACCCGGGACATCCGCAGGATGACCACGCGCACGTCGGCGACGTCGGAGAGCTGGAGCAGGAAGCTGTGCGCGGCGGCGAAGAAGAGCGGGCCGTCCAGCCGGTAGGCCACGATGTGGTCGGCGAGCAGGGCGTGTTCCTCGGCGCTGTGCTCGCCGGAATCGAGGGGAACCTGTTCCACGCGCGCCGTGCGAGCCACCGCGCGCAGGGCGATCACGATCGCCACGCCCACCCCGACTGCCACGGCGGTGACGAGGTCCAGCGCCACCGTGGCCGCGAAGGTAAGCAGCAGCACGAGGGCGTCGCCCCGGGTGGCGCGGGCCAGCGCCCAGAGCGACCCGGCCTCGACCATCCGGACGGTGGTGGCCAGCAGGACGCCGGCCAGCGCGGTGAGCGGAATCCGGCCGACCAGCGGCGCGGCGGCCAACACGATCCCGGCGAGGGCGACGGCGTGGGTGAGCGCGGCCAGCTTCGAGCTCGCGCCGGCGCGCACGTTCACCGCTGTACGGGCGATGGCGGCGGTGGCCGGGATCCCGCCGAACGCCGGGGCTGCGAGGTTGGCCAGCCCCTGGCCAAACAGCTCACGGTCGGGGTCGTGGCGCTGACCGACGGTCATCCCGTCGGCCACGGTGGCGGAGAGCAGGCTCTCCAGCGCAGCCAGCGCCGCGACCGCAAGCGCGGAGGGCAGCAGGACCCCGACGGCGTCGAGATCGAGGAAGCCCAGCGAGGGCGCCGGCAGGCCGGCGGGCAGAGCGCCGATGCGGGCCAGCTCGACTGGAGCGGCCTCGGCCAGGACAGTCGCGGCGGCCACGCCGAGCAGGGAGAATGGCCAGCCGGGACGCCACCGGGCGCCGAGCAGCATCACCGCGGCGACGCCGAGGGCCACCGCGACCGGGACCGGCCGCGGGTCCGCGACGAACCGGGTGACCGCGTCGGCGGCCACGGCCCAGACGCGGTCGCCGTGCGCGTCGGCGACCCCGAGCGCGGCTGGTACCTGTTGCAGGGCGATGACCACCGCGATGCCGGCGGTGAATCCCTCGATCACCGGAACGGGCAGGTAGTGGACGTACCGGCCGAGGCGGGCGAGGGCCAGCGCGATCAGCACCAGCCCGGCCAGCGCCCCGACCATCAGCACCCCGGCGGCACCGAACTGCTGGACCACCGGCACCAGCACCACGGTCATCGCGCCGGTCGGCCCGGAGACCTGGAGGTGGGAGCCGCCGAAGACGGCGGCGACCGCGCCAGCCACCACCGCCGTCACCAGGCCGGCCTGGGCGCCGAGCCCGGAGGTGACGCCGAAGGCCAGGGCCAGCGGCAGCGCCACCACCGCCACGGTCAGCCCGGCGAGCAGGTCGCGTCGGGGCGAGCGGCGCACCGCCAGCCAGTCAGCCCGCTGCGGCAGCAGCCCGACGAACCGGTCGCGCGGCGACAGCGTCCGGCTCACCGGTCCCGCCTGTCGGCCCGTAGCTCCCCTAGCAGCGCGTCGCGGTCGGTGAGGACGGTGCCGAGGATGCGGCGGCCGGCAGCCAGCAGATCGGCCACATCCGGGGTGCTGAGCGCGTAGACCACCAGGGCGCCGTCGCGGCTGGAGGTGACCATGCCGGCCCGGCGCAGCACCGCGAGCTGCTGGGAGAGGTTGGACGCCTCGACGTCGATCACCGCCAGCAGGTCGCGGACGGGCTTCGGCCCGTCCTGGAGCAGCTCCAGCACCCGGATCCGCACCGGGTGACCGAGGGTGCGGAACAGCTCCGCCTTCGCCTGGTAGAGCGGTACCGACACGTCAGCCTCCGTCACGCGACGCCACATTCGGTTGCCGACTTTAGCACTTGCGAAAGTCTTCAACTACACACGCGGCGTGTGGCCCTGTCTCTCAGGTCGTGCAGAGGCAGGGCCCGCCGTCAGTTGGCGACGATGTCGTTGACGCAGCGCAGCACGGGCCGGGCGGTCAGCGCCGCCAGGTCCAGTGGCACGTCCGCGCGGACTTCATGTCGTGGCCGCTCGCGGAGCTCTGCACCCGCCTGGCGGCTTCGACGTCGATCGCGTCCGTCTTGCCGCGTCGGCGACGCGTGGCTCGATCGGGCTGGTTGACCTCGATGACGTTGATGCCGTGGTCGTGGAGGTGCCGGGTCAACGCGGCACCATACGAGCTGGTGCACTCGACGCCGGCACGCTGCACCGTGCCGTGAGTCCGGGCCCAGGTAAGCAGTTGTTTGTAGCCGGCCGCGGTCGCCGGGAATGTTCAGGTGCCCAGGAGTACGCCCATGGTGCTGACCGTTGCGGCGACGTGGACATCCTTGTGCGTGTCGATGCCAAGGACGACTTCGCTGTCCGAGCCAGATGAGACGGCACGGGTGTGGATTGGCGTCTTGAGCAGGTCGGTCATGCGGCGGGCTCCTCAGGAGTTGGCGGCGTTGCTCGTCGCCGGGCCCGCTGGAGTGGCCAGGACTGTGACGGCGCCTTGTGCGGCAAGGCCCCAATCGGGACACACCCCGCCGGCCCGGCGGCGGACAGCAGCGCCGTTGGCCGCAGTCGACAGATCGGACGCAAGGCAAGAAGCCAATCGAAGTACGGGTCAGACCACGGCCAACGACGATGCCTCACCAGTTTCACAATCGAAGTACACGGAAGAGTTCCAGCGTGACGCGGTTGACCTGGTCGGGCGGCCGATCAACCAGGTCGCCCGTGAACTGGGGATGAGTCACGAGACGCTGCGGAACTGGGTCCGTAAGCAGGAGCGGCAGACCGGGACGGGCCGGGCCTCGGGTGGGGACGGGCTGTCGGTGGCGGACAAGGACGCCGATCGCCCGGCTGCGTCGCGAGGTGGCTGAGCTGCGGCAGGAGAAGGAGATCCTGCGGAAGGCAGCCGCGTATTTCGCGAGGGAGATGGATCGGTGACCAGCCGCTTCCGGTTCATCTCCACCCACCGCGCCACCTGGGGCGTCAAGCGGCTGTGCCGGATCCTGGTCGTTTCTCGCTCCGGGTTCTACCACTGGTCGGCCAGCCAAGGCGACCGGTTGGCGCGGGTGGCCGCCGAGGACGCACTCGCCGAGCAGATCAAGAGCATCCACGCCGACTCCGGCGGGTCCTACGGCTCACCCCGGGGACCGTCGAGCTGCGCGATCGGGTGTGCGGGTCAACCGCAAACGGGTCGAGCGGATCATGCGGCAGTGGGACGTCGTGGGCCGGCACCTGCGCCGCCGCAAGCGCACCACCATCCCGGATCCGGCCGCCTCGCCGGCGCCGGACCTGATCGGCCGGAACTTCACCGCTACCGCACCCGACCAGCGGTGGTGCGGTGACATCACCTACCTACGCGTCGGCGACGGCTGGATCTACCTGGCCACGGTCATCGACATCGCTACCCGCCGCCTGATCGGCTGGTCGATCACCACTCACATGCGCACTGAACTGGCCATCGACGTCTCGACGGCTGTCCAGTCGCCGTCGCCGCCGTCGTACTGGTCGAGGGCGTCGCGGAGCTGCTGGCGGATCGCGTTGAGGGACTGCTTGCGCCCATGCAAGTCAAGGCGAAGGGTCCGAGGCCGATCTGCTTGAGGCGGCTGTCCTCGTCACCTGCGTGAACGGTGAGGCGGTAGTCGACCGGGAACGCCTCGTCGGTGCGGTAGAGCAACGCACGGTCCGGGGTGACGTCACGGAAGTCGTCCCAGCTGGTGCTCGCGCCGGGCCACAGCGGCGCGGTGACGGTACGCGTCCACGGCTCGGTGAGCGCGCCGTCCGGCCTCGCAGGTCGAGGGTGAGCTTCACGTCCGACAAAGGCTCGGCGCCCCGGTTGACCAAGGTGAGATGGCGGATCAGCGGCACCCGGTTGTGCACCGGGCGGCATTGATCGCCGGCTGCACGAGCAACGCGACGGTCAGCTGGTCGTCGTCGGCGGTGAACTGCGCGAAGACGCTGTCGGGCATGGGCGTTTCTCCAGGTGGCACGGCCAGGAAAGGGCCAGCCTAACGGTCATCCGACCGGTGGACCGTCCCTCGCCCCGGCACCGCGAATCCCTGCTCGCATGCCTCGGCGGCCGGTGGCGTCGGTGACCCGCCGACCTCGGCTCGTCGCCCGCTCCACTCGGCCCACGGCGCCGATCGCCGGCCGCCGGCCAGGGTCCGGTCAGCGGCGCAATCGGCGGGAGCACTCACCATCGTCGCCGGGGAGGGCGGCGGGCAGTGGCGGTCGCCGAGGAAGTGTCGTACGGGTCGGGTTAGCTGCCGCGTATCGCTCACCGTCGGGAGCGGGGGTCACCGTCGATCCGTTCCGGACCGACGCCGAGGACAGCGCGGTCTGCGCGGCGCGTGGCACCATTCCCGGACACCGCGCAGCGGGACCTCAGAAAGGATCGAGCATTGAGTGCGAGCCCGTCCGTGGTGGACACCAGGATCTATCGGCACGCGTCGGGCGTGGTCGGCGACACGGTGGCCCTTGCCACGTCGGCGCCGGACCGGGTTGACGAGCAGACCTTCTTTGCCGGTTTCGTGCGTACGCCCCGGGTGGTGGCTGGCGGGCTGCTGGCACTGGCCGATATCGCGGCTGCCGACTTCCGGCCGGAGCGTAGTCCGGGAGGACGAGATCCGGTGGTCACCGGCGACGGCGAACGGCTGCGGCTAGAGGCGCTGTCGGCCTGCGGCGGCGTGTACGGGCGCCTGGACCTGGCCGCCGATGAACTGGACGGCGCACCGGTGGGTCAGGGTGTGACCAACGTGGATATCAACCCCGAGTTGTACACCGCGCTGACCCGCGTCGGGGCCGGGGACCCGTTGCGTCTGGCGGTCGGCGAGGACGAGCTCGCCGTGTCGACGCTCGACGGGCGCGTCGTCGAGAAGCGGGTGCCCCTGCCAGAACGGTGGCTGCGCGGGTTGGCCGAGGTGTCGGCACACGCGCTGCCGATGGACCCGCGGTTGGAGCTCCGTCCGGGACGCGCGGTCGCGCTGCTGGCCGAGGTGTCGGCGCGCACCGGCCGGCGGACGCGTTGGTTGATGCCGGCCGCGACCGGCTGGCGCTCCACGAGCCGGCCGGATCGCGGCGCGATCTGCGTGGCGGACGGATACCGCCTGTCGGTACTACGTTCGCTGCTTCCCCTCGCGCGCACCGTCACCCTCTACGCGCCGCCGGTCAGCGGCGCGCCGGCCCAGGTGAGCGGCTGGGTGCTCGACTTCGGCACGGCCCGGTTCACGCTGCTGCTGTCGACCGCCGTGCACCACGGCTTCGCCGGGGACGGTCAACTGCTGGCCGACCTCGGAGCCGGGTCCGCCGACACCGACGCCGAAGCGTTGAACGCCCTGCTGGTCACCGACCCGGTCGTCGACCGGTCGTCGGTCGCCGAGCGGATGGGCTGGGACGGTACGCGGGCCACATCCGCCCTCGCCGCGCTCGCTACGGCGGGCCAGGTGGGCTACGACATCGCGGCGGCGGCGTCGTTCCACCGTCCGCTGCCCTACCGGGCCGATCTCGTGGCCGCGCTGCATCCACGGCTGGCGGCGGCGCGGGCGCTGGGGGCGGCGGGCGGGTTGGTGCCGAGCGCCGCAGGCGTGGAGGTCACCTCTGGCGGTTCGACCTATCTCGTGCACCGACGCGGCGCCGGGTACGCCTGCACCTGCGCCTGGTGGGCCGAGCATCAGGGCTTGCGCGGGCCGTGCAAGCACGTCGTGGCAGCGATGTTCAGCGAGGAGACGGGGTGACGTGCAGTGAGTGACGTATGGCGCGAGGTGTGCGCGCGGATCGACGTGGCCGACTTCGACGCGCTCGGGGAGACGCTCGCCGGTCTGGACGCCGGGGAGCGGGCCACCCTGCTGCCGGCGCTGGAGGCGCACACGCCGACCCGTGCCGAGCCGAAGCCGGTCGTGCTGCCTCCGCCCGAGCCCGAGCCGGAGCCGGAGCTGCCCACGTCGGGCACCTTCGGTTTCGTGTTCATGACCGCTCCCGGGGAGGAGATTCCCCGCGACCTGGCCGGGATCCGGGCGCTCATGGCGCGCCAGCGGTCGCAGAAGCAGGAACGCCAGCGCGGCTTCGAGAAGCAGCGACTGGAGTGGCGGGCCATGCACGAGGCCAGAGAGCTGAACGAGCGCCGCCAGGCAGTCCTCGCCATGGCCACGCTTGCGTGCGCTCCCACCATCGCTGACGCGGTCAAGCGGTTGTACCGGCCGTGGTCCGCGGGCCCGTCGCTGCGGGTGTCACCCGAGATGGTGCCCGGCCTGCTCCGGGCGCGCGGCGTCGATTGGGGTGCCAGCCTGACCCGGCACCTGCTGCGCCGATCCGGCTCGCGTATCCGGGGGGCCACTCACTGGTCGTTCACCGAGGCGCTGATGCGGGCCGTGGGTGCCGGGCCGCCAGACACGCCCGCGGCCGTGGCGCAGTACGTGGCGATGCGGCGTGGCAACTCCTCGCTAGCCGCTGTCCTGGCCAGCGACCCGTGGCTCGACCACGTGGTGCCGTACCTCTTCGACGACGACCGGGTGGCCGCCGCCTTCGTAACCGGCGTGGCCGGCCGGGACTGGCCTCCGGCCCTGCTCGAGCTGGCCGCCAGCGGCCGGATCGACCGGCGGGTGCTCATCGCGGGGTGCCTGCGCCGGTTGCGGGCCGGTGGGCGGAAGGGGTTGCTCCAGCCGTACCTCGAATTGCTCAGGCAGCTGGCACCGACCCTCGACGAGTTGGCCGGGCACCGGCAGGAGCTGATTGGCCTGCTGACCGCACCGATGTCGACGGTCGCGAACCTCGCGTACACCGGGCTGCGCGACCTGCACCGGGTGTCCGCGCTGCATCCGGCTGCCCTCCTGGAGATCACCCAGAGCATGCTGGCCCGCCAGGAGAAGACGCTGGTGCGGGCACATTTGAAGTGGCTACGGACGCTTCCGGTCGAGCAGATGCTGGACGGGCTGGTGGTCGGACTGTTCCATCCGGTGCCCGACCTCGCCGAGGGCACACTCGACCTGATCGAGAGAGGGCTGCCGGCGCTGTCGGAGGACTCCCGGAAGCGGCTGTGGGACGAGCTGCCGGCGCTTGACGGCGTGGTCGCGCATCGGCTGGCCGGGCTGCTCGGCGCCGCGCCCCCCGCTCCCGTTGGAGTTCCCACGCGCGTCGCGGAGCCGCCGGCGGAGATGCCGCCGCCGTTGGATCTCGGCGCGCTTGCGGGCGAGTTGGCGATCGTGTTCCGCAAGGGCAACGATGATCCCGTCCGGCACGAGCTGCTGCTCGACGGGCTGGTGCGGGCGGCGCGGGGCGACCGCGCCGCTGCCGAGCGGGTGCTGAGGCCGATGATCCCGCAGTGGACCGGACCGTGGCCGGCCGTGGTCGCCGCCGCCACTGGCAGCTACGTGTCGGATGAGACGCCGTACCGGGTGGTGCAGCCGCATCCGGTGACGCGCTTTCTGGAACGCCGGGTCACCGAACTCGCCGAACGGCTACTCAAGGAGCCGCCACGGGCGCTGTTGGCCACGCCGGCCACCGTCGCCGGGCACGTCGATCCCGATCGAGTGCTCAACCTGCTGCGCGAGGCCGAACACGACGGCTGGCAGCCGGGCGAGGCCGACCTGACGCAGGCCATCCTGCGGCTGCCGCGCGAGGTGGACGAGGTCGTCCAAGCCGGCGCGAGGCGTCTTGTCTCTCCCGGAGGGCGCCAGTTCGCCGCAGCGCTGGCCGCCCGGGTCGAGCCGCGCACCTGGGTGGAGGAGGTCGGCCACCAGCCGTACCGGTCCGGCCGGCGGATCGCGATGGTGGACCCGGCCGGCCTGCCGGTCGAACTCGCCGACCCGCTCGACGTCGTCCAGCGGATCAACTACATCCGGTGGACTGGGGACCTGGCGCTGTGGCCGATGATCGCGCCGTCGCACCGGGAGGTCATGGCCGCGCACCTCCAGCCGTTCGTGGCCGCGGCGGTGGAGCGGGGCACCATCGGCACCGGGATCCTCACCGGTCTCGCAACCGCCGACGGCCCGCCCGGCCCGGCGATGTGGTCGACCCTGGCTTACGCGCTCGCCAACCACCGGCAACCCGTACGGCTGGCGGCCGGAGACGCGCTCATCGCCCTCGCCGCCCGGCCGGACTGGGACAGCGCCGGCATCGGGGCAGAGATCAGTGCCCTCGCCGCCACCGGTCGGATCGTGCTGCAGCGGGTCGTCCAGCCGCTGACCGAGGTGCTCAGGGCCGGTGCCCGCGAGGCGGTCTGGCAGGTGACGTCGGCGGCGCTGCCGATGCTGGTGCCCGCCGGAGCCCGGCCTGGCCTGGCCGACCTGGTGACCCTCGCTGCCGACGCCGCACCCGGTGACCGCCCGGTCGACCTGCCGGGCGTAGCCGCGCTCGCCGCCGATCCTCGGCGAAACCGCCTCACCGAGGCCGCCCGACGGTTCACCGCCCGCACCGTCAGCGCCAGCGCTTGACTGGTGCCGCGAGATCCGGGCGGGGCGTAGTTCCAGCCTGTGGCCACGAGGTCTCCGGTTTCAGGTTCTGCTTGGTCGCTGAACCATCTACCGGAGACCTCGCCCATTTTCGATCTCCCACCCGCGAAGATCCTCAAGTCAAACCCATTGCCCCGGAGCGACGGACAGCCGCGCAGAGACGGCAATCTTGGGGCCAGTCCGGACGCTGGTCACGGCGGTCCTGGTTGGCCGGCCTACCCCGGTTGGTCCCCCGCTTGTAGCCCGGCACCGGCACAGGATGCCCTGTTCGAACCGGAGCTGCCGTGGACGTCGAGCACCGCCCAGACGCTGCCGCTGCGCGCTGGCCTGCGCGCCGAGGGCGCCCGCACCTCGCGCCGCTGCCCGGCGGCCGGACGCTGGAGGTGTTCCGGGGCGTGGAGAGCGAGCTGTACCGGCATCTCGCGGAGGGCCGGATCGGCCAGTACCTGCGGACGGCACCGCGAATCTTCGACAGGTGGTCGGCGTCGCGCCGACAGGGGGAGACCTCTCCCTGGGCCGCGACGGCACCATCCTCGTCGTCCGCGCCGCCGACAAACAGCGTTGACACTTGTACCAAGCTGCCCGGCGCTGTCAACCATTCGTTGCCCGAGTGCGACGAATGGCCCTATCGGACCGAGTCGACTGCCACCTAACATCGAGTTTCCTGCATACCGCGTTAAACCCTCGCCGGGTCGTTTCGCGGTTGATTCCTTGCGCCGACGGCAGCGGAGGGCAGCGTGGTAATCAAGCGCACCGTCAACGACTGGTACGCCAACGCGGAGGGGCGAGGTTCGAGCGATTTCCGGCGCGACTGGGAGAACGACGACCTGCCCGACCGGACGCCCGATGTCTGGCTCGACCGACTTCAGTCCAAGGGTCGCGCCGCCATCACCAGCCCGGCGCGTCAACGCGCGCCCAGGTCCGCCTCGGCCAGCCCGAATCATCGAAGCAGACCCAGGCAGCAGAACCTGGCGGACGCCGCCCGCGCGCTGAAGGCGCGAATGCGCGGTATCAAGGACACGACAATCGCCCGGCACCTTGCGCAGAGCGGCTGGCCCGGGGTCTCCGCCGACCAGGTCCGAGAGGCGCTGCGTGCCTACCCCGCACAGGACGGGAAACTGCCGGCACCGAAAGGTCCCTCGGCGCCCCGAAGAATCGAACCCGCCAAGAAGAAGCAGCAGTCGTATGGCACCATCACCGTAATCAGTCCACCCACCGCGACCCGGAAGCCAGCGGGCAACGATACGGCCGTCCGTGTGCCACAGGCGCTCGCCAAGGTGGCTCACGCCGCCCAGGCCAGGCACCCGAAGCTCGGTATCAAGCGGCTGACCAAGGAGG
The DNA here is from genome assembly GCF_055587185.1 of Micromonospora sp. NPDC048040. Classification (NCBI taxonomy): domain Bacteria; kingdom Bacillati; phylum Actinomycetota; class Actinomycetes; order Micromonosporales; family Micromonosporaceae; genus Micromonospora; species Micromonospora sp. NPDC048040. The sequence goes on along the minus strand of NZ_JBVJGT010000037.1, from coordinate 10,776 downwards.
TACGCAAACGCGGCTGGCCGATGGTCACCCAGGAGCAGGTACAGGCAGCTCTTCTCGCGCACCCCCTTCCGCCGCAAACCGGCCCCTCGCTTCGCAGCCTGCCGGCTCCGGTGTCGCGTCCGGTCGAGCGTGCACCTCATCCGGATGCCTGCTTCGCGTGCGGGGTGGTCCCGTCACTTCTGGGAATGTGCCGCTGCTCCTGAACCAGCGCCTCATACTCAACGTACTTGATCTTCGGGCTGGCGCCGTGAGCGAATCGTTCATCTGCGTGCGGCCGGCCGCGACCTGCGGCCGTCGTAGGTCAGGCGGCTCGTTGGCGGGCTCCGCCGCCTACTTTTTGTTCGCTGGTCGTGAGGAGGCACGCACGGTGAGTCCCAGCGCCGAAGATCACGTTCGACGATGCGAGGATGAACGCCATGCCCCTCGGGACCGGATCACCGGCGCAACCGTTCGCCCACCTCCAGGCGCAGAACTCGGCGCTGTATCGGCAGATCCTGGACGCGTTCGTTGCGGCGAAGCAGCGCTTCACCGTGCACCTGCGGCCCGAGGACGTCCTGATCGACATCGGGGCGGGGGCGTCGCTGGAAACCGTTCGCGCCGCCCTGGATCAGCTCGCCGAGTGGGGAAATCTGCGCGCCGACCCCGACACCGGCCGGGTGACAACGGTTGAGGACTTCCATCGGGCCCGCTACCTCTACCAGCTCACCCGGGAGGGGCACGCGGCGGAGGAGGCGATCGCCAAGTACGAGGAGGCGATCGGGCGGCGGGGCGCCCTGCAGTCGGTGGCCCTGTCCGACATCGCGGAACAGCTGCGCGGGCTGCTGGCCGTCGCCGAAGCGGCAGCAGCTGGCGAGCCGCCGGACGCGGCGAAGACGCACCTGCTGTTGCTGAGCCTCGTCGACCGGTTCACCGGCCTGGCCGACAACGCGCAGGCCTTCATGGCGTCACTGCGCCGGACGATCGACTTCTCCGACGCCGACGTCGCGGCGTTCCTGGCGTACAAGGAGCAGCTGATCGCCTACCTGGAGCGGTTCATCGCCGACCTGGCTAACCGGGGCGCCGAGATCGCGGCGCTCACCCGCCAGATCGAGGCGGTCGGCGTGACGCCGCTGCTGGAGGTGGCGGCGCGCCGCGAGGCCGCCGATACCGCTCCCACCGAGGAGCACGGCGGCGCGGACGCGCGGGACGGCCTGGACACCGACGCCTGGGGCGGGCACGACGCCGCCATGCGGCAGGCTCTGGACACCTGGCGCCTGCGCTGGGCGGGGCTCCGTGACTGGTTCGTCAGCGGCGACAGCAGCCGCCCTGCCCAGGCGCGGCTGCTGCGGACGGCGGCGATCGGCGGAATCCGGCAGTTGCTGAGCACGGTCGCCGCGATCAACGAGCGGCGGGCCGGGCGGTCGGACCGCTCGGCGGACTTCCGCCGGCTCGCCCTCTGGTTCGCCGAAGCGCCGGACGACGAGGCGGCGCACCGGCTCTGGCACACCGCGTTCGGGCTCTCCCCCGCCCGGCACCTCACCACCACCGCCGAGACCCTCGCCGCCACCGAGGAGCGGCCCGTGCCAGCGGCCACGCCGTGGGCGCGCGCGCCCCGTCTGGAGATCAGCCCTCGGCTGCGCCGCACCGGCTCCTACGAGCGGCGGGGCGCGCCGAACCGGGTGATCGACCGGTCGGATCAGCGTCGCGTGCTCGCCGAGCGGGTGCGCCGGGAGACGGAACAGACCGCCCGTGCCCGGGCCGCGCTGGCCACCCCGGGCCCGATCCGTCTGTCCGAGCTGGTGGAGCTGGACTCCGCCGAGTTCCGGCTCTTCCTTAAGCTGCTCGGTGACGCCCTGGCGACCCGCCGGCCGGGCCAGTCGGAGGTGACCACCACGACGTCGGACGGCACGATGGTGGTTCGGCTGCGGCGGGTCGACGCGGCCCCACCGGTGCGGGTCGTCACCGAGGACGGGGTGCTGACCGGGCCGGAGCATCTCATCGAGATCATCGACCTTGTCGGGGCGGCCCGGTGAGGGGGCGTGCCATCGCCGACGATGTGCCGGAGGTGCGGCGGCGCAGGGCCGCGCGGCTGCTGCTGGCCCGCCCGCTGCTGGTGGCTGGGCTCACCGACGCGGAGACCTACCGGCTGGTCCGGGCGTACGCGGCGGAGCTGCGGGAGTGGTTCGACCGGGAGACCGGCTGGCAGGTGGTGGCCGACGCCCACACGGTACGGCTGGTGAAGCTGACCGCCGACCCTCACGACGGCACGCATCCGGCGCGGGATCCGCGGTCGCGGACCCCGTTCTCCCGGCAGCGGTACGTGCTGACCTGCCTGGCGGTGGCGGCCCTGGAGCGCGCCGACGGGCAGATCACGCTGGGCCGCCTGGCCGAGGAGGTGGTGACGGGGGCCGCCGAGCCGACGCTGGCGGCGGCCGGGTTCTCGTTCGCGCTGGACCGGCGGGAGCGGCGGGCCGACATGGTGGCCGTGGTCCGGTTGCTGCTGCACTGGGGAGTGCTGCGCCGGGTGGCCGGGGACGAGGAGGCGTACCTGGGTGCCGGCGGAGACGTCCTGTACGACGTGGACCGGCACGTGCTCGCCGGCCTGCTCGCCGCGTCCCGGGGGCCGTCGATGATCGACGAGTCGACCGGGCCGGGCCGGCTCGCGGCGTTGACGCTGGAGGTCGTACCGGATGTGGACGACGCCCGGAACCGGGCGCTGCGGCACCGGCTGACCCGGCTGCTGCTGGAGCAGCCGGTGGTCTACCACGACGAGCTCTCCGAGGCCGAGCGCGCCTACCTGACCAGTCAGCGGCACGCGCTGCTGACCCGGATCACCCAGTTCACCGGCTTGGTCGCCGAGGTGCGCGCGGAGGGGATCGCGATGGTCGATCCCGAGGACGAGCTCACCGACGTGCGGATGCCGGCCGAGGGGATGCAGAGTCACCTGACCCTGCTGTTGGCGGAGCACATCGCCGCAGGTGACGGCGGGGTACGGGTCAGCGAGCTGCACCGGCGCACCCGGGAGCTGGCCGTCGAGCACCGGTCGTACTGGCGTAAGCACGCCACCGACCCGGGTGCCGAGGTGGACCTCGTCGCCACGGCGCTGGAGGCGCTGCGCGCGCTGAAGCTGATCCGGGTCGAGCCGGGCGCAGACCCGCTCGTGCTGCCCCGGCCGGCGATCGCCCGGTATGCCCTGGCCGCGCCGACGATCCGCGAGCCGGCCGCCCGACGGGTGGGCACCGACAAGTCCGAACGATCGAGGGAATCTGCGCGATGACCGTACCGCTGGCCGACCAGCTGCCGCTCCCGGCGAAGGAGCGCTGGCAGCCGTTGCGCGCCGGGCTGGTCGACATCTTCTACTACGACCAGGAGGAGTTCCACTTCCACGGCGGGCGCCTGCTGCTGCGGGGCAACAACGGCACCGGCAAGTCGAAGGTGCTGGCGCTGATGCTGCCGTTCCTGCTCGACGGGGACCTGGCGCCGTACCGGGTGGAGCCCGACGGTGACCCGCACAAGCGGATGGAGTGGAACCTGCTGCTCGGCGGCAGGTACCCGCATCCGGAGCGGCTCGGCTACACCTGGTTGGAGTTCGGCCGCCGCGACCGCGACGGGGACCGCTTTCTCACCATCGGGTGCGGGCTGAAGGCGGTCGCCGGGCGGGGCATCGCCCGGCACTGGTTCTTCGTCACCAGCCAGCGGGTCGGCGTCGACCTGACACTGGTGGGTGCCACCGGCACGACGTTGACCCGGGAGCGGCTGCGCGACGCGGTCGGGCCCGCCGGAATGGTCTACGACCGGGCGGCGGACTACCGGCGGGCCGTGGACGAGGCGCTGTTCGGGCTCGGCAGCCGATACGACGCGTTGGTCTCTCTGCTGATCCGGCTGCGCCAACCGCAGCTGTCGAAGCGGCCGGACGAGAAGAGCCTGTCCCGGGCGCTCACCGACGCGCTGCCGCCGCTGGACGAGAACCTGATCACCCAGGTCGCGGAGGCTTTCCGCAGCCTGGACGACGAGCGGATGACGCTGCGGGAGCTGGCCGAGACGAAACGGGCCGCCGACGACTTCCTCACCCGCTACCGGCAGTACGCGCGGGTCGCGACGCGCCGCCGGGCCGGGCTGCTGCGCCAGCAGCACAGCCGCTACGAACAGCTCGGCAGGGAACTGACCGAGGCGCAGCGGGCCTACGAGCAGGCCGACGCCGACCTGACCCGGGCGTTGGCGCGCATCGACGGGCTGACGGAGCAGTCCCGGGAGCTGACCACCCGGCTGCAGGCGCTGCGGGACAGCCCGGAGGCGCGTACCGCCGAGCATCTGCGCCGGCTGCAGGGCATCGCCGACGAACGCCACCAGTTCGCCGCACGGCAGGAGGGGCGGCTGCGCGACCTGGAGGCCGATGTGGCCCGCGCCGGCCGGTCCGCGGAGGACGCGGCCCGGGAGCTGCAGCAGGCACAGGACGCCGAGGACGCGGCGCGCGCGCAGGTCGAGCGGGACGCAACGGCGGCGCGACTGGCCGACCGGCACGCGGCGCGGGTGGTGGCCGCGCTACCGGTCGGGCTGGCCGAGGCGACCCGCGCCGCGGACGAACTGGTCGCCTCGCGGTCGAGTTCGCTGCGGACGCTGGACCGGCTCCGCGACGCCGCCGACGCGGCCCGGGGTCGGGCGGACCGGGCCCGCGACGAGGTGGACCGGCTCGACGTCGAGATGGCCGCCGCGGACCTGCGGATCGCGGAGGCCGAGTCGGCCGCGACCGAGGCGGGTGAGCTGCTGCTCCGGCGGACCCGGGAGCACCTTCGCGGCGTGGTCGAACTGCCGGTCAGTGACCTCGACGGCATCCTCGCGGAACTGGAGCAGTGGGTCGGCACGCTGGCCGGAGAAAACCCGGCGGCGCGGGAGACGACGCGCGCCGCCACGGCCGCGACGGAGGCCCTCGCCCGCGCCGACGCCGCGTTGGAGGCCGAGGAACGCGAGGTCCGCGACGGTCTACAACGGGCCGAGGCGGAGCTGCGCCGGCTGGAGGCGGGAACGCATCAGCCGCCGCCCGCACCGCACACGCGCGCCGACGAGGCACGCCGGGACCGGCCGGGCGCGCCGCTGTGGCGGGTGGTGGACTTCGCCCCGCAGGTGCCGGCGTCGCAGCGGGCCGGCATCGAGGCGGCCCTGGAGGCGGCCGGCATTCTCGACGCGTGGCTCGACCCCGACGGGGCGCTGCGCGACCCGGTCAGCGGGGACACCGTGCTGCGGCCCGGCGGGGCGGTGACATCGAACCTGGCGCAGCTGCTCCGCCCGGCGGTCGACCGGGCGGACCCGGCCTGCGCGGCGCTGTCGGACGAAGCCGTCACCGGTGTGCTCGCCGCGATCGGCCTAGGCGCCGGCTCGGCGGTGACCTGGGTCGACGCGACCGGCACGTTCGGCAACGGGGTCCTCGCCGGACGGTGGGCCAAGCCGGCGGCGGAGCACATCGGCGACAGCGCCCGGGAGGCGTCCCGCCGGGCGCGGATCACCCAGCTGCAGCGGGAAGCCGAGGAGCTGTCGGCGCGGCTCGCGGCCGTCGCGGGCCAGCGCGGCGAGCTGCGCCAGCGGCGGGAGCGGGTCGCCGCTGAGGCGCGGGCGCTGCCGTCGGACCAGCCGCTGCGGGAGGCCCACACCCGGGTACGCGGCGCGTACGAGACGCGCCGCGGCATCGTCGGCCGGCGGGACGAGGCAGGTGCGGTGCTGAGCCGGCGGCTCGCCGAGGCGGCGACCGCGTTGGCTGAGGCGACCGAGTTCGCCGACGACGTCGACCTGCCGTACGACGTCGAGGAGCTGGCCGGGGTCCGGGACGGGCTGCAGTCGTACCGGGTGGCCCTGGCCGCCTGGTGGCCGACCGTGAGGGGCGTGCGTGCGGCGCACGCCCGCCGGGATGAGGCGGCCCAGCTACACGAGGAACGGCTGGAGCGGCTGGCGCCAGCGGCGGTCGAGGCGGCCGAGGCGCGGGACGCGGCACGGGCGGCCCGGGTGGAGTTTGAGACGCTGAACGCCACCGCCGGCGCGTCCGTGGCGGACCTGCAGCGCCGCATCGCGGAGACGACCGGCCTGCTGAGGGACTGCGAACGCGACCGTGAGGACGCCCGGGGGCAGGAGGCGGCGGCCCGGGACGCCCGGGGTGACGCCGGCGGGCGACGCAGCCGGCTGCAACAGGAGCTGCACGCGGCGACCGGGGACCGGGACGCCGCCGTCGAGGGGCTGCGCGCCTTCGCCGGCACCGGCCTGGTCGACCTGGCCTGCCCCGACCTTGAGGTGCCGGATGTGGCGCAGTCGTGGGCGGCGACCCCAGCGGTGGCGCTGGCCCGGGCCGTCGAGCGGGAACTGGCCGACACCGACGACGACGACCGCCGTTGGGATCGGCTGCAGCAGCAGGTCAGTATGGATGTGAAGGCGCTGACCGACGGCCTGTTGCGGCAGGGTCACCAGGTGGTGGCGACCATCCGTGAGGAGACGATGGTCGTCGAGGTCAGCTTTCAGGGGCGTAGCCGCACCGTCGCCGACCTGGCCGCCGCGCTGGTTGACGAGATCGACGAGCGGCAGCGGATGCTTTCCGCGCACGAGCGGGAGGTGCTGGAGACGCACCTGGTCAACGAGGTCGCCGGGGCGCTCCAGGAGCTGATCGTCGGCGCCGAGCGTCAGGTCGCGGGGATGAACGAGGAGCTGGAGGTGCGGCCCACCTCGACCGGCATGCGGCTGCGGCTGCTGTGGCGGCCGACCCGCGACGCTCCGGCCGGGCTGGCCGAGCTGCGCGCCAAGCAGTTGCGGCAGAGCACGGACGTCTGGAACGACGAGGACCGCCGCGCCGTGGGCGCTTTCCTGCAGGAGCAGATCAACCGTGAACGGCTGCGCGACGACGCGGCGACCTGGTCGGAGCAGCTGACCCGCGCGCTGGACTACCGGGCGTGGCACGAGTTCACGATCCAGCGGCACCAGGACGGGCAGTGGCGTCCGGCGACCGGGCCCGCGTCCGGCGGTGAGCGGGTACTGGCGGCGAGCGTTCCGCTGTTCGCCGCCGCGTCGTCCTACTACGGCTCGGCCGGCAACCCGTACGCGCCGCGGCTGATCGCGTTGGACGAGGCCTTCGCGGGGGTGGACGACGACTCCCGGGCGAAGTGTCTCGGCCTGCTGGCCACTTTCGACCTCGACGTGGTGATGACCAGCGAGCGGGAGTGGGGCTGTTATCCGCAGGTGCCTGGCCTCGGGATCGCCCACCTTGCCCGGCACGACGGCATCGACGCGGTGTTGGTCACCCCGTGGCGCTGGGACGGCCGCGAGCGGCACCTGTTGTCCACGCCGGAGCGGCCGGCGCCGCGGCAGCGGAACCCACAGCCGGACGAGCATCATCCCGAGCCGGGGACGACCCCGGGCCTGTGGGATGCGCGGTGACCGACCTGGAACGGCTGCGCCGGCAGCTCGGCGGGGCGGAGACCGAACGGCTGTTCCAGCGGTTACGCCGCCGCATCGCCCGGGGACAGCCGCTGACCGGCACCCTGACCCTGGACGGGCCCAGCCCGGACGAACGGCGGGCGGTGGAACGGGTCCTGGGCCGCCCGCCCGGTCGCGGCAGCACCCTGACCATCAACCTCGAGGAGCTGGATCGGATCATCCGGCGCAGCGGAATGCACCCCGACGGCTTGGCCGGGGCGGTCGAGGCGCTGACCGGAGGCGTCGCGGTGCTCGCCGAGGTGCGGGCCGCCGAGGCCGCCGCCTGGCAGGCCTCCCTGGCACCGCTCGCCGCGCTCGGCGGCGTGCGCGCCGAGCTGGCCGAATGGTGCGCCGCCTCGGGCACGGCCGCGCTGCTGCGGCGGCTGGCCGGTACGCCGCCGGCGGCGGCGCGGCTCGTGGCCGACCTGGTTGCCGTCCTCGCCGCGCTGCCGGCGGACGGGGAACCGTTGGCCCGGATCGCGGCCCGCACCACCGGCGACGCGCACGCGCTCGACGCTGGCCGGGCATTGGAGACAGTGGCCCGTTCTGCCGTCCGGGCCACCTGGTGGGGGGACGCGCCACTGCCCGAGTCGGCGGCCGAGCAACGCCGGATGCTCTGGTACGCCGCCGGGGTGTTCCTCGACGATCTCTCCTCGACCGTGCTCGCCGTCAACCTGCCCACGGTCCCCGGATGCCGGCTGCACGACCTCGTCGCCCCCGCCGCCGCGCTCGGGGAGCCGGTCGTCGTGACCCTGCGCCAGCTCGCTCGCGGAGAGCCCCGGTTCGCTGCCCGGACCGTGTACGTCTGCGAGAACCCCACTGTGTTGGCGGCTGCGGCCGACCAGCTTGGTGCGGCGTGCCCGCCGCTGGTCTGCGTCGGCGGCCAGCCCAGCACCGCGGCGCTGCGGCTGCTGGCCAACCTGGTCCAGTCTGGCGCCCGCCTGCGGTATCACGGCGACTTCGACTGGGGTGGCCTGCGGATCGCCAACCTGCTACACGGCAGGGTGCCCTGGCAGCCGTGGCGCTACGGGACCGGCGACTACCTGGCCGGAGTCGCGGACCGCACCGACCGGCCGAGTACCGGAGGGTCGCTGAGTGGCACGCCGACCGACGCGGCCTGGGATCCGGGACTCGCTGCGGCGATGCTCGCGGCCGGGGTCCGGGTCGAGGAGGAACTGGTGCTCGACAAGCTGATCGCCGATTTGTCGGCGGCGACGGGACATTGAGATCGCCGCTGTCGGTCTGCGGGGCTTCTCGCCGCTGTCTACTCCAAGGCGCCAGCCAGCGCGGGTTTGAGCCCCAGGCGCAATGGCGGGCGGTGCCGGCTCGGCGGCCGACTCCTGCCCGACGGTGAGGCTGACCCAGGTCGTGGGGTCGGCCGACCCCGGCCGCTGCGACGTTCGTAATTCCCGGCGCGGCCGGGTGGCACCTGATCACCGAGCCGGGCAGGGGCTACCGCCCGTGATCCGGGTCGTGGTCGGCTCGTCGCGGTCGCGACTTTCGGGTGACGTCGGGTGCTCTTGGCAGCTGCCGCCGAAGGCCCTCCCTGTGACCGTCAAGTAGGCCGGTCGGCCGCGGACCGATCTGCATCGGGGTTCCTCCGGCCCCGCTGCGGATCGGTCTGCGGCCTCGGACGGTGGGCCGCCTCGACACGGACGGCCCACGGCTCGGCTCAGCCGACGGTCACCAGGCCGATGTCGAGGGTCGCCTCATCGCCCTCCGCGAGGTTCACCGGATCGCTCTGCGCCGTCACGTAGTCCCAGGAGTCGTAGGTGACATGTACGTCGGAGTCGGTGGCGTCGTCGCCGACGTTCGGGGTGGTGAACTGGTACGAGCCCGGCGCGAAACCGGCCTCGAGCAGGTACTGGCCGGCGTGCACCGGAATCCGGTACGTGCCGTCCGCGTTCACCGACACGCTGACGGAGGCACTGCCGTCCGCCGGCACGAGGGAGACGCTGAGCTGGTCCAGTACGGGCGTACCCTCCCCGGCGTCCCGCTGGCCGTCTCGATCGACGTCGAGCCAGACCCGCCCGCTGACGTATGCCGGAGTTCCGTATTCGAAGCCACCCTCGTGCACGCTGCCGGCCGGGTCCTCGCCGGGGGTGCTGGTCGAGAGCGTCACGGTCACCGGCAGCCGGTCGCCGGGCTGACCGCCCGCAGGTACCGGCCCGCTGAAGGAAAGCGTCGGCGTCACCGCGCCGACCGCGAGGGGACCGTTGACGCAGTCCCATTCCTGATCGACCACGATGGTGGTGCACTGCCAGGACGGGTCGGACTGGTTGCCCACGCCCCAGAACAGGCCCGGCGCGGCGACGACGTGGGCCCGCACGTCGGCGGCGGCGACGTTGCCGGCGTTGCCGAACCGCATCGGGTACTTGACCCAGTCGCCCTCGATCACCTGGTAGCTCGGGATCGGTACGGCGCTCTCGACGTGCAGGTCGGGGTAGACGATGCTCGCGTCATAGGTGACCGACTGACTGTCGAGGTTGTTCCCGGTGGACGACTCGCGGCTGGTCGTCGTGCCACTGGCGGTGATGGCCACCGACTGACCGTCGCCGCCCTCGCTGAGCCTGATCGGAAGGCTGAGCGGGGTGGCGCTCTGTCCGGCCGCCAGAGTGGGGTGGGTGCACCGGCTCGGCCGAGCCAGGGCGCACTGCCAGGGCGAATCCGTGGCGGGGCCCTCGCCGGCGATGTGGGCGGTGGCGGGAATCTCGATCGTCACCGCGATGCCGTCCGCGCTCGCGGCCCCCGCGTTCGCGACGTGGATGTCAGCGGTGACGAGCTTGCCGTTCACCGGGACCCGCGTGGGGCTGACGGCGAGATCGACGGAGAGATCTGCCCGATTCGGGGCGGCTGACGCGGGTACAGCAGTGGCCACCGCGCCGAAACTGGCGGACAGGGCGATCAGCGTGAGCAGGACGCCTGGACGTCGCCGAAGGATGGACATGCAACTCCCTGGTTGGAGGGGGGTGCCCGTACGTGCGACACCTCTCGGATCGGCCGATCCGATCGAAAGATCGACACCGGCTCTGCCCGAAATGGCGACACATCGATCAGATGCGTTACGTCGGTCGATCAACGGATATGGCCGACCAGGACAACGGCGGGTACCGATGGGGGCGTGTGCGCGGCCAGGACGGATGTGCCAAACGGCAACGATGCCCCGGCGCCCCTCCCCCAACCCTCCTGCCGGTTGCGAGGCTCTCCGGCTCGATGCCAGCGGTAGGGCACGGTCCCGTCAGAGCAGGGTGTCTGTCAAGCCCCGGGTTTGATGGAGAGTTGGTTAGCTGGTTTTCAGGGGTGCGGTGACCGGCTGGGTCATCGCGTGTAGCGCCTCGTACTCGGCGG
>NZ_JBVJGT010000036.1:0-69043 GCF_055587185.1 Micromonospora sp. NPDC048040 | reverse complement strand
CCTCGCCACCGCCCACGCCATCGGCCTGCCCGTCGACCTCACGACCGTCCTCGCCGCGACCGACACCGTCGCACTGCCCACGTACGCCTTCGACCACCACCGGTACTGGCCCGCGCCGCCGGTCTTCCTCGCCGCCCCCGACAGCGCGCCGGACATCGACCGGTGGCGCTACCGGGTCACCTGGCAGGCCGTGCCCGACCTGCCGCTGACCTGGCTCGCCGGCACCTGGCTCGTCCCGCTGCCCGCGGGGCTGGGCGACGACCCGCTGGTCACCGGGGTGCTGGGGGCGCTCGGCAACTTCGGCGCGGACGTCGTACCCGTGGAGCTGGACGCCACCGACGAACCGGCGGCGCTGGTCGACCGGCTGCGCGCCGCGCTCCCCGGCCCGGACCGGCCCGCCGCCGTGCTCTCGCTGCTCGGCTTGGACGAGCGGGCGCACCCGGAGCACCCGGCGACCTCGCTGGCCGCCTCGGGCACCGCCCTGCTGGTGCAGGCGCTCGGCACGCTCGACGTCGAGGCGCCGCTGTGGTGCGCGACCCGGGGGGCCGTCGCGGTCTCCGCCGACGACCTGCCGCCGCACCCGGTGGCCGCCTCCGTCTGGGGGCTCGGCCGCGCCGTCGCCCTCGAACACCCCGGCCGCTGGGGCGGCCTGCTCGACCTGCCGGGCACCCTCGACGCGCAGACCGGCGCCCTGCTCTGCGCGGCGCTCGGCGACAACGGCGGCGAGGACCAGCTCGCCGTCCGCGACTCCGGGGTCTTCGTCCGCCGGCTCGCCCGGATCGCCGAGCCCGAGCCGACCGGCGACCCGGCGGACGACGGCTGGCGGATGCGCGGCACCGTCCTGATCACCGGCGGCACCGGGGGGCTGGGCGGGCACATGGCCCGCTGGGCCGCCCGTTCCGGCGCCGCGCACGTCCTGCTGGCCAGCCGGCGCGGCCCGGACGCCCCGGGCGCCGCCGAGCTGGAGGAGGAGCTGACCGACCTCGGCGTACGGGTCACCGTGGCCCGCTGCGACGTCACCGACCGGGCGCAGCTGGCCGACCTGCTGGCCGCCGTACCCGCCGACGCCCCGGTGACCGCCGTGCTGCACACGGCCGCCGTCCTCGACGACGGCATCGTCGACACCGCCACCCCGCAGCGCCTGCACACCGTCGCCGCGCCCAAGTGCGCCGCCGCCGTCCACCTGGACGAGCTGACCCGGGACCTGGACCTGGACGCCTTCGTGCTCTTCTCCTCGGTCGCCGGCACCACCGGCAACGCCGGGCAGGGCGCGTACGGGGCGGCGAACGCCTTCCTCGACGCCCTCGCCGAGCGGCGCCGGGCCGAGGGCCGCCCCGCCCTCTCCGTGGCCTGGGGCGCGTGGCGCGGGGCGGGCCTGCCCGCCGACAACGAGCGCGCCCAGCAGCGGCTGCGCCGGGGCGGCATGGTCGGCATGGACCCCGCCCTGGCCGTCGAGGCCCTCGCGCGGGCGCTGCGGCGCGACGACGCGACCACCGTCATCGCCGACATCGACTGGGCCCGGTTCGCCCCCGCGTTCACGCTGGTCCGGCCCAGCCCGCTGATCGGCGACCTCGCCGAGGTGCGCGAGGCGGCCCGGCAGGTCGCGCAGGAGACCGTCGAGGAGGAGCCGGACGCGCCGTCGAACCCAGCGGCCCGACGGTTCGCCGGGCTCGCCCCGGCGGAGCGTGCCGCGGCGCTGCTGGAGCTGGTCCGCCAGTGCGCGGCGACCGCGCTCGGGTACGGCGCGGCCGACGACATCCCGGCCACCCGCCCCTTCCGCGACCTGGGCCTGGACTCGCTGACCGCGGTGGACATGCGCAACTTCCTGGCCACCGCCACCGACCTGCGGCTGCCCGCGACGCTCGCCTTCGACTACCCCAACCCGACGGTGCTCGCCGCGCACCTCGACGAACTGCTCACCGGGGTCGCGCCGGACGCGGCCGCCCCCGCCCCGGCCACCACGGTCGTGGACGACGAGCCGATCGCCATCGTGGCGATGAGCTGCCGCCTCCCCGGCGGGGCGGACACCCCGGAGCAGCTGTGGCAGCTCCTCGCCGCCGGCGGCGACGCGATCGGCGAGTTCCCGACCGACCGGGGCTGGGACCTCGACCGGCTCTTCGACTCCGACCCCGAGAACGAGGGCACCAGCTACGCCCGCGAGGGCGGCTTCGTCGCCGGGGTCGCCGACTTCGACGCCGGCTTCTTCGGCATCAGCCCCCGTGAGGCCCTCGCCATGGACCCGCAGCAGCGGCTCCTGCTTGAGGCGGCCTGGGAGGCCATCGAGCGGGCCGGGATCGACCCCCAGGCGCTGCGGGGCAGCCCCACCGGTGTCTTCGTCGGCACCAACTACCAGGACTACCGCAACCTGATGTACAGCGCCGAGGGCGCCGAGGGTCACCTGATGACCGGCAACGCCGGCAGCGTCCTCTCCGGCCGGGTGTCGTACACCCTCGGGCTGGAGGGCCCGGCCGTCTCGGTGGACACCGCCTGCTCCTCGTCGCTGGTGGCGCTCCACTGGGCCTGCCAGGCGCTCCGCCAGTCGGAGTGCTCCCTCGCCCTCGTCGGCGGCGTCACCGTGATGTCCACCCCCGGCGTGTTCGTCGGCTTCAGCCGGCAGCGGGGGCTGGCCCCGGACAGCCGGGTCAAGGCGTTCGCCTCCGCCGCCGACGGCACCAGCTGGGGCGAGGGCCTCGGCCTGCTGCTGGTCGAGCGGCTGTCCGACGCCCGCCGCAACGGTCACCCGGTGCTCGCGGTGATCCGGGGCAGCGCCGTCAACCAGGACGGCGCGTCCAACGGCCTCACCGCGCCCAACGGGCCGTCGCAGCAGCGGGTGATCCGGCAGGCCCTCGCCAACGCCGGCCTCACCCCGGCGGACGTGGACGCCGTCGAGGCGCACGGCACCGGCACCAGGCTCGGCGACCCGATCGAGGCGCAGGCCCTGCTCGCCACGTACGGCCGGGAGCGCCCCGACGACCAGCCCCTCTGGCTGGGCTCGATCAAGTCCAACATCGGCCACACCCAGGCCGCCGCCGGCGTCGCCGGGATCATCAAGATGGTGCTGGCCCTCCAGCACGGCTACCTGCCGCAGACCCTGCACGTCGACGAGCCGACCGACCAGGTGGACTGGACCGTCGGCGCGGTCGAGCTGCTCGACGAGGGCCGCCCGTGGCCCGTCACCGGCCACCCGCGCCGGGCCGCCGTCTCCTCGTTCGGGATCAGCGGCACCAACGCGCACACCATCCTCGAGCAGGCGCCCGAGCCGACCGCGCCGGTCGAGCCGGTCGAGCCGGCGGGGGACCCGGCCCGGCTACCGGTGGTGCCGGTGCTGCTGTCGGCGCGTACCGCGGCCGCGCTGGCCGCCCAGGCCGGCTGGTGGGCCGACCAGCTGACCGGGCCGGCGGCCCCGCGGCTGGTCGACGTCGGCTGGTCGTCGGTGGCCTCCCGGGCCACCCTGGACCACCGGGCCGTCGTCCTCGCCGCCGACCGGACCGCCCTGGACGCCGGGCTGCGCGCCCTCGCCGCCGGCGAGGACTCGCCGCTGCTGGTCACCGGGGCGGCCGCGTCCCGGCCGAAGGTGGCGTACCTGTTCTCCGGGCAGGGAGCCCAGCGGGCCGGCATGGGTCGCGAGCTGGCCGAGGCGTTCCCGGTCTTCGCCGCCGCCCTCGACGAGGTCTGCGCCGCCCTCGACCCGCACCTGCCTCGACCGCTCAAGCCGGTGCTGTTCGCCGAGGCCGGCGCCCCCGACGCGGAGCTGCTGGACCGGACCGAGTTCACCCAGCCGGCGCTCTTCGCCGTCGAGGTGGCGCTGTTCCGGCTGCTGGAGGCGTGGGGCGTCCGCCCCGACGCGGTCGCCGGGCACTCCATCGGCGAGTTCGCCGCCGCTCACGCCGCCGGGGTGCTCTCCCTGGCCGACGCCGCCGAGCTGGTCGCCGCCCGGGGCCGGCTGATGCAGGCGCTGCCGGCCGGCGGGGCGATGCTCGCCATCGCCGCCGGCGAGGCCGAGGTGACCGCCGCGCTCGGCGACCGCGCCGACCGGGTCTCGGTCGCCGCCGTGAACGGCCCCGCCGCCGTGGTGGTGTCCGGGGCCGGCGACGCCGTCGAGGAGTTGGCCGCCGAGTGGACCGCCCGGGGCGTCCGGATCCGGCGGCTGACGGTCAGCCACGCGTTCCACAGTCCGCTGATGGACCCGGTGCTCGACGACCTCGCCGCCGTCGCCGGCCGGCTGCGGTACCAGGCCCCGACCATCCCGATGGTCTCCACCGTCACCGGCGCGCCGGTCGACGTGACCGAGATCGGTACGCCGGAGTACTGGGTGCGGCACGCCCGCGACGCCGTGCGCTTCGCCGACGCCGTCGCCACGCTGCGGGACCGCAACGTCACCGGCTACATCGAGGTCGGCCCGGACGGGGTGCTCACCGCCCTCGCCCAGGCCGTCCTCGCCGAGGGCGCCCCAGCCGGCGGCCGGGCCCCGCTGGTCGTACCCGCGCTGCGCCGGGAGCGTCCCGAGCCGGCCACCCTGCTGCGGGCGGTCGCCGCCCTGCACGCCCACGGCGTCTCCCCGGACTGGTCCGCCCTCTACGAGGGCGCCGGCGCCCAGCGGGTCGACCTGCCCACGTACGCCTTCGACCGGCAGCGCTACTGGCCGGAGCCGCCGCCCTGGGCCGCGCTGGCGGCCGAGGACGACGGCACCGAGGTCGAGCGCCGCTTCTGGGCGGCCGTCGAGGCCGAGGACTTCGACTCGCTGGTCCGCGATCTCGAGGTGGACCGCGACCAGCCGTTCGGGGCGGTGCTGCCCGCCCTGTCGGCGTGGCGGCGGCGCGGGCGGGAACGCGCCCTCGTGGACGGCACCCGGTACCGGGCGGTCTGGGAGCCGCTCGCCGAGCCGCCCGCGGCGGAGGAGTCCGGCCGCTGGCTCGTCCTGCTGCCCGCAGACCGGGCGGACGACCCGGACCTGAACTCCTGCACCTGGGCCCTCGGCGGGGACGTCACCACCGTGCCCGTCGACACCGCCGCCGAGTCGGACGAGCTGACCGGGGGATTCGCGGCCGTCCTCACCGAGGCGCTCGGCGCGGCCGACGAGCCGCTGTCGATCCTCTCCTTCCTCGGCCTCGACGACGCCCCGCACGCCGAGCACCCGGCGCTGCCCCGCGGTCTCGCCGCGACCGTGCACCTGCTCCAGCAACTGACCGACCTGGACGCCCCGGCCCGCCTCTGGTGCGTCACGCAGGGGGCCGTCGGGGTCGGCGACGACGACGTCCCGCTCAACCCCCGACAGGCGATGCTGTGGGGCCTGGGCCGGGTGGCGGCGCTCGAGCAGCCCGCCCGTTGGGCCGGGCTGGTGGACCTGCCCACCACCCTCGAGGCGTGGACGGCGATGCGGCTCGGCGGCATCCTCACCGGCGGTGGCGTCGAGGACCAGGTGGCCGTCCGCGACTCCGGCGTGCTGGTCCGGCGGCTCGCCCCCGCCGTCACCGCCGGGGAACCCGAGCCGTGGCAGCCTCGGGGCACCGTGCTGATCACCGGCGGCACCGGCGCACTCGGCGGGCACGTGGCCCGCTGGGTGGCCGGCGCCGGCGCGGAGCGGGTGGTGCTGACCAGCCGACGGGGCACCGACACCCCGGGCGCGACCGACCTGCTCGCCGAGCTGACCGGCCTCGGGGTGGACTGCAGGGTCGCGCGGTGCGACGCCGCAGACCGGACCGCGATGGCCGACCTCCTGGCCGACCTGCGGCGGGAGGGGCCGCCGCTGCGCGCGGTGGTGCACGCCGCCGGGGTCAGCGAGGTGGTGCCGCTGGCCGACACCACCCTGGAGGACCTGGCGTACGTCATCGCCCCGAAGCTGTCCGGCGCCGAACTCCTCGACGAGCTGCTCGACGGCGTCGAGCTGGACGCGTTCGTGCTCTTCTCCTCCATCTCGGCCGTGTGGGGCAGCGGCGGGCAGGGCGCGTACGCGGCCGGCAACGCCTACCTGGACGCGCTCGCCGAGCGGCGGCGCGGCCGGGGCCTGGCGGCCACGTCCGTCGCCTGGGGGCCGTGGACCGAGTCGGGCATGTACACCGACGGTGCGGCGGAGCAGTTGCGCCGCCGCGGCCTGCGGGTGATGCCGCCGGGCGTGGCGATGGCCGGGCTGCGGCACGCCCTGGCGGTCGGTGACACCTGCGTCACCGTGGCGGACGTCGACTGGGCCGTCTTCCAGCCGCTGTTCACCTCGCTGCGGCCCAGCCCGTTGCTGGCGGACCTGCCGGCCGTACGCGCGCTGGCCGCCGCCCCCGCCGCCGGGCCGGACGTGCCCGCGCCCGTCGCCCGGGACCTGCTCGCCGGTCTGCGGGCGCTGCCCGGCGACGAGCGGCGGGCCGCGCTGCTGGACATGGTGCGGGTGGACGCGGCGAAGGTGCTCGGCCACTCCTCGGCCGACGTGATCGACACCGACCGGGGCTTCCTGGACCTCGGCTTCGACTCGCTCACCGCCGTGGAGCTGCGCAACCTGCTCTCCGCAGCCACCGGGCACGACCTGCCCACCACGGTCGTCTTCGACTACCCGACCCCCGAGGGTCTCGCCGACCACCTGCACGAGGAACTCTTCCCCGATCACGGCGGGGACGTCGGCGGCGGCGACGAGGAGTCGGTCCGTCGGGCCATCGCCGCGATCCCGCTGGACCAGCTGCGGCAGGCGGGTTTGCTCGACCAGTTGCTCCAACTGGCCCGCACGAGCGCCGGCCCGGTGGCCAGCGCGCCCGCCGCCCCGGCCGCGCCGCCCGCGCCCGAGGCCCAGATCCGCGAACTCGACGTCGCCGGCCTGGTCAGGATGGCCCTGGAAGGCTCCGACTCGTGACCCGGCCGGCCCTGAGGAGCCTTCGATGAGTGTGTCACTGGACGAGGTCGTCAACGCGCTGCGCGCGGCCCTGCTCGACAATCAGAAGCTCAAGCAGCAGAACCAGCAGCTCACCGCCTCGCTCAGCGAGCCGGTGGCGATCATCGGGATGAGCTGCCGGTTCCCCGGTGGGGTCGCCTCGCCCGAGCAGCTGTGGGACCTCGTCGCCGCGGGGGCCGACGCGATGTCGGCGTTCCCCGACGACCGAGGCTGGAACCTGGGCGCGCTCTACGACACCGACCCCGACAGCCGGGGCACGTCGTACGTGCGGGAGGGCGGTTTCCTCTACTCCGCCGGGGACTTCGACCCCGCCTTCTTCGGCATCAGCCCCCGCGAGGCCCTCGCCATGGACCCGCAGCAGCGGCTGCTGCTGGAGACCGCCTGGGAGGCGTTCGAACGGGCCGGCATCGACCCGACCACGCTGCGTGGCGCGCCCACCGGCGTGTACGCAGCGACCAGCCAGGGCGACTACGCGGCGCTGCTCTCCGGGGTCAGCGGCGGCGTCGAGGGCTACCTCGGCACCGGCAGCGCCGCCGCCGTGGCGAGCGGCCGGATCTCGTACGCCCTCGGGCTGGAGGGGCCGGCGGTCACCGTGGACACCGCCTGCTCGTCGTCCCTGGTCGCGCTGCACCTCGCCTGCCAGGCGCTGCGGTTGGGGGAGTGCACCCTGGCGCTGGCCGGCGGGGTGTCGGTGATGGCCACCCCGACCGTCTTCGTCGAGTTCTCCCGACAGCGCGGCCTGTCCACCGACGGCCGGTGCAAGTCGTTCGCCGCCGCCGCCGACGGCACCGGCTGGTCGGAGGGGGTCGGCATGCTGCTCGTCGAGCGGCTCTCCGACGCCCGCCGCAACGGCCACCCGATCCTCGCCGTGGTGCGGGGCAGCGCCGTCAACCAGGACGGCGCGAGCAGCGGGCTGACCGCCCCGAACGGCCCCTCGCAGCGGCGGGTGATCCGGCAGGCGCTGGCCAACGCCGGGCTGACCGCCGACCAGGTGGACGTGGTGGAGGCACACGGCACCGGCACCACCCTCGGCGACCCGATCGAGGCGCAGGCGTTGCTGGCCACGTACGGGCAGGACCGGCCCGCCGACCGGCCGTTGTGGCTGGGGTCGGTCAAGTCGAACATCGGGCACACCCAGGCCGCCGCCGGGGTGGCCGGGGTGATGAAGATGGTGCTCGCCATGCGGCACGGGGTGCTGCCACCCACCCTGCACGTCGACGAGCCCACCCCGCACGTCGACTGGACCGCCGGGGCCGTGTCCCTGCTGACCGGGACGGAGCCCTGGCCGGCCACCGGGCAGCCGCGCCGGGCCGGGGTGTCCGCGTTCGGCATCAGCGGCACCAACGCCCACGTCATCATCGAGCAGGCCGCCGACGCGGACGCCGACAGCGGCCGGCCCGCCGGCCCGCCCGCCCCGCCGGCCCCGCCGGCCCCGTGGATCATCTCCGCCCGCTCCGCGCCGGCCCTGGCCGGGCAGGCCCGCCGACTGCTGGACCACCTGACCGCCCACCCCGACCTGGCCCCGGCCGACGTGGCGTACTCGCTGGTCACCACCCGGGCGACGTTGCCGCACCGGGCCGTCGTGACCGGCGACGACCGGGACGCCCTGCTGGCCGGCCTGCGCGCGGTCGCCGAAGACCGGCCCACCCCCGGCGTGGTGCGCGGGGTGGCCCGCCCGGCCGGCAAGGTCGCCTTCCTCTTCACCGGCCAGGGCGCGCAGCGCCCCGGCATGGGCGCCGAGCTGCACCGCCGGTTCCCCGTCTTCGCGGCCGCCTTCGACGAGGTGGCCGGGGAACTGGACCAGCACCTGAGCCGCCCGCTGCGCGAGGTGCTCCTCGCCCGCCCCGGCTCGCCCGAGGCCGAGCTGCTGGACCGCACCGAGTTCACCCAGCCGGCGCTCTTCGCGTACGAGGTGGCCGCCTACCGGCTGGTCACCGCGTGGGGCCTGCGCCCGCAGCACCTGCTCGGCCACTCGGTCGGCGGGTTGGCCGCCGCGCACGTCGCCGGTGTGCTGTCGCTGGCCGACGCGGCGGCCCTGGTGGCTGCCCGGGGCCGGCTGATGCAGGCACTGCCGGCCGGCGGGGCGATGCTGGCGGTCCAAGCGTCCGAGGCCGAGGTGGCCCCGCTGCTCGGCGACCGGCTGGCGCTGGCCGCCGTGAACGGCCCGGCGTCGGTGGTGCTCTCCGGCGACGAGGACGCCGTGCTCGCGGCCGGCGAGCGGCTGGCCGCCCAGGGCCGGCGGACCCGCCGGCTGCGCGTCAGCCACGCCTTCCACTCCCCGCGGATGGACGCCATGCTGGCCGACTTCCGCGTGGTCGCGGAGAAGGTCACCTGGCACCCGCCGGCCCTGCCGGTCGTCTCCGACCGCACCGGCGCCCTGCTGACCGCCGCCGAGGCCACCGACCCGGGCTACTGGGTCGACCACGTCCGGGACACCGTCCGCTTCCACGACGCGGTCGCCACCCTCGCCGCCGCCGGGACGGCTACCTTCCTGGAGCTCGGCCCCGACGGGGCGCTGACCGCGATGGCCCGGGAGTGCCTGCCCGACGCCGACCCGGCGGCCTTCGCGTCGGTCGGCCGCCGGGACCAGCCGGAGCCGGCCAGCCTGCTTGGCGCGATCGCCGCCGTCGACCTGCGGGGAGCCGGCGTCGACTGGTCGGCCCTGTTCGCCGGCACCGACGCCGCCCGGATCGAGCTGCCCACCTACGCCTTCCACCACGAGCGGTACTGGCCGGACCCGCCCGTGGTCGACCTCGGTCAGCCGGCTCAGGTGGGCGAGGACGAGGAGTTCTGGGTCGCGGTGGAGGCCGAGCGCCCCGCCGCGCTGGCCGCCGTGCTCGGCCTCGACACCGACCGGCAGGACGCGCTGACGGCGCTGCTGCCCGCCCTCGCGGCCTACCGAGGGCGTCGGCGTCGTGGTTCCGAACTGGGCGGTCTGCGGTACCGCACCGGCTGGGTCCGGGTCGACCCGCCGTCCGTCGGCGCCGCGCCGGCCGGCCCCTGCCTGGTGGTCGCCGGGGCCGGGACCGACGCCGCGGCGGTGCTGGCCGCACTGCGGGCCGAGGGCCTGGACCCGGTGCTCGTGACCGTGGGCGACGACCCGGGTGAGGTCACCCGGGCCCTGCCCACCGGGGGTACCCCGTCGGTCGTGGTCTCGCTGCTGGCGGCGGGGGAGCCGGCCGGGGCGACCGGGACGGCCCCGCTGGCCGGCACCGCCGCGCTGGTCCGGACCCTGGGCGCCGCCGGGAGCACCGTGCCGGTGTGGACGGTGACCCGGGGCGCCGTCGCCGTCGACGCGGACGACCCCGCGCCCGGCGTCGCCGGCGCGTACCTCTGGGGTCTCGGCCGGGTGCTGGCGTTGGAACAGCCGCGACTGTGGGGCGGGCTGGTCGACCTGCCGGCGGAGCCGGACGACGCCGCCCTCGCGGCGCTCGCCCGCCTCGTCGCGGCCGACGGCGACGAGGACCAGCTCGCGGTCCGTCCCGGCGGGGTGTACGCGCGGCGGCTGTCCCGCGCCCCGGCCGGCCCCGCCGCCGAGGACTGGCGCCCCCGGGGCGCGGTCCTCGTGCACGGCGCGGCTGCGGTGCGCGTCCCGCACCTGCTGCGCTGGCTCGTCGACCGCGGCGCGACCCACCTCGTCCTCGCCGGGCCCGCGGCGCCCACCGGGCTGGACGTCGCCGTCACCGCCGTCGACGACCTCGACCGGCTGCCCGAGGTGCTGGACCGGCTGGCCGCCGACGGCACCGGAGTCCGCACCGTCCTGCACGTCGCCGACTCCGACGGCGCCGGCGACCCGGTCTCGACCCTGGAACCGTCCGACCTGGCCGACGCCGTGGCCGCCCGCACCGCCGCCGTGGAACTGCTCGACCGGGCGTGCGGCGACCGGCCGATCGACGAGTTCGTCGTCTTCTCCTCGACCGCCGCCGTCTGGGGCGGCGGAGGCGCGGCGGTCGCCGCGGCCGCCGGCGCGGGGCTGGCGGCGCTGGCCGCGCGCCGCCGCGCCGCCGGCCGGCCGGCCACCGTCGTCGCCTGGGTGCCCTGGGCGGACGAGGTCGCCGAGCCGGGGCAGCTGCGCCGCCGTGGGGTCCGCCCGCTCGCCACCGACGTGGCCGTGTCCGCCCTGCAACAGGCCCTGGGACATGGCGACGACCAGGTCGCGCTCGCCGACCTCGACTGGCCCGCGTTCGTGCCGGCCTTCACCGCCGTACGGCCCAGTCCGCTGCTGCGCGGCGTGCCCGAAGCGGTCGATGCGGACCGGGACGCCCGGCCCGCAGGCGAGGCGAGCGATCCGGCCCGGGTGCTGCGCGAGCGGTTGGCCGCCGCTTCGGCCGGCGACCGGCACCACATCCTGCTGGACCTGGTCCGGGCGCGAGTGGCCACGGTGCTCGGGCACGCCTCGCCCGGGGCGGTCGAGGCCGACCGGGACTTCCTGGAACTCGGCTTCGACTCGTTGACCGCGCTGGAACTGCGGGACGCGCTGCGTCAGGAGACCGGGGCGGAGCTGTCCGCCACCCTGCTCTTCGACCACCCCACCCCGACGGCGCTGGCCCACCACCTGCTCGGCCAGCTCGTCGGCGCGGACGAGGCCGAAGCCGTCCCGGACGCTGCCGGGGAGCCCGCCCCGGGAGGCGCCGGCGGTGGACTGCTCGGTGGGCTGTTCAACCAGCCCAAGGCGCGCGAGGATCCGGCCGGGTACGCCGAACTCCTGGTCAAGCTCGCCCAGTTCCGGCCCAGCTTCAGCGAACCCGCGCAGCTCACCCGCCCGGCCGGCATCCTCCGGCTGGCCGGGGGCGGCGCCGGGGCGCCGCTGGTGTGCTGCTGCACCATGTCCCTGCTCTCCGGGGCCCACGAGTACGCCCGACTCGCCTCCGGTTTCCGTGGAGTGCGGGATGTCTGGGCCCTGCCCAACCCGGGCTTCGGGGTGGGCGAGGAACTGCCCGCCGACCTCGACGCCCTGCTGCGGGTGCACGCCGACACGGTGCTGCGCACGGTCGGCGCCGGCCCGTTCGTGCTCGCCGGCCACTCCGGCGGTGCGATGGTGGCAAACCTGCTCGCCGGCGAGCTGGAACGCCAGGGCCGATCGCCGGCCGCGGTCGTGCTGATGGACACCTACCCGGCCAACAGCGAGGTGCTCGGCCGGTGGGTGCCGCAGCTGCTCGACGGGATGATCGACCGGGACAGCGCGTACACGCCGATGGACGACTGGCGGACGACGGCCTGGGCCGGATACCTGCCGCTGTTCCTGGACTGGCAGCCCGCCCCGATGGCGGCGTCGACGCTGCTGGTCCGGGCCAGCGAGCCGCTGGGGGAGTGGGACGGCGAGGAGGGCGGCTGGCGGTCCCGCTGGCCGTACCCGCACGAGGCGGTGGACGCGGCCGGTGACCACTTCAGCATGGTCGCCGACCGGGGGCCGGAGCTCGCCGGCACGGTGCAGCGGTGGCTGACCGGGCAGCGCCTCTGACGTTCCCGCCCCTGGCGTGCCCCTAGCGCCCCCTATCGGCGCACGCACATCTATCGGATCCACGAACAGGACGGGAGCATGACGACGTGGACGAGGCAGTGGTGGTCACGGAGCTGGTCAAGCAGTACCAGCCCAACATGCCGCCGGCGGTGGACGGACTGAGTTTCTCCGTCGCCGCGGGTGAGGTGTTCGGTCTGCTCGGGCCGAACGGCGCGGGCAAGACGACGACGATCGGGGTGCTGACCACACGGGTGCGGGCCACCTCCGGCCGGGCCACCGTGTGCGGCGCGGACGTGATCGGCGCCCCGGCTGTAGCCCGACAGATGCTGGCGGTGGTACCCCAGCGGGTGAACCTGGACCGGGCGCTGACCGTCCGGCAGAATTTGCTGTTCCACGCGGCGTACCACCGGGTGCCCCGGGCGGAGCGCATCCGCCGCGCCGACGAACTGCTGGAGCAGATGGGGCTGAAGGAGTTCGCCAACTCCCGCACCGACTTCCTCTCCGGCGGCCTCGCCCAGCGCACCATGATCGCGCGGGCGCTGATGCACTCGCCCCGGGTGCTTTTCCTCGACGAGCCGTCCGGCGGCCTCGACCCGCAGTCCCGGCTCTTCGTGCACGACCGGGTCGCCGAGTTGAAGCAGGCCGGGGTGACCGTGGTGGTCACCACCCACGACATGGACGAGGCGGAGAAGCTCTGCGACCGGGTCGGCATCATCGACCACGGCAAGCTGCTCACGTTGGACACCCCCGCCGCGCTGACCCGTACCCTGCCCGGCAGCAGCACGCTGACCCTCGTAGTGACCCCCGGTGCCCCCGCCGAGGAGGTGCGGGTCGCACTGGGTGCCATCCCGGACGTGGAGCAGGTGGAACACTTCCAGGTGAAGAACCCCGCCCCCGCCGCGGCGCCGACATTCCCCGGCATGCCGGCGATGCCGTTGCCGGCACCGGCCGCGGAGGCGCCCGCTGATCCGGACGCCCCGCTCTCCTTCCGGGTCTACACCAGCACCCAGCCGGCAAACGCGATTCCAATGGCGATGAAGATCCTCGCCGACCTGGGATGCGAGGTCCGGGACCTCAACATCGGCCAGCCCAGCCTGGAAGACGTCTTCATCCACCTGACCGGAAGGGAACTTCGGTGAGCGTCACCGCCCCCGCCACCCCGTCCGCGCCGTCGACGGCCGCGGCGCCGCCGCCGGTGCGCGCGATGGACCAGTTCGCCACGTTCCGCGCGGTGCTCTCGCGGGACCTGTTCGTCACCGGCCGGGAACTGGTGGGCTTCCTGCTCCAGGTCTTCATCCAGCCGCTGTTCATGCTGCTGATCTTCGGCAAGGTGCTCGGCGACCTGGGGTACGCCAGCGACGACTTCACCAACGTGCTGCTGCCCGGCGTGATCGCGCTGAACGCCTTCCTGATCGGGCTCGAGAACACCGCGCTGCCGATGGTGATGGACTTCTCCTTCACCCGCGAGATCGAGGACCGCCTCCTGTCGCCCATGGCGATCCCGCTGGTGGCCTTGGAGAAGATCGTCTTCGGCGGCATCCGCGGGCTGATCGCGGGCGTGGTGCTGATCCCGGTCGGCATGCTCATGCTCGACGTCACCTGGCCCTGGGCGGTGGTACTCAAGGTGATCGGGGTGCTGGCGGTCGGCGCGCTGGTCGGCGCTGCGGTGGGCCTGACCTTCGGCACCCTGGTCCCGACGCAGCACATCCAGATCATGTTCACCGTGGTGATGACCCCGCTGATGTTCACCGGCGCGACGCAGTTCCCGCTGCTCGGCCTGGACGGGCTGCGCTGGTACCAGGTGATCTGCTCGCTCAACCCGCTGACCTACATCAGCGAGGCGACCCGGTCGCTGGTCGCCCCGCCGGGGGTCGAGTCCGTGCCGCTCTGGCTGTGCATGACCGTCCTCGCCGGTGTCTTCGTGGTGTTCTCGGCCATCGGCATGCGCGGCTTCATGAAGCGCTCGATGGACTAGTTGTCCTTCTCCGCCGATGATCCGGCGGTGACCGCGAGGTGGTGGGAGACCTCCGGGTGGGGTGGGGCCTGTCAAGGCTCCGCCCCACCCGGAGGTCTTTCGTGTTTCCGGAGGCCGTAGGGCCGCGCCTCCGCGTTGCCGCGCGGACCGGGCCGATTCGCCCGGACAAATCAGTGTGGACCGCACCGCCACGCCATCGTCTTCATGTAAGTTATGACTATCTATATAGATAGCGGTAACAGAGGGTGCCGGGCTGCCAAGGAGTGGTAAACCCTCGCCTCGACGCTCCGCCGACCCGTGTGCCGCATCGACACGCCTTGACAGCCGACCCCGCTCGCCTGGCTGAACGGCTCCACCATCAGCCCGCCTGTGCCCGACCGCACGCGACCGCACCGTGTGCCGCCGGGAGACCGCCGAACGGCGGCCCAGGTAACGGGACGGCGCGAGCCGCCAGATGGCGGGAAGGAGTGCTGGCGATGGTGGTCAGAACCGGAGACGACCGCGGCCGAGCCGTGCTGGTGGTCGCCTACAACAGCGCCGGGCTGTTCAACCCGCTGCTCAGCATCGTGGGCGAGTTGAAGGCCCGGGGCGTCCGCAACGTGTGCTTCGCGTCCACGGAGGACCGCCGGGCGGACGTGGGGGCGCTGCCCGGCCCAGGCGAGGTCTCGTTCGTCTCGCTCGGGCCGGCCCGCCCGCAGTCGTCACCGCACGCCTGGGACGACGCGACGTACCGGGCGCTGACCACCGGCGACCGGGTGGACAGCTTCGCGCGCTACGTCGATCTCTGCACCGACTACGACTACCTCCAGCAGCTCTACCGGCGCTGCCTCGACATGATCGACGAGATCGGGCCGGCGCTGGCCGTGGTGGACAGCCTCGCCACCTATGCCATGGACGCCGCGCAGACCCGGCAGGTGCCCTTCGTGGTCAGCATCTCGCTGCCGCCGTCCAACTTCCTCCAGGAGTTGCTGCCACCCCGCTATCCCACCCCGTTCTCCGGGATGCCGGAGCGGATGACGCCGCAGCAGCAGGCGACCAACGCGCGCTTCCGCAACCGGCTGGTCCGGGCGCTGACGCGGCCGGAGCGGTTGCGGCGGAACCTCGCCGCTGTGGCCGCCCGCAGGGCCGCCGGCCTGCACAACCCGGAGATGCGGCCGGCGCTCTACGCCGAGGCCGCCGCGGCGCTCATGTCGTACACGGTCTTCGGCTTCGAGTACCCGTTCCCGACCGCCCCGGCGACATTGCGGATGCTCGGTCCGGTGGTGCCCCGGGAGCTGCCGCCGGCCGACGGGGACGACGAGCTGACCCGGTGGCTGGACGACCACCCCTCGGTGGTCTACGTGGGGTTTGGCACGATCATGCGACTGTCTCCCGGGCAGGTGAGGGCGATCGTCGAGGTCGCCGACCGGCTCGGGCCCGAGCACGCCGTGCTGTGGAAACTGCCCGCAGGCCAGCAGCAGTTCCTCCCGCCCGCCGAGCGGCTGCCGGGCAACCTGCGGGTGGAGGCGTGGCTGCCCTCGCAACTGCGGGTGCTGGCCCACCCGCACGTGCGCGCCTTCTTCAACCACGGCGCCGCCAACGCCGTCCACGAGGGCGTCCACTTCGCCACGCCGCAGCTGGTGATGCCGTTCTGGCTGGATTGCCCGGACGGCGCGGCGCGCGCGGTCGACAGCGGCGTGGCGCTGGCCGTCGAGCACACCGACGCCCTGGACGTCGAGGACATCGTCGCCAAGCTCACGCGCCTGCTGCGCGAGGACTCGTTCCGGGAGCGGGCCGAGCTGTGGAGCCGGCGGATGCGACGGGCCGGCGGGGTCGTCGCCGCCGCCGACCTCGTGCTGCGGCACCGCGACGAGGCCCCGGCCCGCCGACCCGCCGGGGTCGCCGTCGGCTGAGCCTGCGGCTGTCGTACGCGCCGAGGGGCGCCGTGCGTGGGCGCGGCGCCCCTCGGCGTGGGTCAGGAGGCGGCGCCCTGCGTCTCCTCGGCCAGCCCCTCCGCGTACGCGACGAGCCGGGACGGCAGGTCGGTGCGTCGCTTCACGTCGAGCTTGCGGTAGACCCGCGTCAGGTGCTGCTCGACCGTGCTCACGGTGATGAACAGTTTGCTGGAGATCTGCCGGTTGGTGTGCCCCTGGGCAGCCAGCGCGGCCACCCGACGCTCGGCGTCGCTCAGCCCGTCGTCCGGCTCCTGCATCTCGGCGGCCGTCGGGTACGCCGGCAGTCCGCTGCCCGGCTCCCGCCGGATCAGGCGCTGGGCCAGCACCGACGCGCCGCAGTCCTGGGCCAGCTGGTAGGCCCGGCGGACGAGTAGCCGGGCGCGGGCGGAGTCGCCGGCCCGTTGCAGCGTCTGGCCGGTGTCGCCGAGGGCTCGAACGAGCTCCAGGCGGTCGCCGCTGGACTGGAGCAGGTTGACCGCTTCGGAGAGCAGCTTGCGCCGGTGGTCCGGGGCGGCGGTGGTGGCGAGCAGCCGCAGCGTCCGACCCCGGGTCCGGTCGTCGACCCCGTGCGGCACCCGCAGCTGTTCCTGGAGAAGCTGCGTGGCCTGCGCCTTGTTGCCGACGCTGAGTTGCACCCGGGCAAGCTCCAGCCGCCACGGCACCAGCCCGGCGGCGTCGATGCCCCAGGTGCGCATCAGCTCGCCGCACCGCCGAAGGTCGGTGATCGCGGCGTGGGGCCGCCGTACGGCCAGGTGGTGCCGGGCGCGGGCGGCCAGGTAGTGCAGTCCCAGCGGGGTGCGGAACATGCCGGGCGGAACCGGGTGGGCGAGCCACCGGTCGGCCTCGGACAGCCGCACCGCCTCGGTCGCGCAGGCGATGAGCGTGGCCAGCGGGCCCGCGACCGCCACACCCCATGCCGGAGCGGGGATGTCCTCCAGCGCCGTGCGGGCGTGGTGCTCGGCGCCGGGCAGGTCACCGACGCGCAGCGCCGCCTCGGCCCGGACCGCCCGGATGACGGCCCGCCACACCGGAGCGTGCCGGGCGGCCGGCCGGCCGAGCAGGACGTCACCCCAGGCGGCGGCCCGGTCGGACCGGCCCGCCCACAGCAGCGCCAGCAGGGGGGCGGTCAGCAGACCCAGCGAGCCGTCGTCGGTGTGGTGACGCTGGAGGAGCTGCTCGGCGGTCGCCACGGTGTCGTTCTCCGCGGCCGGGGTCAGCGCGGTGTGCAGCACCGTCACCGCCTGCAACAGCGGGCTGATCGTGGCCGGCGCGCTCGCCGCCCGGCTCCACGCCGTCGGAGCCTCCCGCACCGTGGCCAGGTGGTCCGGGTGGGAGAGCGCGACCAGCAGCTGCATCATCCGCAGCCGCGTCGCCACGCCGCCCGGGCCGTGCTCGTCCTCCGTGGAGAAGCCGCTGACCGCCTCGGTGGCCTCCTCCACCCGACCCTGCCAGAGCAGGTAGGGCACGGCGGACAGGCCGACATCGCTGGACCACCCGGCGGCCCGCGCCGCCTCCACCAGCTCGCTGAGGTGTCCGTTCACGGCGAGCGGGTTGACCTGCCAGCGGGCGCTCACCAGCATCTCGGTGGTGGCGGCCCGTTGCCGCTCGTCCACGCACACGCGGGAGACGAGGCGCAGGCAGGCGGCGGCCACGTCGGGGCGGCCCGAGGCCAGGGCGTGTCCGGCGGCGTCCTGGAGCACCGGCACCACCCACGGCGCGTCCGCCCCGCCGGCGGCCACCAGATGCTCGGCGACCACGCTCGGCTCGGCGCCGTGGTCGTGCAGCACCTCGGCGGCCCGCTGGTGCAGGCCCCGCCGCTCGTCGGGTGACATGTCGCCGAGGATCGAGTGCAGGATGCGCGGGTGGCGCAGCTGGTCGGCCTCCATCAGGCCGGAGGTGCGCAGCACCCGCACCGCCGGGACCGTGGCCTCGGGTGCCACGTCGAGGAGGTGACCGAGCAGCTCGGTCGGGGCGGGCCGGTTGAGCACCGCCAGCGCCTGCGCCACCCGGCGTACCCCGGGCTCGTGCCGGTAGAGGCAGCCGAGCACGGCCTGGTCGAACGCGTCGCCGACGGCCGGGCCGTCGCCGTCGCCCGTCCCGCCGCTGGCCCGCTCCTCGAGCAGCGCCCGGGTGAGCAGCGGGTTTCCGCCGGTCATGTGCACGCAGCGTTCCGCCGTCTCCCGGGCCTCGGCGGTCTCGGTGTCGCCGCCGACGAGCCGGGCGATGGCGTCCACGGTCAGCGGCGGCAGGGTGATCCGGGCGAAGTGCGGCTGGCTGAGCAACTCGGCCCGGAACAACGGGTGCGGCGGGCGCAGCGTCGATGCCTCGGCGAGCACGACCATGATCCGGGCATGGCGCAGCCGACGGGTCACGTAGAGAAGGCAGTGCAACGAGGCCGGGTCCGCGTGGTGCACGTCGTCGACGACGAGGACCAGGGGCCCGGTGCCGGTCAGGTCGAGCAGGGTGGCGAAGAGGCCGTGCAGCAGGGGAGCCCAGGCCCGGTCGCCCTCGGCGGCCTCGCCGCCGGGCTCGGGCAGGGACATGGCGAAGGTGGCGTCGCCCATCAGCTTTTCGACCCGGGCCGCCGCGTCGGGCGCGAGCCGTGCACTGTGGAACAACTGCCCGATCACTCCCAGGTGGAGCCCGCGCTCCGCCCGGGAACCGGCAGCGCTCATCACCTGTCCGCCGGTGGCGGCCGCCCACTCGCCGAACGCCTCCAACAGACTGGTCTTGCCGCTCCCCACCGCGCCGGTGACCAGCGCGACGTGTCCTCGCTGCTGCTCCTCACACGCGCGGAACGCCCGCCGGAGACGGGTCGTCTGCTCCTCCTGCTGCACCAACACCAGCGTGTCAGCCCTTCTCGTACGCGGTGCGGAACCGGAACCCCGGCGCTGCCCGACACCGCTCCCCCTTGCCGGACGGCCGCCCCTCCACCGCGCCTACCGGGGGTAGGGGTGGAGCGCACCGGGCCGCCGTGCCGGATGGACCTGGAAATTTGTCGCCGGACCGCGCCGTTCAGGGGACGGTCCGTGCGACCAGGCGAGTCTGGCATCGGGGGGGTGGTGCGACAACGGGCGCGAGACCCCATCGTTTCGCGCGCAAACCTGCGGATCTTGTCCGTCATTAGGGGTTGCGCATGGCGCCGCAAGGGGTGTCGGGATTGGCCGGACAGCCGGAGATGACCACACCGTGAACGCCCGGTTTCGGTGGTACGCCTCGACGGTGCCACACCGCGGTTCTTTGGGGCAGGCCGGACGGCCGGAGTGTGACCCGATGAACAGCCGTCCGCTGTCGGTGGGCGCCGGCCGCCCGCCCGCCGGACCTTGCCGCAGGGAGGCGGTCAGGACGGGACGGCGAGCGCGGACGGCGGGTGACGGTCAGCGGAACCGTGGCCCGCGTGGACGGCCCCCCGGTTCGCTCTGCCCTGGGGGCGGCGGGTGCAGCAGGGTCGCGCCGGGCCGGTTCAGCCGCAGCCGGGCGGCCAGTTCGTTGCGCGAGTTGACGTGCAGCTTCCGGTAGATCCGGGTCAGCCGCTGTTCGATGGCGCTGACCGTCAGGAAGAGTTTCTCGGCGATCTCGCGGTTGGTGTGGCCCTGGGCGGCCAGGGTGGCCACCTGGGACTCCGCGTCGTTGAGCCCGTCGACCACCACCGCCGTGCCGGCGGGGCCTTCGGCCGAACCGGAGCCGGTGGTGGCCGTGCTGGCGCGCAGCAGCGGGATGCCGCACTCCTCGGCGAGGGCCCGGGCCGCCCGGGCCGCGGCGCGGGCCTCCCGCCGGTCGCCGGCCTGCTGGTAGGCGTGGCCGAGGTCGGTCAGGTTGTGCGCCAGCTCCACCCGGTCGCCGCACTGCCGCAGCAGCCGGGCGGCGCTGCGCAGGTGGGTGATCCGGTCCGGCCCGTCCTCCGCGGCGGCCAGCACCCGCAGTGCGGCGGCCCGGCAGCGCAGCTGGGCGGGTCGCAGCCGGGCCAGCTCCTCCCGGACCAGCTTCCCGGCCTGCTGGCGGCGGCCCATCCGGAGCAGCGCCCGGGCGGACTCCGTACGCCACGGGACCAGACCCGAGTGGTCCAGCCGCCACGAGGTCATCAACTGCCCGCAGAGCTGGAAGTCGGCCAGCGCGCCCTCGGGGCTTCCCGTGGCGAGAGCGTGCGTCCCGCGGGCGTGCAGGTAGTGCAGCCCGATCGGGGTCTTGAACATCGCCGGCGGGACCGGCACCTGGAGGCAGGCGGCCGCCGCGTCGAGCTCGTGCATGAAGGTGAGGGCCCGTAGGCGGACGGCGAGCGGCATCCCGATCGCCACCCCCCAACCCTTCGGCGAGAGCTGGCCCAGCGCCTCGTCCGCGAGCCGCTCCGCGCGGGGCAGGTCGCCGAGCCGGCCGCTGACGGACGCCCGGAGGACCGCGAGGGTCGCCGATGGCGAGGGGTGGCGTCGGGCGGCCGGAGTGCGCCCCAGCCGGTCGCACCAGTCGCCGGCCAGGTCCAGCCGGTCGGCGTAGATCATGGCGATGATGGCGCAGACGCTGGTCCACATGCTCGACTCGTCGTCCAGCCCGCCGGTGGACAGAGCCCGCTCGGCGTCGTCGACCACCGTGGCGTCACCGCGTTCGAGCGCGGCGGACAGCAGGGAGGCTCCCTCGAGCCCGCGCCTGACCTTGGCCATGGTGAACGGGTCCCGGGAGGCGGTGGTGGGCTTGGGCCGGCCGACCGTGACCCCGGGATAGAGGGTGGACATCCAGCCGGTGGTGACGAGCAGCTCGGCCGCGGACCGCGGATCCGCGCTGTCGGCCCGGTCGTTCAGGTGCTGGACGAGTTCGACGGCCTTGTCGACCTCACCGTGCCATAGCAGGTACTGGATCGGCCCCGCCGCCTGCTCGCTGCCCAGGTGCCCGGCGCGGACGGCGGTGGCGACGCCGATCAGGTGGGGGACCGCCGCCTGCGGGTCGAGCTGCCACTCGGCGCGGGCCAGCGCGGAGCGGATCCGCGCCCGCAAACAGTCGCCGACGGCGTTCCGGTTCGCCCGGCGCAGGTACCGCAGGGCGGTCTCCACCTCGCCGTCGACCAACGCCTGCTCGCCGGCGTCCAGCAGGCTCTGCGCCATCCAGGGCTCGGTCAGCTCGTCGAGCTTGACCAGGTGCGGCGCGACCCGTGCCGGCGGTGCGCCCTCGTCGTGCAGCAGGCAGGCCGCCTCCAGGTGCAGCCGGGCGCGTTCCTCGGCGGTCATCCCGTCGAGCACCGCCTGGCCCACCGCCGGATGCCGAAGCCCCGCCTCGGTGACCAGCCCGGCGCTGGTCGAGCCGTCGACGGCGCCCAGCGCGGACCGCGACCGGGCGCCGACGAGCTGGGACAGCAGGTTGCCGTGCAGGGGTTCGCCGGTCACGGCCAGCACCCGGGCAGCCTCGAGCACCGGGTGCTCGCAGCGGTACAGGCAGCTCAGCACGGCTTCCCGGAACGATTCGCCGGCGACGGGGTGGTCCGCGGGCCGGGGCGCGGCGGCATGGTCGTCGGCGAGCGCGTGCACCAGCAGTGGGCTGCCGCCGCTGATCCGGTGGCTCTCCTCGGCGATGGTCCGGGCAACCGGGACGCCGAGGCGGTGGGCGAGCACCTGGAACGTCCCGTCGACGGTGAGCAGCGGGAGCCGGATGCGGTGCAGCCTCGCGGGTTGCAGCAGCTCGGTGTAGACCTCGGGGCGCCAGGGCCTGGTGCGCGGCGCCTCGGTCAGCAGGACCAGCACGGGCAGGCCGGCGATCCGCCGGGCGATGTAGTCGAGGCACCGCAGCGACGCCACGTCGGCGTGGTGGACGTCGTCGACCGCGATGACGAGCGGGCCCCGGGCGGTCAGCTCGAGCAGGGCCCCGCCGATCGCGGCGGTGCTGCGGGCCGTGTCCTCGTCGTCGGTGCCGTCGACGTCGGCCCAGGCGAGGGAGCCCGCGTCCAGCAGCCGCCCGACGCGGGCCCGGTCGTCGGGATCCAACGCAGCGGCCCGGACGAGTTGGCGGACGACCTCCAGCGGGACGGTGCGTTCGGCGCGGGACGCGCTCGCGCCGAGGACGCGCGCCCCGGCCTCGCCGGCGCGCCGGGCGAAGGTCTGCAACAGCGCGGTCTTGCCGGAGCCGACCGGGCCGGTCAGTACGGTCACCGTCCGGCCGGTGGGGGTGCCGCCGGCGGCGATCAGGTCCGCGAGCCGGCGCTCCAGCAGGTCGAGCTGGCACGACCGCTCGGTCAGCTCCATCGACGCGGCCCCCGGTGGAGCGGGCGGCCCGCGGTCACCGGGCACGCCACCTGCCCTGCGCGGCCCTGGAGCTCGACGAAATCGGAGACCGGCAATTCTCGACCCATTCCAGTTTTGGTTATATAGATCGCCGTCGAGGAGCGACGGGCAACCATCGACCGACTTGACCGACTGGCGGCTCCGAGTTGCGGCCCACCAGTGCCGGCGATAATTCCCCAGCCCCTCTTGGTCGGCCCTCCTATCGACCGCCGTGATGGTGGGAGTATGGCAGTTCGGCAATTGGGCGGCAAGCCGAGGTTTGTAAAGGATAGGCAAACATCGGTTCGGTGCCCTTGCTGCCGCCATCACGCGTCCGGCGCGGGGTCCACAACAGAAAGTCGCCACCTGATCCCGTAACGTGAGCGGCGTTGCGCCGGTCGTCGAGGTCGCTTTTTATGACGATGTTGGCCATTGGTTGTCGCGCCTTCCCGTGCTAGGTGTGCGCGAGCCGCCCGCGAGCCGCGAGCGAGGGTTCGTCCCCGCCCGGCCCGGCTGGCCGTGTCGTCATGCCACTCGGGACCTGTCCGGTCGGTCGTCGCAGGGGTGGGCGGAATCTGGTGCCGGTCGGATGTGGGCAGTTCACCCCGGTGGTGGCGGCCAGGCTGGGGCGAGCGTTTGCCCCCGCCCGGTCGGTCCTCACGAGCGTCGTGCGACGCCCCGCGCTCAGGGTTCTGGTCGCGTCGCCGGTCGGTGGTCGGCCGGCTCATCCCGGGCCGGTTTCCAGGGAGGTGCCGGATGCCTGGTGGGCGGGGGAAATTATGAGAGATCCTCTGTTTGCCTTGCGAGGTAATGCGTCCCCCGCCCCGATGGCGTGACCCTCCGGTGGTCGCATCGGCCGGAAGGGAAGGGGCTTGCGTCGCGGCATCGTCCCAGGCGTGCCCGATTCGGACCTTTGGGAACATTAAGCGATTATGTTGTTAAAAATGAATTATGCGCCCAGCGGCTGTCGGGAGCGGGTGCCGCCGCGGGTGTCGGGCCTGTTCAAAATTGAAATAGATTGGCTTGTGGAATTGATTTCCCGTCGCTCCGTCCGGTGGTCGCCCGACAATTTCGCCGTCGATGCGGCTCCATTGTCGACCGCTCCTGCCGGACGGAATTCACTCCACTGTGTCGCGGGCGAACCAGAACGGTCCGGCCGGCCATCGCCAAGGCGACGCCACATCGCGTCCTACCTGGCCCGCCGTCCTCGGGCAGGGGACCTGGCCGGGCGGCTAGGGGTTGTGCCGGACCATTGCGCAGCCTAATTTCGGGGCACCCCGCGTCGATGGCGGGATGGCCGGATATGGGGCTGCTCGAACCCCATGACGTGAAGGGTCCTGTGGCCGTCGTGATGTCCCAGTTGCTGCCGCGACTCGTCCACGTCCCTGGCAGGGGATAACGGGGATGACACTGCTGCCGGCGCTGTGGGGATCGGGCGCGGACCGGGCCGATGCGGTCAGGATGGCCGGCGGCACGCTCTCCAGCGAGGCACTGCTCGGCTGCGTCAACGCGGTCGCCGACCGGATCAAGGGCGCGGGCGTGGTCGCGGTCGACGCCACGCCGACCCTGGAGACGGTCGTGGGCATGCTCGGCGCCGTCCACGCGGGCGTTCCGCTCGTGCCACTACCGCCCGGCGTCGGGCAGTGCGAGCGGAACCGCATCCTGCGGCAGTCCGGGACGACGGTGATCCTCGGAGCGCGCCTGCCCGGCGGCAACCGGCTGCCCACGGTTCCCGTCGACCTGCGCCAGCGTTCCTCGACGCACCATCCCGAGCCCGAGCCGGGCGCCGATGCGGTCATCCTCTACACCGGAGGAGCCGCTGGGCCGTCGCGCGGGGTGCGCATCTCGCGTCGCGCCATCGCCGCCGACCTCGACCTGCTGGCCGCCGCCTGGTGCTGGAGCGGGGACGACGTCGTGGTCCAGGGCGCGCCGCTGTTCCGGGCGTACGGCCTGGTCGTCGGTCTGCTCGGCGCGCTGCGGGTCGGCAGCCGCCTCGTCCACCTCGACCGGAACGCCTGCGCGGGGCCGACCGGCACCATGTACCTGGCGCTGCCCACGCAGTGGGGGAGAATCGCGCGGGACGGCCCGCTGGCCCGGTCGCTGGCCGCGGCGCGGATCCTGATCTCCGCGGACGCCCCGCTTGCCGCCGCCGTGGCCGAGCGGCTCCGGCTGCTCACCTCGCACGCACCGGTCCAGGCGTACGGCACGACCGAGACCCTCATCGCGCTGACCGGTCGGGCCGGCGACCCGCCGGTCGACGGAGCCGTCGGCACCCCCCTGCCCGGCGTGGAGACCCGGGTGCTGGACCGCGATGACCGGCCCGTGCCGGTCGACGGCGAATCGGTGGGCGAGCTGAGCGTCTGCGGGCCGACGCTGTTCAGCGGCTACGTCGGCGGCGGCGGGCGGAGCGCGGCCGGTCCCTGGCACGCCACCGGTGACCTGGCAACCGTGGCCGCCGACGGGTCACACCGGATCATCGGACGGCGGGGGCTCGACGTGGTGCACAGCCGGGGCCGGCGGGTGCACGCCGGCCAGGTCGAGGAGGCATTGATGAGCCATCCCGGCGTCCGGGACGCCGCCGTCGTCGGCACGCCGCACCACACGCTCGACGAACAGGTCACGGCCTACGTCGTCGCCGCCGAGGGCGTGACCGCGCAGGTGCTGATCGACCACGTCGGGCGGCACCTCTCGGCGGCCCAACGCCCCCGGCGGGTGCACTTCGTTGACGAGCTGCCCCGCACCGCGCTCGGCCGGATCAGGAAGTCCCTGCTGGTCGACGCCGGCTGACCCGGCCGCTTCGCACCGTGCGGCCTACTGCGCCCTGCGGCCGATCGGCGTGCGCCGGCCCGCCCCCGCCGTGGCCGGACGCTCCGGCCCGAAACGGGCGGCGGTCAGCCCTCCACCCAGCCGTGCCGTCGGGCCAGGGCCAGCATCCGGGCGCGTACCGCCACGATCTGCGCCCCGGTCAGGTCCGGCACGGAGGTCACCAGCGCCTCGGTGGTCTCGGCGTAGAACGCCCGCTCGGAGAGCACGTCGCAGAGGCCCTCCTCGTCGTCCGCGCCGCCCGCGACCTGCCCGCTCTCCCGACCCCGCCCGCCGGCAACCGGCACGCCGGCCCGGGCCGTCCCGGCCCGCTCCACTGCCGCTGCCGCGCCGACCACCCGCACCAACACGGCCTTGGGGCCGCGGTCGGTCTCCACCGCGTCATACTCCACCGGGACACCGGGCGTCAACGCCCACTTGTCACCGTCCAGCATGTTCGCGTGCACGAACACGTCGTCGCTACCGTCGTCCGGGGCGATGAACCCGTAGCCCCGCACCTCGTCGAACCGCACCACCTTGCCAGTGAGCATCGCTTTCCCGCATCCATCCGACCAATCCGCGTGCCCCGCCCGTGGGCGGGGCACCCCCCAGACTGGCAGCCGCCCGCGCGGCCCGGCACCCGTACCCGACCCCTATGGTGCACCCTACGGCCGGCGTCGGGGCGGTGCCGGCCGCCGCAGCGCCTAGCATCGGCGACCGTGATCGAGCAGATCCTGCCCTCCACCGTGGCGGTGGCCGAGTCGTTCGCCGACCCCGCCGGCCTGACCCTGTTCCCCGAGGAGGAGGCGCTGGTCGCCGCATCGGTGGAGAAGCGCCGCCGGGAGTTCACCACCGTGCGGCACTGCGCCCGCCGGGCGCTCGGCGAGCTGGGCTTCCCCCCGGTGCCGATCCTGTCCGGCGTACGGGGCGCCCCGGTCTGGCCGGACGGCGTGGTCGGCAGCATGACGCACTGCGAGGGCTACCGGGCGGCCGTCCTCGGCCGTACGGCGGCCTTCGCCACCCTCGGGGTGGACGCCGAGCCGCACGCGCCGCTGCCCGACGGGGTGCTCGACGCGATCGCCCTGCCGGCCGAGCGGGCCCGCACCGCGGTGCTCACCGCCGCCGACCCGTCGATCTGCTGGGACCGCCTGCTGTTCAGCGCGAAGGAGTCGGTCTACAAGGCGTGGTTCCCGCTCACCGGCCGGTGGCTGGACTTCGCCGAGGCGGACATCGTGTTCGATCCGGCCGGGACGTTCACCGCCCACCTGCTGGTGCCCGGCCCGGTGCTCGGCGGGGTGCCGGTGACCGCCTTCGCCGGCCGGTTCCTGGTCGGCCGGGGCCTGGTGGTCACCGCGATCAGCATCCCGGCGGCCGTCTGACCCGCTCGCCCCCACCGGGGTCGCCGCGGCCGACCGGTCAGTCCGCCAGCAGCCGGTTCTTCTGCACCTTCCCGAGGGCGTTGCGGGGCAGCGCGTCGACCAGGCGCACCTCGCGCGGCCGCTTGTGCGCGGACAGGTGCCGGGCCACGAAGTCCACCAGCTCCGGCCCGTCCACCCCGTCGCCCACCACGTACGCGGTGACCTGCTGGCCGAGGTCCGGGTGCGGGATCCCCACCACGGCGGCCTCCCGCACCCCCGGGTGCGCCAGCAGGGCGTCCTCCACCTCGCCGGCGCCGATCCGGTAGCCGCCGCTCTTGATCAGGTCGGTGGACGCCCGGCCGACGATCCGGTGCCAGCCGTCGGGGTCGACGGTGGCGATGTCGCCTGTGCGGAACCAGCCGTCCGGGGTGCTGCTCGCCGCGTCGGCGTCCGGACGGTTGAGGTACCCGTCGAACAGGGTGGGCCCGCTGACCTGGAGCTCGCCCATCGCCGCCCCGTCGGCGGGCAGCGTCGCGCCGTGCTCGTCGACCAGCCGCGTCCGCACTCCGGGCAGTGGCAGCCCGACGGTGCCCGGACGGCGTGGACCGTCCGCCCGGGCGCTCACCGTGATCAGGGTCTCGGTCATCCCGTACCGCTCGACGACCCGGTGGCCGGTGAGCGCGGCGAGGTCCGCGAAGACCGCCGCCGGCAGCGCGGCGCTGCCCGAGACCAGCAGCCGCGCCGGGCGCAGCGCCCGCGCCGCGTCGGGGTCGGCGGCGATCCGGGACCACACCGTGGGTACGCCGAAGTACATCGACCCCTCGGCGGCCGCGTACCGATCCGGACGCGGCCGGCCGACGTGGTGCAGCCGGCTGCCCAGCCGCAGCGGCCCGAGCACACCGAGCACCAGCCCGTGCACGTGGAACAGCGGCAGGCCGTGCACCAGCAGGTCGTCCGGCGTCCAGGCCCAGGCGTCGGCCAGACCGTCCAGGCACGCGGCGACCGCGCGGCGGGAGATCACCGCGCCCTTCGGCGCGCCGGTGGTGCCGCTGGTGTAGAGGATCAACGCGGTGCGGGCCGGGTCCGGCTCGGGGTGCGTGGCGTCCGAGCGCCGGGTCAGGTCGATCGGCACGACGGCCCGGCCCGCGCCGTCGGCCGGGCGCTCCGCGCCGGCCGGGACCAGCAGCGCCGTCGACCCCGAGTCACGCAGGATGTGGTCGCGTTCCATGGGCCCGGCGTCCGGCGGCACGGGCACGACGGCCGCCCCGGCGGTCAGCGCGCCGACCACCCCGACCACCGTCTCCAGGGTCGAGGTCGCCTCGATCGCCACCCGGTCGACGCCGCGCAGCTCGTCCGCGACCGCCGCGGCCAGGCGGCGCAGCTCCACCCCGGACACCGCCCGGTCGTCGACGCGGATCGCGTCCGGACGCTCGTCGGTGCCCTCCGACAGCCAGCTCAGCAGCGGCATGGTGCGACCCTTCTCCAGCGGCTCGGGCCCGGCGTCGGATCGGCCGTGCCGTGACCCGGCGCCGGACCGGGGGCCCGGGGCGCCGGTAGGGTCGGCGGTGCGCCGGTGGATCCGGGCGGGCGTCGCCCGGCCGGCAGGCCCGGGACGACGATCCCGACCGTAGTCGGGGCGTCCCCCGGCCTGCCACCCCTACCGGCCGGCGCGGTCGGACGGGCGGGAGGTGGCGTCGGTGGTTGGGGAGACGACGGGACGGGTGCCGGCGTCCGCGGGCGTCCGGGCGGTGGTGCTCGACCTCGACGGGGTGCTGGTCGACAGCCTCGCCGTGGCCAGGGAGGCGTTCACCCTCGCGTACGCGGAGGTGGTCGGCGACGGCGTCGCCCCGGTCGAGGAGTACTGCCGCCATTCGGGCCGGTACCTGCCGGAAGTGCTGGAGCTGATGGGCCTGCCGGCGGCGCTGGCCGAGCCGTTCGTCCGGGAGAGCAACCGCCTCGCGCACCGGGTCACCCCGGTCGACGGGGTGCCGGAGCTGCTCGGCACGCTGCGGCGGCGGGGGATCGGGCTGGCCGTGGCGACCGGCCGCAGCGGCGTACGGGCCCGGGACCTGCTCGGCCGGCTCGACCTGCTGCCGCTCGTCGACCACGTGGTGGGCTCGGACGAGGTGCCCAGGCCCAAGCCCGCACCGGACATCGTGCGGCGGGCGCTGCGGCTGCTCGGGGCCCGGCCGGCGGAGGCGCTCATGGTCGGCGACGCGGCGAGCGACCTGCTCAGCGCGCGGGCGGCCGGGGTGGTCGCGGTGGCCGCGCTGTGGGGCGAGTCCGACGAGGAGACCCTGCGCGCCGCCGGCCCCGACGTCGTGCTGACCCGGCTGGACGAGCTGCTGCCCCTCTGCCCGGCGCCCGGCCCACCCCGGCGCGCCGACGGACACAGCGGGTAACCGGTCGACACCCCTGTCCCCGGTGCCGAGCCTCCGGTCGACACCCCTGTCCCCGGGTGGTATCCCGTTCGATACCCCCGATTCGTCAACTGATCGATTGATTCGTACCTCCGATGGACGGATGATGTCCGGCGTCGGCCGGCCTCGCGGGCGTGCCGGCGCCGGCACGCCACCACAGCCGACGCCGCGATCAGCCGAGGGGTTCCGCCCTTTCCGACGGCCGCCCGCACGCGAAGGAGGACCACGCCCATGCCGGTCATCGAAGTAGATCATCTGCAGAAACGGTACGGGGAGAAGGTCGCCGTCGCGGACGTCTCCTTCACCGTCGAACAGGGCGAGATCTTCGGCGTGCTGGGCCCCAACGGAGCGGGCAAGACCACGACCGTCGAGTGCGTGCAGGGGCTGCGTCGGCCCGACGGTGGCACCATCCGGGTGCTCGGGCTCGACCCGGTCCGCGACCGCACCGAGGTGCGCCAGCGCGTCGGCGCCCAGCTCCAGGAGAGCCAACTGCCCGACAAGGTGCGGGTATGGGAGGCGCTGGACCTGTACCGGTCCTTCTACCGCAACCGGGCCGACATCGACGAGCTGCTGACCGACCTCGGCCTGGCCGAGCAGCGCAACACCTACTTCCAGAAGCTCTCCGGCGGGCAGAAGCAGCGGTTGTCGGTGGCGCTGGCCCTGGTCGGGCGGCCCGAGGTCGCGATCCTCGACGAGCTGACCACGGGGCTCGACCCGCAGGGCCGCCGGGACACCTGGGACCTGGTCGAGCGGATCCGCGACCGGGGCGTCACCGTCGTGCTGGTCACCCACTTCATGGAGGAGGCGGAACGCCTCTGCGACCGGCTCGCGATCATCGACCAGGGGCGGGTGGTGGCGATCGACAGCCCGTCCGGCCTGCTCGACCGGGTCGGCACCGACCACCGGGTGCACTTCCGGCCCGACGAGCCGGTCGAGGACGCGCTGCTGCTCGCGTCGCCCGACGTGACCGGGGTATCCCGCTACGGCGCGGAGGTGGTGGTGACCGGCACGAAGGACGTCCTCCAGTCGGTCCTGTCCGCGCTCAACGGGGCCGGCATCCGCTACACCGGGCTCCGGGTCGAGCAGCCCAGCCTCGACGACGCGTTCGTGTCCCTGACCGGCCGTGGGAGCCGGACCGCCACGCAGTCCCCGATTGACGAGAGGTCATCGTGAGCGCCCTGACGAAGCTGATCGCCGTCGAGACGAAGCTGTTCCTGCGGGAGCCGGTGTCGTTGTTCTTCGTCTTCGCCCTGCCGATCGGCCTGATGCTCGTCTTCGGGCTGCCGCAACGCGCCGGCACGGCCGCCGACACCGGGCAGCACGCCGAGCAGACCTTCCTGCCGTCCCTCGCCCTGGCCCTGACGATCGGCATGCTCGCGCTCTTCACCCTGCCGATGGCGCTCGGCATCTACCGCGAACGCCGGGTCCTGCGCCGCCTGGCGACCACCCCGGTGCAGCCCGCCCTCCTGCTGGTGGCGCAGGTCGTGGTCAACCTCGTGATGGGCGTCCTCGGCGCCGTGGTCACCGCGATCGCCGTACGGTTCCTGCTGGACCAGCCGGCGCCGGCCAACTTTCCCGGTTTCGTGCTGGCGTTCCTGCTCGGGGTGGCCTGCCTCTTCGCCGTCGGGCTGCTGATCGCGGCGCTGGCGCCGTCCGCCCGGGCGGCGCAGTCGATCGGCCCCGCGCTGTTCTTCCCGCTGCTCTTCCTGGCCGGCGCCTGGCTGCCTCGTGACCGGATGCCGGCCGTCCTGGCCTTCATCGGCGACTACTCGCCGCTGGGCGCCACGGTGGACACCATCGGCGCGGCGTGGGCGGGTGCCAGCCCGGAGTGGGGGCAGCTGCTCGCCCTGGCCGTGACGGCCGTGCTCGGCTCCGTGGCGGCCACCCGGTTCTTCCGCTGGGAGTGAGCCGACCGGTGGCCGGCGCCCGGGGCATCGTCGCTGCCCAGGGCCGGTCCTAGGGGTCCGCTAAGGGTGTTCGGCCGATGTGACCTGGATTACGTTCGGTGCGGAACGGGCGGCCGGCCACCGGAACAACGACGTTCGACCCGGAGCGTCCGTTCACCCCGGCAACGGGTGTCGTCAGACCTGTGTGGACGCGTCCGCCGGCCAGCGGCGGGCCCGTCCGAGGTGTGCGGAATGCGACGGAGGTCGTGCCATGAAGGACTTTTCGCAAGCTGATCCGGTCGCCCGGGACGTCGCCGGCATCATCGACGTCGTCCTGGAGGGCGGCCCGGCCGACCTGCCGGCCGACCTGCGCAGCCACCGGGTGGCGCGGGCGGAGGAGAAGATCAAGGTCCGGCACTACGGAGGGTACGAGCACTTCGAGCGGGGCTCCGCCCCGGAAGCGGCTGACGTACCCGTGATCTTCCGCTGGACCGGTCGAACCCGGATCGCCGAGTAGCGGAAGGGCGGCACGAGTCTCATGAGGGCAGCGAACGACCGGCCGGGGCCCCACCTCACGGTCGGCGACACGGCCGAAGCCATCGCCTTCTACACGGACGTCTTCGACGCCGTCCAGCTCCAGCGGGAGTGCCTGCTCGACGGCCGCGTCCTGCGCGCGGAACTGGCCGTCGGAAGCCACCACCTGACCGTCAGCGAATGGGACGAGGCGCGGCCCTCCGCCGGGGGCGACAGCCGGGACGACGACGTGTTGACCATCGAGCGGGCCGACCCCGAGTCGGTGCTGCGGCGCGCGGTGGCCGCCGGTGCCCACGTCGAGACTCAGGCGGACGCGTCGCCCCACGTGACGCTGCGCGATCCGGCCGGTCTGTGCTGGACCGTCGTCGGACCGCGGCGGGTGGCATAGGCGACCCTGCCGCCGCCGACGGCCGACGGCCGGGACGAGGACGCACGAAGGGGCCGCGCTCACCGAGCGCGGCCCCTTCGCCGTTCCCTCGATCTCCCCGCGCCCACGGCGCGTCCGACGTGGCGCGTGGCACCGACGACCGACGTCCCGCGTCGAACAGCTTCCGGGCCGAACAATCCGGATCCGGTGGTTCACGACAAA
Organism: Micromonospora sp. NPDC048040; assembly: GCF_055587185.1. Lineage (NCBI taxonomy): Bacteria > Bacillati > Actinomycetota > Actinomycetes > Micromonosporales > Micromonosporaceae > Micromonospora > Micromonospora sp. NPDC048040. The sequence goes on along the minus strand of NZ_JBVJGT010000036.1, from coordinate 36,971 downwards.
AGAGCGTCCGCGTCAGCGGCGGTGACGGTCACCTGCGCCTCGAAGGGCGCCGTCCTCAACGTCGCACTGTCTGCAGGAGGCCGCCGTTCAGCCGACGGTGCTTCCAGTACAGGTCCCGGCGGGCGCCCTTCGGGAAACCGGGCTTCCAGGGCTTTATCGGACCTGCCGGATGAATGATCGCCGCGTCGGACAACTTGCCGCCGAATTCCGGCTCCAACCGCCATGCCATGAGGTCGTTCCAGCGCCGGGGAAGCCTCAGCCAGTTGCCGTAGACGGCGTAGTTCAGGGCGTCCTGATCCGGATAGCGGGATTCGTGCGCGTGGCGGGCGAGGTAATTCAGGCTCGTCTCGGTTACTTTGGCCTCTTTCCAGCGCGGGACGTCAATGAGAAGCACCCCCGAGTTGAAATAGTCGGCGCGCGGGTCCAGTTCCTTGTACGACGCGAGGCCGGGCAGACCCCCCATGTCCAGCAGACGCCGGTTGAACGGATCCCGCACGGCGCCGAGGGGTGCCGTGCCCATGTCGATCTCGAACAGCGGCTTGAGCGAGTTGGTGCACATCACGTCGCAGTCCAGGTAGAGCACCCGCTCGACATCGGCCGGAAGCGCTCCGGGAACCAGCAGGCGCAGGTACATCGCGGGGGAGAGGTACTGCAACAACGGGTCGGACCCCCTAGGCAGCCTCATCACGGAGGTGTCCACGTCCAGGAACGAGACCGTCGCGTTGGGCCCCGCGGCGCGGCCCAGGATCGTTCGCGCCCGACCGTCGACATCGTCGGCAGTGATGACCCAGTAGCGCAGGTCCTCGTCCGGCATGGCGTCCGCCACGGTCGCCATGACCACGGCTGCGTGAGCGGAGTAAGCGGCGTCGAAAGTCAGAGTGAGATCCACAGGCTCTCCTCGCGGAATTCGAGCGTTGTCCATGAAGCTTGCCCGCGAAGCGGGGCGATCGCAAGAGAGGAATGCGGCGTGGGACGCATTGTCGGCATCACCCCTGGCGTCCAATGTCGCTGTGGAATGGGTCCTTATTCGACCCTTTCCGATAGGCGGTCCGGGTTTTCCGTTCCTCGGCGCCGGCCAATGAAAGCAGGGCGCCCGGATGCGCGCCTTACGGAACTCGGCATCCAGGCTGGCCCGGGACCGGAAAGCTCAGGCCGGGCTGTTTCACGAAACGCCGTCGGTCGTGGTGAATGCCTGTTCGCAGGCGTTGCCCTGGTTCGGCTGGCGCGTCGCGGGCGCCGGGCAGGTCAACGGCGACGGCTGTCCATAGTGGTCACGTTGTCCGCGGCGGACGGGCGTTGCGCTTGCGTACGGCGAAGAAGAGCGCCGCGGCCCGGCGGACGTCGCCCGGCCGTCGTGGATCCGTGGCGACGTCGTGCAGCAGGTCCCGGTCGGCCCGGTCCGCGGCCAGCGTCATGAGCAGCGAGAAGCACTCCCGCGCGGCGTCCCGGCCGGCGGGGCGGTCCGCGCCGCCGGCCCAGTGCGTCAGCAGCGCCGCGAGCACGTCCGCCCGGAACGGGAGTGCGCCGGCCCCGCCCGTCCCGGCGCGGCTGGCGAGCAGGTGACCGGCGGCGATCGCGCCGTCCGGCTCCGCCAGACGGTCCCGCAGGAAGGCCGGCGCGACGGCGGCCCGGCTGATCGCCTGCAAGGCGACGAACCGCGTCGAGCGGGTGTTCATCAGCGTCACCCACTCGTCGGGCCGCCAGTCCCGGGCCAGCGGCCCCGCCGCCAGGTAGTCCACCAGGCTGGGCCAGACCGAGGCCAGGGTGTGCCGGTCGGCCCGGAAGAGGTTCGTGGCGAGCAGGATCTGCCGTACGTGGGTGGGCCAGTCGGGCAGCGCCCGGGCCGGGGGAGCCGGCGCGTGCGCCGCCGACCAGTCCACGACCGCCGCCACCGGATCGCCCCCGGTGACCGCGGCGGTCGCCGCCACCTCGACGAGTTCGGTGTGCCGCGCCATCAGCCAGGCGGCGATCGACTCGCCCTCGGGCGGGCAGCGCAGCAGCGCCTCGCAGGCGGCGTCCAGGCTGTCCCGGCCGCCGCGCAGCAGGGCGCGGACGAACTCGTCGAGCAGGGCCGCCGGGCCGGGCTGCGGGGCCGCCTCCGTCTGCCCGCCCTCCCACACCAGCACGGCGATGGTGGCGGTCAGCGGGTTGTGCACCGGGCCGGTGATGCGCTGGGCGTGGGCCCAGTCCAGGAACCGGCGCGCCGTGGCGTCGTCCGGGAACCACCGGGCGGCCAGCAGCGCGACGTCGGCGTCGGTGAAGTGCGCCAGGTGGTACGCCGCGTAGCCGTCGCCCAGCACGGCCAGCTCGTCCTCGGCCAGGTGCCGCGTGGTCACCAGGAGGCGCCACGGCTTCGGCGCGGCGGCCGGGGCGGGGGAGCGGGCCAGGGTGGCGAGGCGGTTGAGCACGACGGCCCGCTCGTCCGGGTCGGCGACGCCGTCGACCCCGTCGACGCAGACCAGCCACCGCCGCCCGGGAGCGGGCGGCTGCTCCACGTCGAGCGGGGCGCCCTCCCGCGGGTACGCCTCGGCGAGCGCGGCGGGCAGCGGCTGGTGCACCAGGGCGGCGGCCGGCAGGCTCACCAACACCGGACCGGGCGGGGACCGTCGCCGCCGGCCGCGTCCGGCGAGCCAGCGCTGCGCCGACCGGGCGCTCTCGTAGCGGACGAGCGCCGTCTTGCCGCTGCCCGGCTCACCGATCAGCAGCACGTTGCCGGCACCGGTGAGCAGGTCCGCCACGTCGACGCCGTCGCCGGCCGGGGCGAGTCGGGGCACCACCCGGCGCGGCACGTACACCTCGGACAGCGGCTTCACGTACCCGCCGAACCGGTGCGGGTGCACGATGCCGGCGTCCGCCTCCCGCTTCCAGACCGGGCTCAGCGCGGACCACCAGCCGCGCCGGTCCCGGTCCCGGGTGTACCGGCGGACGGCGAGGACCGCGCCGGCGAGCGCCAGCGTGCCGCTGACGACTCCGGCGACCTGGTTGGGGATCTCCAGGTCCATCGGCGTCAGGGCCGGCCGGCGCCGGGCCGGTCCGCCGCCAGGTGGTGGGCCCCGCACCCCTCGCAGTAGGCGCCGGTCTGCGTCTCGCCGCAGTGCCGCCACGGCGCGGGCGGGCCGGCCGGCGCGGACCGCTGCGCCGGCGGCTCCTGCGGCCCCCACCGCGAGGTGTGGTGGGACACGACCAGGGAGGACTGGGTCAGCCGGGCGTCCACGTCGGGCTTGAGGCGGACCCGGCCGCCGGCGGCGTCCAGGACGTCCACCACCCGGGCGAGCAGGACCACGTCGTCGTCGCGGCCCGCGGCGTGGGCGAGCGCGACCGCGCGGCCCAGGTGCTCCTCCGCCTCGCCGGTCCGGCCCGCCCGGGCGGCCGTCAGCCCGCGCTGGACCGCCGCCGCGTAGTCCTGCTGCCGGGTGTAGTGGGCGACGCTCTCGTTGATCTCCGAGTACCGCAGGGCGTCCTCGGTCCACTCCACGGTGATCGGCGCCTCGACCGGCTCGCCGTCCGCGTCGGCGTGGACGCTCACCCAGCCGACCCGCCGGCGTGCCCCCGGCGCCATCGCGTCGACCTCCAGGGCGACGTGGTAGTCCCGCTGGTCGTGCGGGCTCCACGCGCCGACCGGGTAGTCGGTGGTCAGCTCGCCGGCCGGCTCGCCGCGCCCCGTGAGGTCGGCGATCGCCGGGTGTACCTGCTTGACGAAGCGGACCCGGGTCAGCCCGGTGGTGCGCACCCGGAGCCGCACGCCGGCGACCCGGCGGGACATCGCGCGCCTCAGCACCGCCCGGAACTCGTCGGCGAGCCCGGCGAGGTCCTCCACCGGCACGACGGGGTTGGCCCCCAACGCCTCCGCGATGCCCAGCAGTTCCGCCGCGTCCCAGTCGTGCACGCCGTCGGCGGAGCCGATGGCGCGGCAGTCGACGGTGAAGCGCCCCACGCAGTCGTCCACCGCCGCCCGCAGGTCGGCCGGGCGCTGGGACTCGTTGCGGCCGTCGGTGAGCAGGATGACGTGCCCGATCGCGTCGGGCCGCGTGGCGAGCAGCCGGCGGGCCAGCAGCAGCCACGTGCCGATGGCGGTGCCGCCGTGCGGCGCCACGCGCCGCAGCGCGTTGCGGGCGGCGGCGCGGGTGCTCTCGTCGGCGACCGCCAGCCGCCGGTCGCCCGGGTAGACCATCGTGGCGTTGGCGGTGCCGGCCACCACCGCGAACGCGACCCCATCCGACAGGGCGTCGATGGCGGCGGCGGTCGCCTGCCGGGCGGCCCGCATCTTGGCCTGCGGCGCCCCCATCGAGCCGGAGGAGTCGAGCAGGATCACCTCGGCCAGGCCGTCGTGGCGGACGTCCCCGTCCTCCGGCTCCGCGCCCTGGACGGTGGCGACGACGTCGACGACCGCCCCGTCGGCGGGCACGTACTCGGTGTGGTGCACGCTCAGGCGCAGCGGCAGACCGTTGGCGGGGGGCACGGGTGACCTCTTTCCGTCGGGGCCGGCGGCCGGGCTCACCACCACGTCACCGGCCGGTACGCGTTGGCAAGGTCGACGAGCGCGATCCGCTCGCGCCGGTCGGCGGTGCGCCGGGCCCGGGACCGGCACCGGCGCTCGAACGCGCCGCGCAGGGCGTCCTCCTCCAGCGGGTGGCCGAACAGTCGCCGCCCGGCGTGGCGCCCGGCGGCCAGGTCGCAGTCCAGCGCGATCCGCAGGATGTGCGCCTCGACCTGCTCGCGTTCGTCGAACGGGGGCAACTTGTCGACCATTGCCGCGGCGTCGAGCGCGGCGTCGAGCCGGTGCCCGTCGTCCGGCACGTCGAGCAGGATCCGCACCGCGCAGGTCACCGCCACCGTCGAGGCCCGGGACGACTCCGGCACCTTCAGCAGCGCGTCGGCGGCGCTGCGCGGGTCGGCCGTCGCCAGCAGGCAGCGGGCCAGCCCGAACGCCGCGCCCACCACGCCCGGGTCCGTGTCCCACACCCCCCGGTAGTGGTCGGCGGCCGTGCGCGGGTCGCCGTCAAGCTCGCAGGCCACCGCGTACGCGAGCCGGGTGGAGACCTCGCCCGGCAGCCACCCGTAGACCTGCGCGAAGCGGCGGCGGGCAGTGCCGAAGTCCCGGCCCACCAGGGCCACCAGGCCGCGGTGCCACCACAGCGACCAGTCCCGCAACTCCTCGGGGAACTCGGCGAGCAGCGGCCCCGCCTCGTCCGCCCGGCCGGCGGCGAGGTGTGCCCGGACGGCGCGGTAGGTGACCTGCGCCGTCCGCTCCGGGGCGGTCTTCAGTAGCTCGATGAGCTCCGCCGGGTCGGCCGGGCCGAGCGAGGCGAGGAAACCGGCGGCCGGGTCGGCGCCGTCGACCAGGGGCGCGGGCAGACCGAGCATGATCTCCACGACGTCGAGCGCGTCCCCGTCGGTGTGCAGGCCGAACGCGCACGCGGAGGGACTGAACAGAGTGGACCGGATCGGCCGGGGCACGCCGTCGCCCGCCGAGGCGACCTGCCGCCGGACCCCCCGGACCTGCTCGCGCATCTCGGCGGCGGAGGCGAACCGGTCGTCCGGCTCGGCGGCGGTGGCGCGGGCCAGCAACCGCAGGAACGGGTCGAGCCGCGCCGGCACGGGCAACCGCAGCAGGTCCGGTCCGGGCGGGATCCGGGTCACGTCGACGGACCGGGGCACCAGGGTCAGCGCCGCGAGGGTCCGGCCGACGGTGTAGAGGTCCGACCGTACGCTCGGGCCGGCCGGCCCCAGGCGTTCCACCTCCGGGGCGGTGAAGCCCGCGGTGCCCCAGGCCGGGCTCACCGTGTTGTCGATCCGGCGGGCGGCGCCGAAGTCGACGAGCTTGATCGGGTCGTTGGCGCCCTGGCCGCCGACCCGCATCACGTTCTCGGGCTTCAGGTCGCAGTACAGCCAGCCCTGGTCGTGCAGGTACTCGAAGGCGTCGAGGATCTGCATGCCGTACCCGAGCGCCTGTGCCACGTCGACGGCGCAGGAACCGCCGCCCGGCCCGGCCGCGCTGCGCGCCTCCTCGAGGGTGCCCCCGTTGACGTACTCCATCACCAGGTAGCCGGCGTCCCGGTCGGACTCGGGCCGCAGCGCGTGGGTGATCGTGACGATGTGCGGGTGGTTCAGGGCGATCAGCGCCTGCCGTTCGGCGACGAACGCCGCGACGGCCTCCCGGTCCTCCGGGTTGCGCTGCCCCTTCAGCACCCGCCACGCGCCGTCCATGTCCTCGTCCCGGGCGAGGAACACCCAGCCGACCCCGCCGTTGCCCAGGCAGCCCTCGATCCGGTAGCGCCCGGCCCGCAGGTCGCCGTTGGCCAGCGGCGGGGTGAAGGAGTACCGGGTGCCGCAGTCCGGGCAGTATCCGGCGACCCGGGGCAGCCGGCGCCGGCAGGTCGTCTTCGCGCAGTAGCGGGAGTGCTCGGGGACGACCGGCTGCGACACCAGCGCCGACAGCGGGTCGTGGGGCCGGGCGGTGGGCAGCACGGCCGGCTGCTCCCACGGCCGGGACGCCGTCCGCGCCGGGCGCCGGTCGAGGTCGGGGCCGGGGCCGGGGCTCGGCCCCGGGCCGGTGGCGGCGCCGGCCCCGGCGCACTCGTGCCCCCACAGCCGGCAGAACCCGTCGGAGTCCACGCTGCCGGGGCAGTTGCGCTCCGCGCAGCCGCGGCTGACCGCCGTCATCGCGTACCCCCGTTCACGGCCTGCTGGTAGGCCCGGACCGCCCGGCTGGCGCCGGTCACGTCGAAGACGTCGGGGCGCAGCGCGGCCCGGGCGTCCCGGTAGCTCTCCTCGACGCCGGGATGCTCGGCCCGGCCCACGTCGGCGGCCTTCTGCCGGTACGCCTCCAGCCGCCCCGTGAGCTCCAGGTGGCACCGGCGGCGCAGCCGGCGCCGCGCGGCGTCGGTCAGCTCGACCGCCCGGTCGACGGCTTCGGACAACGTCCCGTCGTCCCCGTCCGGCCCGGCGTCGCCGCGCAGCCACCGCCCCCGGCCCGCCGCCTCGACGGCGGCGACCTGCTCCAGCAGCCCGTCCACCGCGAGCCCGGCCACGGGGTCGGCCCCGTCGCCCAGGCCCTCGGCGGCGGCGTCCGCGGCGAGCCGCCGGAGCCGGTCCAGGGAGGAGCGCAGCCGCTGCCCCCGGACCGCCAGCCGGTCGCGGCCGTGCGCGTCCACGATCCGGCGGATCCGGGCCACGTGCTCGCAGGCCGCCACCACGACCTGCTCGACGGTCATCTCCTCCAGGCGGACCGGCTCGCCGGTCGCCGCGGTGAACCGGACCCGGCAGGGGCCGGCCAGCAGCCGGGCCAGCGCGTCCGCACCGGCGGGCGTGGACCGGTCGACGCCGTCGAGGTCGTCGACCAGGCGGTCCAGGGCCAGCGACAGGCAGCCGAGCCGGTGCAGCAGGTCCCGGGCCTCACGCGCGGACGCCGCGGCGGGGCCGGTCGGCTGCCGGAAGGCGTCGGTGACGAGCTGCTGCACCTCGAGCAGGCTCTCGCACACCCAGGCGTGCGCCGCCAGGGTGGCGTCGAGGCGTTCCCGGTGGGACATCAGGCGCCGCCCGTCAGTCGGTCGGCCGCGGCGTGACCGGCGGCGGGTCGGGGGGCGGCCACACCGTGGTCGGCGGCTCGGGCGACGGCATGCCCCTGTCCCGGTGCCCGGCGAGCCACCGGTCGTGGGCCTGCCGCCACACCGTCGCGGTGCGCGGCGACGCCAGCACGTGGTTCACGTACGCGGCCAGCTCCCGGCCGTGGTCGAGGTGGAACGCGAAGGCGTGCGGCTCGTCGGTGAACCAGGTGCAGTCGGAGTCCCGGTGGTACGCGCAGAACTGCCGGTCGCGGCGTGGCGGCTCGGTCACCAGCATCGTGTCCGGGGCCATCTGGGCGAAGCCCAGCAGGATGTTCTCGTCGGTGCTGACGCCCTCGACCTGGCCCTGGCGCAGCATGACGATGCAGTCGACCGAGTGGATGGCCTGCACCGGCACGAGCCGCTCGCCCGCCAGGGTGCGGTAGCTGGAGATCATCGCGAGCGAGGTCGTGTTCGCGCCGGCGCAGACCCGCTTGCCGCCGAGCTGCTCCATGCCGGCGTACTCCGGCACCCCGTCGGCGCGTTCGCGGACCAGCACGCTCTGACCGGAGTCGAGGTAGTCGTTGGAGAAGACGACCCGCCGGGCGCGTTGGCACGTCGCCGTCAGGGAGGTGGCCACGACGTCGATCTCGCCGTTCTCCACCATGGTGAAGGCGCCCTGGCCGGGCGGCACCACCTTGAAGGTGAGCCGCTCGCGCGGGTCCTCCGTCGGCCAGAGGGCCCGGGCGACCGCCAGCATCAGCTCGATGTTGAAGCCCTCGAACCGCTGGGTGCGGGCGTCCCAGTGGCTCATCGTGGCGTCGGACGGGTCGACGCCCACCACCAGCTCGCCCCGGTCGAGGATCCGGGACGGTGGGGTCGAACTCGCGGGAAGGCTGCGGCGTACCGGGCAGATCGCGTCCGCCCCGTCGGTCGGGACCGTCGCCACGCCCTGCGGCCGCGCCGGGGGCGCGGGAGGCGGCGCCGTCGGCGCGGTGCACCCGGCGAGGGCGGTCAGGAGCGCGGCGACCATCGCCCCCCGGCCACCGCGTCGCGTCGTCGTCGGAGCCCTCCGGGTCGCGTTCACTGGTACTCCAGGTAGCGCTGGCGCAGCCCGGCGACCACCCCGGCGGCGGCGAGCAGCGTGACCCAGGCGGCCGTGCCGCCGAGATGGCGTGGCGCCTCGGGCAGGTCGGTCACCATCCGGGAGACCTCCTGGTTGCGGGCGGTCAGGTCGGCGAGGAGGTGGCCCTCCGCGGTGACGAACGCCCGGCCCGCCGAACCGTCGCTGAGCACGGTGTCGACCGCGTTGCGGAACGCGTCGGGTGTCCGGCTCTGCCGGGCCGGCCAGACCGCCTCCGTCAGGGCGGTGCAGTCGATCCGGTCCCTCGGGGGCTCCTGCCCGGCGGGATCGGCGCAGAGGTCCCGCCGGTCGAAGTCGGCCTTGTGCCCCGCCGGGTCGACGCTCGCCCCGAGCCCGAGGTAGACGTCGGCGCGGCCGGCCAGCAGGGTGCCGAGCCGCTGCTGGGTGGCGCTCTGCGCGTCGACCGCCCGTTCCAGCTCGGGGAACCTCCGGTCGGCGTCCGGCCAGTGCCACCACGACGAGACCAGCATGGCCAGCGCGGCCGCGGTGCCCAGCGAGGCCAGCAGCAGGCCGGCGTTCAGCCGGCGCCGGGTCTTGCGGCGCAGCCACACCTGCACCACCACCAGGGCGGCGAGGGTGCCCAGCGGCACCAGCACGGACGCGGCGAGCCACGGCCGCGCGTCGGCGCGGGCCTCGAGCAGGCGCCGGGTGTCGTAGTTCCACAGGCCCTGCGCCGCGGTGAGCAGTTCGGTGGACATGTAGTGCGACGCCTCGCGGGCGTAGGCCGAGGCGAGCACGGCGCGGGCCGCCGCGTCGTCCGTCCCGGTCTCCGCCGTCGTCGTCTCCGACGGCGCGCAGGGGCGGCGCTGCTCCGCGCCGGGAAGCGCGGGGAGGGGGCCGGCCACCCGCAGCGCGGCGCAGACCACGTCCCGGTAGACCTTCAGCCGCGCGGCGATCGTCGCCAGCCGGGTCAGCCGGTCGGGGTCGTCGACGGCGTTGCCCATCGAGTCGGTCAGCGTGCGCTCCACCTCGTGCACCGCCGCGTCGTACGCGCCGACGAGCGACGCGCGCCGGCCCTCGGTGGGCGGGAGCAGGAAGACGGCGCTGGCGGCGACGTCGGCGTCGGCGAGGCCCTGGTAGATCTCCCGGGCGGTCGTGCTGGTGCGCACGGCGGTCTCGGCGGACCGCTCGCCCAGCGTGGTGGCGGACGCCCGGGACTGCACGGCGACGGCGGCGGTCGCGGCGAGCGCGGCGACCAGCACGGCGCCGCCGACCACGATCAGCGCCGGGGTCGTCCGCAGGGCGTCGCGGAGCCGGCCCGCGCGACGTCTCCGTCGGGTGGCCGGGGTCGACCGGTCGGCCCCGGGTCCGTCCCCCGTCTGCGGCGCCATGCACGTCCTCTCGCTCGCCGGGCCCCGCCCGACGGCCCTCCTGGTGCGGGCGTCGCGGTGTCGGAAGCAGCCCCGTTCCGCCCCGCCGCGCGGCGACCACCGGCCTTGCCGGCGGCCGACGTGGTGATCGCGGGCGAGGAGGGACCAGGGTGCCAGACGACGTCGGCCGGCGATACGGGTATGTCCGGTATCTGACCTGATAGTTCCCATGCGGCGCGCCACACCCGGCGCGTCCCGTCGCCGATCCCCGGGGCGGGGCCGCGTCCACGAGGGCCGACGGGCCGATCAGGACGGTGAGTCGCCGGCCCGGTCGCCGGGCGGGAAGGCCAGGGCGAGGGTGAGGTCGAGGACGGTCCCCGGGTCGGTCAGCCGGTCGCCGTACAGTTCGCGGAGCTTGCCCATCCGGTAGCGCACGGTCTGCGGGTGCACGAAGAGGTCGGCGGCGACGTCGTCGCGCCGGCCGTGGTGCAGCAGCCAGGAGCGCAGCGTCTCGGCGAGGCGGTCGGCGGTGGCGGGCGGCAGCGACGCCAGCGGCGCCAGGACCCGGGCGCGCAGGTCGGCGATCCCCTCCGGGTCCGTGCTCAGTGCCAGCTCGGCGAGGTGCTGCTCGGTGTCCAGCGCCGCGCCGTCGTCGGCGGGGTGGAGGCCGAGCGACAGGGCCCGGGTCGCGCGCTGGTAGGAGGAGGCCACCCGGGTCCACGGGCGGGCGGGGCCGAGCACCGCGCGCCGCCCGCGCAGCACCCGGGCGAGCTGGCGCCGCCGGTCGCCGTGCGTGTCGGGCACCAGCAGCACCGCGAGGTCCTCGCCCGCCGCGGTCGCCGGCAGCTCCTCGCCGCTCTCCAGGGTGTGCGGGTGCAGCAGCGCGAGCGCCGCCCGGAGGTTGGCCCGCGGCAGCAGCACGACGGTGAGGGTCTGCGGCGGCGGCCAGTCGGCCCGGTCGGCGCTGCGCAGCAGCACCTCCTCGGGCTCGCCGGCGAGCAGCCGCTGGGTGAGCCGTTCCAGGTTGCGGCGCCGGGCCCGGCCCACGCTGGCCAACTCGTCGGCGTGCCCGGCCACGCTGGCGGCGGAAAGTTCGTCGATGTACGCGAACATCAGCTCAGCGAACTCGGCGACGGTGGCCGCGGACGACCCGCCCTGCACCGTGGTGGTCGACATCTCCCGCCACGAGACGCGGGCGCCCACCCGGTACGCGGCCAGCAGCGCGTCCATGCTCCGGCCGGAGCGCGCCTCGCCGCTGCCGAGGGCGTACGCGGCCTCCAGGGCGCCGACCAGGGGCGTGCTCGGGTCGGCGCACTGGGAGCGCTCGATGAGCTGGAGGAACGTGCCGAGGGCGAGCTGCACCGCGGTCTCGATCTTCTCGCGCATCTGGCCGGTGAGGGTGCCGGAGTAGCTCGGGACCTCGGCGGTGATCGCGGTGATCGTCCGCTCGGCGAGCAGCGGCAGCCGGTCGCGCAGCGCGGCCGCGACCCGCACGTCCAGTTCGAGGCCGGCCGCACGCCGGGTGGCCTCGGAGCGTTCCGACACGTTTGTTCCCTCCGCACAAAAAGCCTGGATCGGTTCACCTTCGCAGGCCAAGATTTTATGCCAGGCCGCCGCGACCATCGAATCATGACGACCACCGTCCCGCGCCCACCCGCGAAGGCGTCCCTGCGGGGCCGCATCCTGCGGCTGGCCGCGTCGGTCACCACCCCGCTGCTGCCCGACGACTACCTCGACCTGGTGGCCCCGCTGCGCTCCGGGGCGGACCTGCGCGGCCGGATCGTCGCCGTCCGCCCCGAGACCGCCGACGCGGCGACACTGGTGATCCGGCCGGGCCGCGACTGGCGGGGCCACACCCCCGGCCAGTACGTCCGCCTCGGCGTCGACGTCGACGGCGTGCGCCTGTGGCGGGCGTACTCGGTCACCTCGGCCCCGACCGCCCGCGGACCCATCTCGATCACCGTCAAGGCGATCCCGGACGGCGTGGTCAGCAACCACCTCGTCCGCCGGGCGCAGCCCGGGACGCTGGTCCAGCTCGACCAGGCCCAGGGCGACTTCGTGCTGCCGGGCCGGCCGCCCGCCCGGGTGCTCTTCGTGACCGCCGGCAGCGGGGTCACTCCGGTGATGGGGATGCTGCGCTCGGGCGTACTGGCCGGCGCCGACGTCGTCGTGGTGCACTCCGCGCCGACCCCGGCCGACATGATCTTCGGCGCCGACCTGCGGAACCTCGCCGCGCAAGGCGCGATCCGGCTGGTGGAGCGGCACACCGACGCCGACGGGCTGCTCACCGTGGCCGACCTCGCCGGCCTCGTGCCCGACCACCTCGACCGGGAGACCTGGGCCTGCGGCCCGGTCGGCCTGCTCGACGCGCTGGCGGAGCACTGGACGGCCCAGGGTCGCGGCGACCGGCTGCACACCGAGCGGTTCCGGCCCACCGTCATCTCACCCGGGGAGGGCGGCACCGTCACCTTCGCCCGCTCGGGGGTGACCGTGGCGGCCGACGGCGCCACCCCGCTGCTCGACGCCGGCGAGAACGCCGGGGTGCTGATGCCCTCGGGCTGCCGGATGGGCATCTGTTTCGGCTGCGTCCTGCCGCTGCGCCAGGGCGCGGTCCGCGACCTGCGCAACGGGGACCTGACCACGGCGGTGCCCGGCGACGGCGTCCTCATCCAGACCTGCGTGTCGGCCGCGGCCGGCCCCTGCGACATCGACCACTGACCGGAGTACCCGACGTGACCGTGATCCAGAACAAGCCCGTCAACCCGATCGCCCACCTGACCGCCGAGGACATCGAGACCATCGGCAAGGAACTCGACGCGATCCGCGACCGGGTGATCGCCGACCGGGGCGAACGGGACGCCGCGTACATCCGCCGGGTCATCTCGACGCAGCGCAAGCTGGAGCTGGGCAGCCGGGTGGTGCTGCTGTTCTCGCTCTTCCCGCCGGCCTGGATCGTGGGCACCGCCGGCCTGACCGTGGCCAAGATCCTGGAGAACATGGAGATCGGCCACAACGTCCTGCACGGCCAGTGGGACTGGATGCGGGACCCGAAGATCCACTCCACCACCTGGGAGTGGGACCACGTCTCGCCGGCCGACCAGTGGAAGCACTCGCACAACGAGCTGCACCACCGGTACACGAACGTGATCGGCAAGGACAACGACCTCGGCTACGGCATCATGCGCGTCGACGAGGACCAGCGGTGGCAGCCGTTCCACCTGGGCCAGCCGCTGTGGAACTTCATCAACGCCTGCTTCTTCGAGTACGGCATCGCCGCGTACGACCTGGAGCTGGGGCGCAACCTGCGCAAGGGCCGGCACAAGAAGCCGGAGTTCCGGGCCCGGGCCCGCGCGGTGGGCCGGAAGATCCGCCGGCAGGTGCTCAAGGACTACGTCCTGCACCCGCTGCTGTCCGGCCCGTCGTTCCTGCACACGCTCGCCGCCACGTTCACCGCCAACCTCCTGCGCAACCTGTGGAGCCACTCGGTGATCATGTGCGGGCACTTCCCGGAGGGCGTGGAGACCTTCTCCCGGCGCTCGATCGAGGGCGAGACCCGCGGCGAGTGGTACCTGCGGCAGATGCTCGGCTCGGCCAACATCAGCGGCAGCCGGCTGCTGCACATCATGACCGGAAACCTGTCGTACCAGATCGAGCACCACCTCTTCCCTGACCTGCCCAGCAACCGCTACCAGGAGATCGCCCCCGAGGTGCGGGCCCTGTTCGACCGGTACGGGCTGAAGTACACCACCGGCTCGCTGCCCCGGCAGGTGTTCTCCGCGTGGAAGAAGGTCTTCCGGCTGTCCCTGCCCAACCGGAAGACCCCGGACCCGGTCGACGACCGTCCCGCCCCGGCCCTCGCCTCCGTGGGCGCCTGACCATCCCCGACGCCGCCGCCCGGGCGCGAAACGCGCTGGGCGGCGGCGTCGCCGTCCGCGTACAGTCGGGGGCATGGAGATCAGGCGTTCCTTCGCCGCCGCGGCCGCGCGAGCTTCGCGCTCGTCGGTCGCCGCCGCCTGACCTCACCACCTCCCGCCGGCGACCGGAAACGGTCCGCCGGCGGACTTCTCCGTCGTCCCGGCCCGCCGGTTCCCGGCGGTGGACCCTATCCGGCCGCCCCACCCGGAAAGGCCGTCCGCCATGACGTACGACCCCATCAGCCGCACCTTCGTCGACTTCTTCCGCCAGCGCGGCCACGAACTCGTGCCCGACGGCTCGCTGATCCCGCCGCCGGGCGACCCGGTGCTGTTCACCACCTCCGGCATGCACCCCCTGACCCCCTACCTGGAGGGCCGACCCCACCCCCTGGGCCGGCGCCTGGTCAACGTGCAGCGCTGCCTGCGCACCACCGACCTGGACGAGGTCGGCGACACCACCCACCTGACCGTGTTCCGGATGCTGGGTTCCTGGTCGCTCGGCGACTACGGCCTCCCGCAGAGCCTGCGCTGGGGCTACGAGCTGCTGCACGACGGCTTCGGCGTCGACCACGACCGGCTGCGCGTGACGGTCTTCGGCGGCGACGACCAGGTCGGCCCGGCCGAGTCCTCGTTGCGCACCTGGGGTGAGCTGGGCCTGCCCGTGGAGCTGACCGGGGAGGAGCTACTAGTGGTTGCTGTCCTTTCTAGAGCTGTCCATAATTGACTGTCGTGGGGAGTGTCTATCGGATCGGCGAGTTTGCCGAGCGGGTGGGTCGCTCGGTGAGCACGGTGCGCCGGTGGGAGGTGGAGGGTCGGATCACGGCTCGTCGTCTGCCGTCGGGGCAGCGGTATTTCGACGATTCGGATGTGCGCAGGGTTTTGCAGCCGGGCTTCGCCGTCGACCGGCGGAGGGTTGTGGTGTATTGCCGGGTTTCGTCGTCGGGTCAGAAGTCTGACTTGGCGTCGCAGGTGGCGGCGATGCAACAGTTCTGCCTCGCTCGTGGTCTGGCCGTGGACGAGTGGATCAGCGAGGTCGGCGGCGGGATGGACCTTCGCCGCGAGAAGTTCCTGGCGTTGCTGGACGCCGTCGACCGGGGTGAGGTCGCCACGTTGGTGGTGGCGCACAAGGACAGGTTGGCCCGGTTCGGGTTCGACTTGGTGGAGCATCTGGCGGCGCGGGGCGGCTGCGAGATCGTCGTCGCCAACCAGGAGTCCCTGTCCCCGCGGCGGGAGCTGGTCGAGGATTTCCTGGCCGTCGTGCACACCTTCTCGTGCCGGCTGCACGGTCTGCGCCGCTACGAGAAGGAGTTGAAACGGACGGACTTGACCATGGAGGGTGACCGGTGAAGGTCACCCGGATCGCCTACTCGGCCCGACTGAATCCGGGCAAGTACGTCGCACTGGTGGAGCAGGCCCGCCGGTTGGGTCGGGTGCGTAGTGAGGTGTGGCAGCGTTACGGCTCGACCAAAGGTGTCGGGTCCGGGTGGAGAGACCGGCAGGTGCGGGACCGCTGGTTGGCCGACGGCACGCACGTGCAGTTTGGTGTGTTGGCGAATGCGTGGAAGGAAACGGTCCGCGACGCCATCGCCGACATCGCAGCGAACATGGAGGCGGCCAAGGCCGACGTCCGGCGAGCGATCAGCCGACGCACCAACGATCCGGGCGAGCGTAAGCAGATGTTCATCGCGCTGCGGGCCGACCAGTGGGCCAGTGACCCGTTCCTGGCCCGGCAGATGCGCAAGCATTGGAAGCGGGGCCGCAACCGCACCCACGATCAGATCGTGGTGCGCGCCGACAAGTACAACACCGCCGTCGATGGGCGGGGCCGGTTGTGGCTGGCGGTCCCGGGCCTGGAGCCCCGCAGGATGGTCAGGATCCCGCTGTCCACGACGGTCACGCCGACGGGTACCTTGCGGCTGATCCTGCGCAGCGGCCGGGTCGAGGTGCACTACCAGATCGACGCGGCGCAGATGCGCTCGTCGCAGCGGCCGTGCGGCGACCGCAGGCTCGGTGTGGACAAGGGCTACACCGAAACCCTGACCGACTCCGACGGCCAGCCCCACGGTGAACAGCTTGGCGTGCTGCTGTCCAGTGAGTCGGACCGGTTGAAGGAACGTAACCGGCGACGGGCGAAGCTACGCTCCATCGCGAACACCGCCGCCCAGCGTGGAGACCACGCGAAAGCGCACCGGATCACGGTCAACAATCTCGGCACCGTGAAGCGGGACCGGCAGGCCGCCCGGCATCGGGCGCGGGTACGCACGGAGATCTTCACCGCCGTGCACAAGGTCGTGGACAAGGCCGCCACCGTGATCGCCGAAGACCTCACCACACGCTTCACCAGCCGCAAGAAGCATCCTAAGAACATCAACCGGCGCCTCGCCGCGTGGACCAAAGGAGTCACCGCCGAGGCCCTGAAAAGCGTGTCGGAGCGTAGAGGTTCTACGCTCGTTCCCGTCAACGCCGCCTACACCTCACAAACCTGTCACCAATGCGGCGCCTTCGGCCGCCGTAGCGGGGACCGGTTTCACTGCACCCGGTGCGGGGTGGTGTGGCAGGCCGACGTGAACGCCGCGATCAACATCCTGCACCGAGCCGGCGACCCCGACATCGCCCTGCACACCCCACACCACAAGGTGAAGCAGATCCTGCAGGACCGGACCGATCGCCACCGGACCAGACTGCCGGTCCAGGACTCCAGCCCCGCCACCACAGGGCGGAGAGCGAAACATCCGAACCGCTCAGCTAAGAGCAACGAGTAGGAAGCAGGAGAACTGGTGGTCCAACCGGGCCGTGCGGGCCCGACACGGAGATCTTCGTCTGGACGGGGGACGGGCCGCCCCGGGGCACCCCCGGCACCGACGACCGGTGGATGGAGGTCTGGAACCACGTGCGGATGCGCTACCGCCGGCACCCGGACGGGAGCCTGACGCCGCTGCGGCAGCCCAACGTGGACACCGGGATGGGCCTCGAACGCCTGGAGATGGTGCTGCGGGGACACCGCTCCGTCTTCGAGACCGAGGGGCTCGTGCCGTGGGTCCGCGGCGTCCGCGACGTGTGGGACCTGCGGGACGAGCCGCTGCGCCTGGTCGGCGACCACCTGCGGTCGAGCGTGGTGGTGGTCGGCGACGGCGTCCGGCCGTCGAACACGGGTCGCGGGTACGTGCTGCGCCGGCTGCTGCGCCGCGTACTCACCACCCTGTGGCGCGACGAGCCGTCCCGCAGCCTGTCCGACCTGCCCACCGGGCCGGTGCGGCACACCCTCGACGGGTTCCGGCAGAGCGTCACCGTCGACGAGGTGCGCGAGGTGCTCTCCGGCGAGGAGCGGCGGTTCCGGGAGCTGCTGCGGCGCGGACGCCCGGTGGTCCGGCGCCGTCGGTCCCGGGGTCCGCTGACCGACGAGGACTACCGCGACCTGCACGACACCCACGGGCTGCCGCGCGACCTCGTCGACGGGCTGCTGAGCGAGGTGGGGTGAGCCCGCCCGCCCCGGCCCCGCGTCGGGTGCGGCCGCCGGGTCACCGTGGGTTTCCCGCCGGCTTCGTTTAGCGAAGCCGGCATCCGCGCGTCAATAGACCTACGTGCATGAAAATGGAGGCGAACGCCGTTCCGGCCCGTCACCGTCGATGATGGTCGTGACACGTGCCGTGGTGCCAGGATGACTTGCGTAACAAGCGTTGACGTGCTGTTACGCACCCCTGCCGCCGCGCGACCTGGAGGCGCTGTCGTGACCCCGACCCTGCGGGGAGCCGTGACCGCCACCGCACGTGCCGGTCAGCACCGCCCCGCCACCGTCCCCGCCCAGGTGCTGCGCGCCGCCCGGACGCACCCCGATCGGCCGGCGGTCGTCGACAGCCACGGCACGCTGCGCTACCGCGACCTCGTCACCGCCGCCACGACGCTGGCCGGGGCGCTGGCCCCGACGCTGGACGCGGGCGACGCCGAGGGGCGGGTCGTCGCGGTGCTGCGGCCGCGTACCGCCGACGCCGTCGTCGGGCAGCTCGCGGCCTGGTTCTGCGGCGCCGCGTTCCTCCCGCTGGACCCGGCGCTGCCGGCGGCCCGCGTCGCCCGGATCCTCACCGACGCCGGCTGCCGGGTCGCCGTCACCGCCGAGGAGCACGGCGACCGGCTGCCCGCCGGGGTCACCCCGGTCCGCGCGGGCCGGGCGGAACACCTGCGGCTGCCCGACGCCGACGACCTGGCGTACCTCATCTCCACCTCCGGCTCCACCGGCCGGCCCAAGCAGGTCGAGGTCGCCCACCGCAGCCTGTGGACGGTCCTCGACTGGTACGCGACAGCCTTCCACCTCGGCCCCGGCGTGCGGACCGCCGCCTTCGCCGGGCTGGCCTTCGACGCCGCCCTGCTCGACCTCTGGGCGCCACTGATGCGCGGCGCCACGGTGCTGCTCGCCGACGAGTCGGTGGCCCGCGACCCGGAGCGGGTGGCGGCGACGGTGCGCGAGGCCGACCACTGCTTCCTCACCACCCCGCTCGCCGAGCACCTGCTGCGCGCCGGTGCCGACACCGGCCGGCTGCGCAGCCTGGCCACGGGCGGCGACCGGCTGCGCACCTGGCCACCGGCCGACTTCGGCGCCGCCGTGCACAACCTCTACGGCCCCACCGAGGCGACCATCCTGGTCACCGCCACGTCGGACCTGCGCCGGCACACCGACCGGACCGGTCCGCCGCCGATCGGACGGCCGGTCGCCGGTGCCCGGCTGACCCTGGCCCCGACCGGCCCCGGGGACGGCGACGAGCAGGGTGAGCTGCTCGTCGCCGGGCCGGTGCTGGCCCGTGGCTACCGGTCCGCGCCCGCCGAGACCGCCGCCGCCTTCGGCGTCGCCGACGGGGAGCGGCGCTACCGTACCGGGGACGTCTGCCGGCGCGACCGCGACGGCGAGCTGCACTTCGTCGGCCGCGGCGACGGCCAGGTCAAGATCCGCGGCCACCGGATCGAGCTGCGGGAGGTGGAGTTCGCCCTGCTCGCGATGCCCGGGGTCGGCCAGGCCGCGGCCGGCACGCTCGACCGGGACGGGCAGACGCTCCTGGTGGCCTGGGTGGTCGGCGCGGTCGACGCCGACGGCGTGCGGGACTGGCTGCGTTCCCGGCTGCCCGCCGCGATGGTGCCGCACCTCGTGGAGCGGTGCGACGCCCTGCCGCTGACCACCAACGGCAAGCTCGACCGGGCCGCGCTGCGCGCCGGCACCGCCCGGCGGCTGGCCGGCGAGCGCGGGGACGGCCGGGACGCGCCGGGGGACCGGCCGACCGAGGCCGGGACGGCGGTCGCCGAGGCGTGGCGGGCCGTGCTGGGCGCCCCGCCCCGCCCCGACGACGACTTCTTCACCGTCGGCGGCGACTCGCTGCTCGCGGTGCGGCTGACCGCCCTGGTCCGGCAGGGCCTGCGGGTCGACGTGCGCGCCACGCTGCTCTACGAGCACCGGCGCTTCGCCGACTATCTCGCCGCCGTCGAGGCGCTGCGCGCCGCCGCGCCGGTCGCGCCGGACGGGGTCGGGGCGGCCCGGTGACCGCCACCCTGCTCAGCCGCCTGCTCGCCGCCGCCGACCGGCGGCCGGACGCGCTCGCCGTGCACGCCGAGGACGCCGTCGTCACGTGGGCCGGCCTGTGCGACCTGGCCGGCCGCTACGCCGCCGGCTACGCCGCGCGCGGTGTCGGTCCCGGCGACCGGGTCGGGGTGCTGCTGGAGCCCGGCGCGCACGCCGTCGCCGCCGCCGTCGGCGCGTTCGCGGTGCGGGCGGCGTACGTGCCGCTGGACCCGCGCCAACCGCCGGCCCGCGTCGCCGCGCTGCTCGACGTCGCCGAACCGGCGCTCGTGGTGGCCGGGTCCGCCCCGCCCGGGCGGCCCGTCCTCGCGCCGGCCGCCGTCGGGGCCGGGCCGGCCGCGCCCCTCGCCGACACCGGCGAGCCGTCCGACGTGGCGTACGTGGTGCACACCTCCGGCTCGACGGGCGCGCCGAAGGCCGTGCAGGTGGAGCACGGCAACCTGCTCAACCTCCTCGCCGACCTCGACGACCGCGCGCCGGCGCCGGACGGGCACACCGGGACGTGGTGGACCCGCCCCTCCTTCGACGTCGCGGTCTGGGAGTGCTTCGCCCCGCTGGTGCGGGGCGGGACGGTGCGGGTCGTGCCGGACGGGGCCCGGCACGACGGCGCCGCGCTCGCCGGGTTCCTGGACGCGGCGGGGGCGGGCAGCGCGTACGTGCCGCCGGCGTTCCTGCCCGAGTTGCGGGCGCTGCTGCGCGCCGAGCCGGGGGCGCTGACCGGGCTGCGGCGGCTGCTGGTCGGCGTCGAGCCGATCCCGCGCCCGCTGTTGCAGGACATCGCCCGCAGTCGGCCGGCCCTGACCGTCGTCAACGGGTACGGCCCGGCCGAGGCGACCGTCTGCTGCACCCTGTACGTGGTGCCCCGCGACGGTGCGGTGGCCGGCGAACGGACGCCGATCGGCACCGCCGTGCGGGGCACCCGGCTGCTGCTGCGCCAACCCGACGGGTCGTGCCGCCCGACGGGGACCGGCGAGGTGGTCGTCACCGGTGCGGCGGTGGCCCGCGGCTACCTGCGGGACCCGGGCGGGGAACCGGCGTTCGGCGTGGCGGCCGACGGCGCGCGCAGTTACCGGACCGGCGACCTGGCGCGCACCCTGCCCGACGGCAACCTGCTCTTCCTCGGCCGCGTCGACCGGCAGGTCAAGCTCCGCGGCTTCCGGATCGAGCCGGCCGAAGTGGAGTCGGTGCTGCGCGGGCTGCCCGGTGTCCGCGACGTGGTGGTGGCGGCCCGGCGGTGGGACGGGCTCGGGGACGTGTTGGTGGCGTACGTGGCGGCGGAGCCGGGGGCCGGGCTGACCGAGCGGGCGGTACGGGACCACGCCCGCGACCGGCTCCCCGGGTACGCCGTGCCGGCGGTGGTGGCCCTGCTGCCCCGGCTGCCGCTCACCCCGCACGGCAAGTACGACCACGACCGGCTCGCCGCGCTGCCCCTGCCCGCCGCCGGGTCCCCGGCCGGCGTGGCCAGCCCGGTCGACGTGCCCGACCCGGCCGGCGTGGCCGGTCCGGCCGGCGTGCCCGACCCGGTCGGCGTGGTGCTCGACGCCTGGCGGCGGGTGCTGCCGGCCGGGGAGATCCGGGCCGGCGACGCCTTCCTGCCGCTCGGCGGCACCTCGCTCGCCGCGGCCCGGGTGGCCGCCCGGCTGACCGAGCGCACCGGCGTGCGGGTGACCCCCACCGACGTTCTGCGTGCCCCCGACGCGGCGGCCCTCGCCGCCCGGCTCCGGGCGGCGTCGACCGAGCGCCCGCCCGACGCCGCCGGGCGGGCCGCGTCCGACGGTCCGGCGGTCGTGGGCGCGCCCCTGACGACGGCGACCGCGGGTGCGCCCCCGGTGGGCGCGCGGCGCGCGCCGCTGACCCCCGAGCAGCTCGGGCTGTGGCTGCACGACGAGCTGAACCCGGGCACCGACCTCTACGTGGAGCCGGTCTGGTTCAGCACGACCTCCCCGGTGGACCGGCCCCGGCTGGCCTCCGCGCTGCGCCGGGCGGTCGCCGCCCACCCCGCGTTCGGCGCCGGGCTGCGGCTCGTCGACGGCCTGCCCGAGCTGGTGCTCGACCGGCACCCGCCGGCCGTGGAACTGGTCGACCTCGCCGACGGCCCGGCGCTCGACGCGGCGGTGCGGGAGCGCGCCCGCCGCCCCTTCGACACGGCGGCCGAGCCGCTGCTGCGCTGCGCCGTGCTCGGGTCCGACGACCGCACCGACCTGCTGCTGGTCTGGCACCACCTGGCGGTCGACGCATGGTCGCTGCGGCTGTTCCTGGCCGACCTGGCCCGCTGCCACGACGACCCGGCCTGGTCGCCCCCGCTGCCCGCCACCACGCTGGGCGACCTGAACCTGCGTCGGTCGGCCCGGGTCGCCGACGCCGCCGTCCGGGAGGCCGTCCGCGCCACCGCTGCCCGGGTGCGCGGGATAGCCGAGCCCGCCCCGGTGCCCGGCGGCACCGGCCGGACCGTGGTCGCCCGTCCGGTGCGCGCCACGGCCCGGGCGCTGACCCGGGCGGGCGACGGCACCGCGACCGAGCTGGCCGCCGCCGCGTACGCGCGGGCACTCGGCGCGCTGCTCGACCGGGACGCGGTGGTCGTCGGCTGCGCCACCACCACCCGCCGGGCCGCCGACGAGTTCGACGTCGCCGGGTACGCGGTCAACACCGTGCTGCTGCCCTGCACGGACCTGCGGGCGTCCTGGCCCGACACCCTGCGCCGGATCCGGGCGGAGCTGCGTCGGGCGGTGGCCGAGCAGGCCCCGTTCCGGGAGGTGGCCGGCGAGGTGCTGCGGGGCACCGGCGCGCCGCCGGGCGCGTACCCGACCTGCTACCTCGACTCGGTGGAGGAGCCCGAGCTGCTCACCGGCGCGGTCACCTGGCGGCGGCGGGAACTACGCCGCGCCGCCAACCGCTTCCCCATCTGCCTGACCCTGCGTCAGCACCCGGGCGGGTCGCTGTCCGTCCTCGTCGAGGCCGACGGGCGGGCGCTCACCCCGGACGCCGCGGCGGCGCTCGCCGCCGCCGTCACCGACCAGCTCGACGCGTACGCACAAGGAGACCCCGATGGCACGGACGATCGCGTTGCGGCAGGTCAGCGAGGGACGGTCCGGGTGCCTGCTGACGGTTGAGTTCGCCGGCGACTCCGCCGGCCCCGGCCTCGCCGCGGCGCTCGCGGCAGCCGAGGCCGCCGGAGCGGCGGGCTCGGGCGGCGACCTGCCCGGCCCGCTCTACACCGAGCCGGACGTCCAGCACGAGATCTGGCGGCTCGACCCGGTGACCAGCCTGGAGCTGGACCCGGGGCTGCCCGGCCACCGTGCCCTGGCGGACGCCTGCGCGGCGGAGTTCCTCCGGCTGCGCCCAGCCGACGCCGGCCCGGTGACGGTCGTCGGCTACTGCAGCGCGGCGGTCTTCGCCCACCACCTGGTCCGCGCCCTCGCCGACGCCGACGGTCCACCGGTCCACCTGGTCCTGGTCGCCGCGACCGTGCCCGACGAGGAGACGGTCCGCCACGAGTACGCGGTGCTGCACCGCAAGCTCACCGGCGAGCCCGCGCCGGCCGACCCGACGCCGCTGCTCGCCGACCCGGCGGCCACCGTGGACCGGCTGCGCGACGAGCTGACCCGGCTCGCCCGCGCCTTCGTCACGGACCACGGGTTCGACCCGGCCGAGGCGGGGACGGCGGCCGACGAGATCGCGGGACGGTACCTGGCCTGGCTCTGGTTCCTGCTGGACGCCGCCGGCACCGGCCCGGTCCGGGTGCCGTTCCCGGTGCACGAGGCCGCCGACGACGAGGAGGCCATCGACCTGCTGCGGGTGCGGATCTTCGATTTGGGGATGGAAGCCGGCGCCACCGCCGCCGGCGTGGACGACGGGGGGACGCGATGACGACAGGCGGGCCGCGCGACGGGGGCGATCCGGTCGCGGAGGTGGTGGCGGACGCCTGGCGCGGTGCGCTGTCGGTCGACCACGTGATGGCGCAGGACAACTTCTTCGTGCTCGGCGGCGACTCCCTGGTGGCCGCCCGGATGGCGGCCCGGCTGCGCGCCGCCCTCGACGTGCGGGTGCCGCTGGCCGCCGTCTTCGAGCACCCCACGCTGGGCGAGTTCACCGCCGCGCTGCGCGCCGAGCACGGTCCCGCCGTGGACGAGGCCGCCGCGCTCTACCTCAGCGTGCTGGCCTGCTCGGACGCCGAGGCCGAGACGATGCTCGGGCGTCTCGATGACTGACGTGCTCTCCCCGCGCCAGGCCGCGCTGCTCGCCGCCCTGCGCGCCCGGCGTGCCGCCGCCGACGGGGGCGCGGCCGTCCCCGGCGCGGACGCGATCATTCCCGGCGGCGGGGCTGCCGACCGCGTCGCCTCCGCCGGGCAGCGGCAGATGTGGTATCTGGCGCAGGCCGACCCGGGCGACCCGGCGTACCTGGCGCCGGTGGCGTGGCGGCTGAGTGGCCCGCTGGACCTGCCCGCCCTGAGCGCGGCGCTGGACGCGGTGGTCGCCCGGCACGAGCCGCTGCGCACCACGCTGAGCGTCGACGGCGACCAGGTGGTGCCGGTGGTCGCCGAGTCGCCGACCGGCCTGCTGGCCGTGCTGGACCTGACCGGGCTGGCCGCGTCCGCGCGGGAGGACGAGCTGGCCGCCCGCCTCGCCGCCGAGGCGGCCACCTCGATCGACCTGGGCGGCGGCCCGGTGCTGCGGGCCCGCCTGCTGCGCCTCGCCGACACCGACCACGTGCTGGTGCTGACCGCGCACCACGTGGCGGTGGACGAGTGGTCGCTGCGGATCGTCGCCGACGAGCTGTCCGAGACGTACGCCGCCCGGCTCGCCGGCCGGTCCGCCGAGCTGCCGGCGCTGCCCGTCACGTACGGCGACTACGCGCGGTGGCAGCAGCGGTGGCTGGCCGGGCCGGAGGCGCAGGCGCAGCGGCGCTGGTGGCGGGAGCGGCTCGCGGCGCCGCCGGTGCTGGAGCTGCCCACCCCCGGCCCCCGGCCCGCCGCGCCGTCGCATGCCGGCGCCACCGCCGCGTTCCCGCTGGGCGTCCCGCCCGACGCGCTGCGGGCGCTGTGCCTGCGGCTCAACGTCACCCCGTACCTGCTGCTGCTCGCCGCGTTCCAGGTGCTGCTGGCCCGGTGGACCGGCCGGTACGACGTGCTTGTCGGCACCCCGGTGGCCAACCGCGGCCGCCCGGAGACCGAGCCGCTGGTCGGCCTGTTCGTCAACACCGTGGTGATCCGGACCGACCTGACCGACGACCCGACCTTCGCCACCTGTGTCGCCCGGGTCCGGGCCGAGGTGCTGGCCGCCCAGGAGCGGCAGGAGCTGCCCTTCGGGAGCGTGGTCGAGGCGGTGCGCCCGGCCCGGCACGCCGGGCACAGCCCACTGTTCCAGGTGATGTTCGTGCACGCCGACGCGCCCGCGCCGCTGCGGCTGCCCGGGATCGACGCGACCTGCGTAGAGGTGCCGACCCACACCGCGAAGTTCGACCTGACCGTGGCCGTACGCCCCGGCGCGGACGGGCTCGACGCCGTGGTCGAGTACCGCACCGACCTGTTCGACGCGCAGACGGTGGCGCGGCTCGCCGGACACTTCCGGACCCTGCTGGCCGACCTGCTCGCCGACCCCGACACGCGGATCCGCGACGCCCGGCTGCTCGCCGCCGAGGAACGTCGACGGATGCTGGTGGACTGGAACGACACCGCCACCGCCGCGCCGCCGGACGACCGCGTCCACGCGCTGGTCGGCCGGTGGGCCCGGGAGCTGCCCGACGCCCCAGCGGTCGCCGACGACACGCGCGCCCTGAGCTACGGGGAACTCGACGCCCGCGCCGACGCGCTGGCCGCGACGCTGCGCGCCGAGGGGATCGGCGCGGGCGACCTCGTCGGCGTCCTGCTGGAGCGGTCCGCCGCGCTGCCGGTGGCGCTCCTCGCGGTGCTGAAGGCCGGGGCCGCGTACGTGCCGCTGGACCCGACGCACCCGCCGGCCCGGCTGGCGTACCTCCTGGCCGACAGCGGCGCGCCGGTGGTGCTCACCTCCGCCCGGCTGCGGCACCGGCTTCCCGCGGGGGAGGCCCGGCCGGTCGAGGTCGGCCTCGACGCGCCGCCGACCGGGACGACCCCGGCGTCCGCGCGGACCGGCCCGGACGACCTCGCCTACGTCATCCACACCTCCGGCTCGACCGGCCGCCCCAAGGGCGTGATGGTGACCCACCGGGGCGTGGTGAACTACCTGCGCTGGGCGGGCGCCGCGTACCGGCTGGGCCCGGGCGACGAGGTGCCGGTGCACTCGTCGATCGGCTTCGACCTGACGGTGACCAGCCTGCTGGTGCCGCTGGCCGCCGGCGCGACCGTCCGGCTGCTCCCCGACGACCTCGGGCCGGAGGGGCTCGGCGAGGTGCTGCGCGCACGGGGCACGCCGTACGGGCTGGTCAAGATCACCCCCGCCCAGTTGGAGATCGTCAACCGGCAGGTCGGGGAGACCGGGGCGGCGGGCCGGACCCGGGCGTTCGTCATCGGCGGGGAGAACCTGCGCGCCGACCAGGTGGCGCTGTGGCGGGACCACGCCCCCGGCACCCGGCTCGTCAACGAGTACGGCCCGACCGAGACCGTCGTCGGCTGCGCGGTGCACGAGGTCGGCCCCGACACCGCGCGGACCGGCTCCGTGCCGATCGGCCGGCCGATCGCCAACACCACCCTGTACGTGCTGGACGACCGGCTCGACCCGGTCCCCGTCGGCGTCACCGGTGAGTTGTACGTCGGCGGCGCGGGTGTGGCCCGCGGCTACCTGAACCGGCCCGGGCTGACCGCCGACCGGTTCCTGCCCGACCCGTTCGCCGCCGAGGGCGGGCGGCGGCTCTACCGCACCGGCGACCTGGCCCGGTGGCGCGCCGACGGCGTCCTGGAGTTCCTGGGCCGCGCCGACGGGCAGGTCAAGCTGCGCGGCCACCGCATCGAGCCCGGCGAGGTGGAGGCGGCGCTGCGCCGGCTCCGGCCGGACAGCGACGTCGCCGTCGTGCTGCGCCGCGACGACCCCGACGACCCCCGGCTGGTCGCCTACCTCACCGGCGACCCGGACCCGGCCGCGCTGCGCGCCGGGCTGCGGGCGGAGCTGCCCGCACACCTGGTGCCGGCCGCGTTCGTCGGCGTCGACGCGCTGCCGCTGACCGGCAACGGCAAGCTCGACCCGGCCGCCCTCCCGCCGCCCCCGGGCGGCAGGCCGGAGCCGGCGGGCCCGGCGGTCGAGGCAGGGGGCGTCGACCCGGCGGACGGGGCGGGGCGCGCGGGACCGGCCGGCCCGCTGGTGGAGCCGGCGGCGGACCGGCCGGCCGGGGCCGCGCCGCCGCCGGTCGGCGACGTCGCGGCGGCCGAGCGGCTCGTCGCCGAGGTGTGGCGGGAGGTGCTCGGCGTCGACCGGGTCGGCGCCCGGGACAACTTCTTCGACCTGGGCGGGCACTCGCTGCGGCTGCTGGCCGTGCACCGGCTGCTCGTCGAGCGGCTCGGCCCGGTGCTCACCGTCACCGACCTGTTCCGGCACACCACCGTCGCCGCGCTGGCCCGGTTCCTCGCCGGCGTCGCCGCGTCGCCGGCCGTCCCGGCGCCCCGCGCGGCCCCGGCCGCCACGCGTACGGGGGTGCCCGGGGACGCGATCGCGGTCGTCGGCATGGCCTGCCGCTTCCCGGGCGCCCGCACCCCGGAGGAGTTCTGGCGGCTGGTCCGCGACGGCGTGGAGGCCGTCCGCGAGTTCCGCACCGAGGAACTGCTCGCCGACGGGGCCGACCCGGAGCTGCTCGGCGACCCGGCGTACGTGCGGCGGGGCACCGAACTACCCGACGTGGACCGCTTCGACGCCGAGTTCTTCGGCTTCACGCCGCGCGAGGCGCAGGTGCTCGACCCGCAGCACCGGCTGCTGCTGGAGTGCGCCTGGGAGGCCCTCGAACGCGCCGGCCACGACCCCGAGGCGTACGCGGGGCAGATCGGGCTCTTCGCCGGCTCCGGCCGGGCCGACTACCTGTCGGAGCACCTGCGCGACGCGCCCGAGGAGATCCGGGCGCTCGGGGAGTACCAGCTCGCGCTGAGCAACGACAAGGACTTCCTGGCGACCCGGGCGTCGTACAAGCTGAACCTGACCGGGCCGAGCGTCAGCGTCGGCACCGCCTGCTCCACCTCCCTGGTCGCGGTGCACCTGGCCCGGCAGAGCCTGCTCGCCGGCGAGTGCGACCTGGCGCTGGCCGGCGGGGTGAGCGTCTTCCCCGCCCAGCGGCAGGGCTACCTGCACCACGACGGCGGGATCTTCTCCCCGGACGGGCACTGCCGCCCGTTCGACGCCGACGCCCGCGGCACCATCGCCTCCAGCGGCATCGGCATCGTGGTGCTGCGCCGGCTCGCCGACGCCCTCGCCGACGGCGACCTGGTGCACGCGGTGATCCGCGGCTCGGCGGTGAACAACGACGGCGCCCGCCGGGCCGGCTACTCGGCCCCCGGCGTCGCCGGCCAGGCCGAGGTGGTCAGCCGGGCCCTCGCCGTGGCCGGGGTGGACCCCCGCACGGTCGGCTACGTCGAGGCGCACGGCACCGGCACCAGCCTCGGCGACCCGATCGAGGTCGCCGCGCTCACCGAGGCGTTCCGCCGCGGCACCGCCGACACCGGGTTCTGCGCGCTCGGCTCGGTCAAGGCCGCCATCGGGCACACCGACGCCGCGGCCGGGGTGGCCGGCCTGATCAAGACCGTGCTGGCCCTGCGGCACCGCACCCTGCCGCCGCTGGTCAACCTGCGCCGGCCCAACCCCGCCATCGACTTCGCCGCCAGCCCGTTCCACCTGCCGACCCGGGCCCGACCGTGGCCGGGCGACTCCGGGCCGCGCCGGGCCGGGGTGAGTTCCTTCGGGATGGGCGGCACGAACGCCCACGTCGTGCTGGAGGAAGCCCCGCACGCCGCCGCCGCGCCCCAGGCCGTCGCGCCGCCGGCCGGCCCGCACCTGCTGGTGCTCTCCACGCGTACGCCCGCCGCGCTGGACCGGGCCACCGACGCGCTGCGCGCGCACCTCGACGCGTACCCCACGCTGCGGCTGGCGGACGTGGCCGCGGGCCTGGGCCGGCGGCGGCAGATGGCGCACCGGCGGGCCGTCGTCTGCGCCGACCGGGCCGACGCCCTCGACGCGCTCGGCGACCCGGCGCGGCTGCTCACCGCCGCGACCGACGGCGACGCCGGCCTGGCCTTCGTCTTCCCGGGCCACGGCGCGCAGCACGTCGGCATGGGCGCCGGCCTGTACCGGGCCGAGCCCGGCTACCGGGCGGTCGTGGACCACTGCGCCGAGCTGCTGCGCGAGCCGCTCGGGGTGGACCTGCGGGCGGTGCTCGACCCCGCGCCCGCCGACCGGGCCGAGGCGGAGCGCCTGCTCGCCGAGCCCCGGATCAGCCAGCCGGCGCTCTTCGTCACCGAGTACGCGCTGGCCCGGCTGCTGGTCGAGCGGGGCCTACGCCCCGACACGGTGGCCGGGCACAGCCTCGGCGAGTACGTCGCCGCCTGCCTCGCCGGGGTGTTCTCCCTCGCCGACGCGCTGCGGCTGGTGTGTGCCCGCAGCCGCCTCGCGCAGGGCACCGGGCCGGGCGCGATGCTCGCCGTCGCCCTGCCGGAGCCCGAGGTGGGCGCGCTGCTCGGCGACGACCTGGCGCTCGCCGCGGTCAACGCGCCCGGCCTGTGCGTGGTGTCCGGCCGGCCCGACGCCGTCGCCGCCCTGCGTCGGCGGCTCGACCGCGACGGGGTCGAGACCCGCCCGCTGCACGCCGACCGGGCCTTCCACTCCGCGCTGCTCGACCCGGTGCTCGACGACTTCCGCGTCGAGGCGCGGCAGGTCGGTTACGCCGAGCCGACGACGACGTTCCTGTCGAACGTCACCGGCGCCACGGTGGGGCCCGGGGAGGTCA
Organism: Micromonospora sp. NPDC048040; assembly: GCF_055587185.1. Classification (NCBI taxonomy): domain Bacteria; kingdom Bacillati; phylum Actinomycetota; class Actinomycetes; order Micromonosporales; family Micromonosporaceae; genus Micromonospora; species Micromonospora sp. NPDC048040. The sequence goes on along the minus strand of NZ_JBVJGT010000036.1, from coordinate 7,604 downwards.
CCGACCCGGAGTACTGGGTGCGGCACCTGCGCGGCACGGTCCGCTTCGCCGACTGCGCCGCGCTGCTGGCCGACCGGGGCCTGGTCGTCGCGGAGGTCGGCCCCGGGCACACCCTCGGCGGGCTGCTGCGCCAGGGCGGCGCGCGGCCCGACCGCGTGGTGCAGGTCATGCGCCACGTCCGCGCCGACGCCGACGACCACCGCGTGGCGCTCGACGCCGTGGGCCGGCTCTGGCTCGCCGGCGTACCCGTCGACTGGTCCGCCTTCCACCCCGGGCCGCACCGCCGGGTGGAACTGCCCACCTACCCGTTCGAGCGGCAGCGGCACTGGGTCGACCGCACCGTCCCCGCCCCGCGCCCTGCCCCGCCGCCCGGCGCGGAACCCGCCGTGCACGGGGTGGAGCCCGTGCCGTCGTCCGGCACGGCGGCTGCGTCCCCTGCGGACGGCGGCAGCGTCCCGTCCGGCGTGGACTCGCCGGAGCGGGGCAACCGGCCGGCGCTGACCACCGCCTACCTCGCCCCCCGCACCGAGGCGGAGCGGGCGGTGGCGGAGATCTGGTCCGAGCTGCTCGGCGTCGCGCCGGTCGGCGCGCACGACGACTTCTTCGCCCTCGGCGGCCACTCGCTGCTCGCCACCCAGGTCGTCGCCCGGGTGCGCGCCCGGCTCGGGGTGGCGCTGCCGATCGAGGCGGTGTTCGCCCGGCCCACCGTCGCCGGGGTCGCCGCCGCCCTGCCGGCCGCCCCGGAGCCGGCGGTGCCGCCGATCCCGCGCGCCACCGACCCCGGGCCCGTCCCGGTCTCCTCCGGGCAGCGCCGGCTGTGGTTCCTGGAGCAGGTGCACGACCAGGTCGCGTACGCGGTGCTCACCGCCCTGCGGCTGCACGGCGACCTGCGGGTCGACGTGCTCGCCGCCGCGCTGACCGAGCTGGTGCGCCGGCACGAGGTGCTGCGCACCGTGGTCCGCCCGGCCCCCGACGGCGGCGACCCGGTGCAGGTGGTGCTGCCCGCCGCGCCGGTCGACCTGCCGGTGGTCGACCTGGCCGCCGAGGGCGCCGACGACGCGGCCCTCGCCGAGCGGGAGCGCGTGGCGCTGGTCGCCGAGGCCCGCCGGCCGTACGACCTGGAACGGGGGCCGCTGTTCCGGCCCGTCCTGTTCCGCTCCGGGCCGGGGCGGCACGTGCTCTGCCTCGCGATGCACCACATCGTCTCCGACGGCTGGTCGCTCGGGGTGATCCGGGCCGACCTGGGCGCCCTCTACGACGCCTTCGCCGCCGACCTGCCCTCGCCCCTGCCCGACCTGCCGGTCCAGTACGCCGACTACGCCCGCTGGCAGCGGGAGCGGGCTGCCGCCGACTCCGCCGACCTGGCGTACTGGACCGAGCGGCTGACCGGCGCGACGGGCGCCCTGGAACTGCCCACCGACCGGCCCCGGCCGCCGGTGCAGACCTTCGACGGGGCGGTGGCACGCCTGACCCTGCCGCCGGCGCTGACCGAGCGGGTCCGCGACCTCGGCCAGCGGCACGGCGCCACCCTCTACATGACGGTGCTCGCCGCCGTGCAGGCGCTGCTGTTCCGCTACACCGGGCAGCGCGACATCTGCGTCGGCTCCCCGGTGGCCGGCCGGGTCCGCGCCGAGCTGGAGCCGATGGTCGGCTTCTTCCTCAACAGCATCGTGCTGCGCACCACGCTGGACGGCGACTGGAGCGTCGCCCGGCTGCTCGACGAGACCCGCCGCACCGCCCTGGCCGCGTACGACCACCAGGAGACGCCCTTCGAGCGGGTCGTCGACGCCCTCGACGTGCCCCGGGACCTCAGCCGCAACGCCCTGTTCCAGGTGATGGTGAACCTGCTCAACCTGCCCGAGCAGGACCTGACGATGACGGGCCTGCGGGTGGAGCAGCTCACCGTCGAACCGGGCACCGCCCAGGTCGACCTCGCCCTGTACGCGTACGACCGGCCGGACGGGCTGCTCTGCTGCCTGGAGTACAACACCGCGCTGTTCGACCCGGGCACCGCCGAGCGGATGCTGGCCCACCTGGAGACGCTGCTGACCGCGTTCGTGGCGGACCCCGACGGCCGGCTCGCCGACGTGGAGATCCTGACCCCCGCCGAGCGCCGCCGGCAGCTGGGGGAGTGGAACGCCACGGACGCGCTGGTCCCGGCGGTCGGGCTGGCCCGGCTGGTCGAGGAGCAGGTGGCCCGCACCCCGGACCGCCCCGCGGTCACCTTCGCGGGCCGCACCCTCAGCTACGCCGAACTGAACGTGCGCGCCAACCGGCTGGCCCGGCGGCTGCGCCGGGTCGGCGTCGGGCCGGACGTGACGGTCGCCGTGTCGATGGAACGCTCCGCCGACCTGCTGGTGGCGCTGCTCGGCGTGCTCAAGTCCGGTGGTGCGTACGTCCCGCTGGACCCGTCGTACCCGCTGGACCGGCAGCGCTGGGTGCTGGACCACAGCCGCGCGGCGGTGCTGGTCACCGAGCCGGCGCTGGCCGACCGGTTCGCGGACTTCGCCGGCCCGGTGCTGCGCGTCGACGACCCGTCCCTGGCCGTCGAGTGCGCCGCCGACCCCGATCCGGTCACCACGCCCGGGCACCTGGCGTACGTGCTCTACACCTCCGGCTCCACCGGCCGACCCAAGGGCGTGCGGGTCAGCCACGCCTCGGTGGTCAACCTGCTCACCGCGATGCGGCACGCGCCGGGCCTGACCGCCGACGACACCCTGGTCGCCCTGACCACCTTCGCCTTCGACATCTCCGTGCTGGAGCTGTTCCTGCCGCTGGTGGTCGGCGCCCGGGTGGTGGTCGCCGGCCGGGACGTCGGCTACGACGCCGCCGGGCTGGCCGCGCTGCTGCGCGCCGAGGGGGCCACCGTCGTGCAGGCCAGCCCGGCCACCTGGCGGCTGCTGATCGCCTCCGGCTGGACCGGGATGCCGGGGCTGAAGGCGCTCTGCGGCGGCGAGGCGCTGCCCCCGCCGCTGGCCCGCGACCTGGCCGCCCGGGTCGGCGAGCTGTGGAACATGTACGGGCCGACGGAGGCCACCATCTGGGCCACCACGGCCCGGATCGCGCCGGACGCGCCCGAGGTCACCATCGGCCGGCCGATCGCCAACCTGCGGGCGTACGTGCTCGACGAGGCGCTGCGGCCGGTGCCCGTCGGGGTGGTCGGCGAACTCTGGCTCGGTGGCGCCGGGGTGGCCCGCGACTACCTCGACCAGCCGGGCCTGACCGCCGACCGGTTCCGCCCCGACCCGTACGCCGACCGGCCGGGCGCCCGGCTCTACCGCACCGGCGACCTCGCCCGGTGGCGTCCCGACGGCACCGTCGAGTGCCTCGGCCGCAACGACTCCCAGGTGAAGGTGCGCGGCCACCGCATCGAGCTGGGCGAGATCGAGGCGGCGCTGCAACGGCACCCGGCGGTGCGGGAGGCGGCCGTCGTGGTGCGCGACATCGACGGCGAGCCGGCCCTGGTCGCGTACCTCGCGCCGCGCCCCGAGCCGCCGGACGACGGGGCCGGCCGGTGGCGGACGTTCCTGCGCGACTGGCTGCCCGACTACATGGTCCCGACGACGTACGTGCCGCTCGACGCCCTGCCGTTGACCGACAACGGCAAGGTCGACCGCCGGGCCCTGCCGGCGCCCGAGCGCGGCGGGCCGCGCGGCGACGTCGGCGCGGCGCCGGCCACCCCGCTGCAGGCCGCCCTCGCCGAGCGCTGGGCGCAGGTGCTCGGCTACGACCGGGTCGGCATCGACGACGACTTCTTCGACCTCGGCGGGGACTCGTTCACGGCGATCCGGGCGCTCAGCGGCATCGAGCCGCCGATCAGCGTGCTGGACCTGTTCCGCCACCCGACGATCCGCGGCCTGACCGGGCACGCCGCCGCCGCGGCGGGCGAGCCCGACCGGCTGCTGCACGAGCTGACCCCGCCCCGGGCGACCGCGCCGGCGGTGACGGTGCTCTGCGTACCGTTCGCCGGGGCCGGCGCGGTGACCTACCAGTCCCTGGCCGCCGCGATGCCCGCGCACGTCGCGCTCCACGCCCTGCAACGCCCCGGGCACGACCTCAACCGCCCCGACGAGCCGGCCCTGGGCATGACCGAGCTGGTCGATCGGTGCGTGGCCGAGGTGACCGCCGGCATCTCCGGGCCGGTGCTGGTCTACGGCCACTGCATGGGCGGCGCCACCGCCGTCGAGCTGGGCCGGCGGCTGGAGGCGGCCGGAGTCGACGTGCGCCGGGTGGTCGTCGGCGGACACTTCCCGGCACCCCGGCTGCCGGGCCGGTTCGCCCGCTGGTTCCGTCGCGCCTTCCCGATGGAGCGCTGGACCTCGAAGCGGCACGCGCTGGACTTCCTGCGGGCCATGGGCTTCTTCACCGACGTGCTCGACGAACGGGAGAAGGACTTCCTGATGGGGGTCTTCCTGGCCGACACCCGGGTCGGCGAGGACTACTACACCGACGTCTACGCCCAGGGGCTGCCCCGGCGGCTGGGCGCCCCGATCGTCTGCGTGGTGGGCACCGGTGACCGCGCCACCGAGCTGTACGAGGAGCGCTACCTGGAGTGGGGATACTTCTCCGACTCGGTCTGCCTGCGCACCATCGAGGGCGCGGGGCACTACTTCCAGAAGCACCAGGCAACGGAGCTGGCGGACATCATCCTGGCCGACCCGCCGGACGTAGCCGTCCCCGCGCCGGACGCGGCGGTCCCCGCCGCTGTGGCCGTCCCCGCGCCGGCTGTGCCCGTGCCGGCTGCCGTTCCCGCGTCGGCCGTTCCCGCGTCGGCCGTTCCCGCGTCGGCCGCTCCCGCGCCGGTTCCGCCGGCCCGCTCCGGGCTGGCCACGTTCTTCCTGGTCGCGTTCGGGCAGCTCGTGTCGCTGGTCGGCACGGGGCTGACGGGGTTCGCCCTGTCGCTGTGGGTCTACCAGCGCACCGGCTCGATCTCCTGGTTCGCGCTGGCGTCGGTGCTGGCGCTGTTGCCGGCGGTGGTCCTCTCACCGATCGCCGGCGCGCTGGCCGACCGCTGGGACCGCCGGCTGATCATGGTCTGCGCCGACTCCTTCGCCGCCTGCGGCACGGTGGTGCTGGCGGTGCTGCTCTGGACCGGCCGGGCGCAGCTCTGGCACGTCTTCGCGGCGCTCACGGCCAGCGCGCTGGCCACCGCGTTCCAGCAACCGGCGTACCTCGCGGCGGTGACCCAGCTCGTGCCCAAGCGATACTACGGCCGGGCCAACGGCCTCATCTCGCTGGGCACCGCGACCAGCACCGTGCTCGCCCCGCTGGTCGGCGGCGCGCTCGTGGTCGCGATCGGCCTGCGCGGCATCGTCCTGATCGACCTGGTCAGCTTCGCCGTCGCGGTCGGCGTCACCCTCGCCGTACGCTTCCCCGACACCCTGTTCAAGCGGCGGGAGGAGTCGTTCGGGCAGGAGGTCCTCGGGGGCTGGCGGTTCATCGCCCGCCGGCACGGCCTGCTCGCGATGATCGTGCTGACCGCCCTGCTCAACTACTTCTTCGCCGTCGTCGAGGTGCTGGCCACCCCGCTGACCCTCTCCTTCGGCGACCCATCCGTGCTCGGCGTGGTGCTCGCCGCCAGCGGCGCCGGGTTGCTGTTCGGCAGCATCCTGATGGGCGTGTGGGGCGGCACGGCGCGGCGGACCACCGGCATCCTGACCGGCGTGGTGCTGCTCGGCGTCGCGATGCTGATGGTCGGGCTGCGTCCGGACCCGGTCTTCCCGGCGGTGGGCCTGTTCGGGCTGGGGCTCGCCTCGGCGCTGGTCAACACGCACTGGCTGGCCATCGTGCAGGCCAAGGTGGGGCTGGAGTTGCAGGGCCGGGTGCTCTCCACCACGCTGATGCTCTCCTGGCTGATGGTGCCCGCCGGGTTCCTCACCGCCGCGCCGCTCGCCGAGGGGGTCTTCGAGCCGCTGATGGCCTCCGGCGACGGCGTCGCCGGGTCGATCGGCGCGGTGATCGGGCACGGGCCCGGCCGGGGGATCGCGCTCACCGCCGTCGTCGCCGGGCTGTGCACCCTGGCGCTCGCCGCCGCCGGGTGGGCGTACCGGCCGATCCGGCGGCTGGAGGACGAACTGCCGGACGCCGACCCGGGCACGGTGATCGTCAGCGACAAGGACCGCATCCAGGAACTCGCCGACCGGCGGCTGGCCGAGCTGACCGGCGCCCGCTGACGGAGCCGCCCGGGACGGGACCGGTATCGGCTGCGTCGATGCCGTACCGGCAGCCCGGCGCCGCGTCGCGTGGCGAGTGTGCGAGCAGCGCCCGCAGCGGGTCGTCGGCGGGCACGTTCAGTGTGGGCTTGCTTCCCGGCCGGTCACCGCGCGGCCGAATCGTTCGGCGACGTCCTGGATCAGCAGGTTCGACGGGGTGCGGAACTCGTCGAAGCGACCGTCGATCGACCGGTCGAGCAGCGGCTTGTGCCGCTCGGACGGTAGGCCCGCCAAGCCGAGGAACCAGCCGAGCACCTGCCGGCAGTGCCACTCCCAGCCGCCGTCGGCGCAGGTCCGGTCGACCACCACGGTGACCAGGTGTGCCACCGCCCGTTCCCAGGCGGCCGGGTCGGCGCGGTCGGCGGCGATCAGCGGCAGGAACCGGTCGAAGCGCTCGGCCAGTTCCTCCAGCCACCCCCGCCACTCGACCAGCGCCTCGGTGACCACGTCGAGCGTCTGCTCGGGGTCACCCATGCTGTCGGCGGGGCAGCACCAGGCGTGGACGGGGCCGCCGCCGAAGTCCGCCTCGCCGACGCCCCACCGCCAGCCCGATGCCCAGTGCCCGTAGTGACCGACGATCGCGAAGCTCATCTCGTCGGCCCACCGGGTGCCCTGCCGCTGCCCCCACTCGTGCACCTCCGGTCGGCCCGACCGGCCGGGTGGTCGGGTGGGAACAGCGGCGGCCGGCGGCAGCGACCGGACGACGGCGGGGGCGGAGACCGGATCGAACGGCTGCCGGGACGGCTCCACCTCCGCCCAGGTCAGGTGCCAGGGCACGATCATCGGGTCATAGCTGGGGAGATAGGGCTCGGCGTCTGGCGCGTCGGGCAACGAGGCGTCCTCCGGTGGCTCGCGGTCTGACCCGCCCACCCTAGTGGGCCCGGCCGCGGCGCCGCTGTCAACGCCCGCCTTGATCTGGCGGCGCCCGGCCCGTGGGCTACCGGGGCACCACCAACACGCTGCTGAACTTCGGCGAGGGCGTGCACCGGCCGGGCGGGCGCCCCGGCGCGGTCGGCTACCTGGTCGGCGAGCCGCACCAGGGCCTGCCGCAGATGTTCCACCTGTTGACATCTTCCCGGCCTTGAAGGGCGGGATTCCCCCGGTTGCCGTGGGGGTTTCCTGCTTCGTCGCCGACTGCCCGCCCGGAGGAGTCCGTTGAGGTCTTACACCAGCTCCACAGGCGTTTTACCTGTCCGCCAGCCCGGCGGCCAGGAGGTTCCTCGCTGCGTTGATGTCCCGGTCATGGGTCACACCGCACGGGCATTGCCACGACCGGATGTTCAGCGGCAGGGATTCGGTCAGTTGCCCGCAGTTCGAGCACAGCTTGGACGACGGGAACCAGCGGTCCACCGTCACCAGGGTGCGCCCGTACCAGGCGGCCTTGTACTCCAA
>NZ_JBVJGT010000035.1:0-71098 GCF_055587185.1 Micromonospora sp. NPDC048040 | reverse complement strand
GCCCTGCACGCTCAGGGCGTTGCGGGTGGCGGCGGGGCCGCAGTAGAAGAAGTTCGGCTGGGCCTCGTAGTGCACGCCGAGTTCCTTCTCGCCGCCCTTGCGGTCCTGGGTGGTGGCGGGCTTGCTGTCGGCGGGGGCGGCGTGGGCGGCGGTGACGGGGCCGGCGATGGCGCCGCCGGTGAAGGCGAGGCCGGCAGCGGTCAGGGCGGCCTTACGGATCAGATCGGTACGCATGATCGTATGCACCTTTCGATCGGGGGATACGCGGCACACACCAGAAGGGGGGGCGGGTGCGCCGCGGGGTGAGGAAAGGTCACGCCAGAAGTGGGGTGCGCCCGGCGTTCAACGGGGCGCGGTCCCGGGGGGATGTAACGACGCGGGTCCGGCCGGCATTCCGGCCGGTTGCCCCGGGCCGCCGAAACGGTCCCGGGGTCACGCGCTCACGGTGGTTACAACGCCCCGACCCCCCGACCCATGCCCGCCGGGGCGGTGGCCCCCGCCACCGCAACCCACCACCAACCGGACACCACACTCCAAGCGATCGGCACCCCGGGTGACCGTGCGTCGTCCGTGCCCGAATGTCGGTTTGTGCCGCACGGCCGCCGGCGAGGCGTCGGCTGCGAGGTGGTGACCCATCTGCCCGCTTCCACAGGGCCCGACGGGCCGAGCGCGGGAGGACCTGTCGAGCTGCCCCGTCTGTGGGGCAGCTCGACAGGGGCCGGGCAGCGGTACCCCGAGCTGAATGGCCTGCGAGGTCGTCCGGGCTTTCCAGCGCCGATCCGGTCGGCGAGGCGCGTCGGGTGCCGGTCCGTATCGCGGTCGCCGTGGCCGCCGCCGGCCGGAAACGGGACTGCTGCGACCATGACGGCATGGAGATCTGGAACAACCCGTCCTGCTCGAAGTGCGCCGCCGCCCGGTCCGCCCTGGACGAGGCCGGTGTGGGTTACGGGGTGCGTCCGTACCTGGACCGGCCGCCGAGCGCCGCGGAGTTGACCGAGGTGCTGCGCCGGCTCGGCGCGCGCCCCTGGGACGTCTGCCGGACGCAGGAGCCCGCCGCGGTCGCCCTGGGCATGGCCGACTGGCCGCGGGACGAGGCGGCCGAGCCGCGCTGGATCGACGCGATGGTCGCCGCCCCGGAGCTGATCCAGCGGCCCCTGCTGCTGCTCGACGACGGGAGCGCGCTCGTGGGCCGTACGCCGGAGGCGGTGGCGGAGGCGGTGCGCCGCAGTGGCGCGGCGCCCGGCGGCGGCGCGGAGCCGGGCCGCCCCTCGCCCCCGGTGAACGGGTGAACCGGTGACGCGTTTCCGCCCGTAGCCGCCGGGAATGCGGCCTGCTCGGAGTGCACCCGCCGCACGCCGAGAAGGAGGGGTCGATGTCGCGCCGGAGCCTGTCCACCGCCGTTCCGCAGCGGCTCACCCCGGTCGCCGGGGCGCCCCTGTGGTGCGACGCGCGCGCGTACGGGCTGCGCGGTGACGGCGTGACGAACGACCAGCCGGCGCTGTCCGCCCTGGTGGACCGCCTCGGCGATGGGTACGCCGCCGACGGGCGGGCCCGGGTGATCTACTGCCCGCCGGGGATCTACTCGATCCGGGACGCGGGCACGGTGTGGCGCAGCGGCGTGTCGCTGATCGGCGCGGGCCCCGGAGCGACCCGGTTCCTGCTGAGCAACGAAGGGAACCGGGCGGAGCCGACGCCGCTGGCCTTCTGGACCACCGTGCAGCACGGCGCGAACCGCGACCGGCACATCGCCGACTGCACCTTCGCCGACTTCGAGATCGACGGCTCCGGGGTGGCGATGGTCGAGTACAGCTACCTCGCCAAGGGGCTCGGCCTCCAGTACGTCGTGCGCGGCGTCTTCCGCAACCTCTACATCCACCACACCGGGGCGACCGGCCTCGGCTGCGACTTCCTCCAGGACAGCCTCATCGACGGGGTGGTCGTGATCGGCTGCGGCCGCCTGGACAACGGCGAGGAGATGGGCGGGGCCGGCATCGGCGTCGGCATCGGCGGGTGGGGCGACGTGGAGCGGCTCACCATCGCCAACTGCACGACCGTCGGCAACGGCACCAACGGGATCTTCCTCGAACTGCAGAAGGACCACTGGACGCCGCCGCGCGGCTACCGCATCATCGGCTGCCACAGCCAGGCCAACCGCTTCGGCATCTCCGACTGGGGCGCCGACGGCCTGATCGTCTCCGCCTGCACCCTCACCGGCAACCTGGACGCCGGCTTCGACGTCTCCGCCAACGGCACGGCGGGGGTCGCGGGCCGCGGCGGGATCCTCACCGACTGCGTCATCGACCGCAACGTCCGCGACGGGGTCAGCATCGGCAACACGCCGGGCCCGTACACGATCCGTGGAAACCGGATCAGCGGCAACGGCGGGTACGGCCACCACGAGCACGACCTCGGGCACGGCTACCGGGGCGCGGCGGCGGACGTGGTCGTCGACAGCAACGAGTTCTGGGACAACGGCCTGGACGCGATCCGGATCGACCGGCCGATGACCGACGCGGTGGTGGTGAACAACCGCATCCGTAGCAACGGTCGGCGGTGCGCCCCGGCCGCGGCCGGCGGGGGCGAGTCGGTGCGCTACCACGACCGGTCCGTGACCGACCAGACGGCGCACTGGCCGCGCGACGGGCACCGGGGCAAGGTGGTGCGGGTCGGGTCACGGACGGCCGTCGTGGTGTCCAACACCGACACCGACCTCACCCTCGCCGAGGTGCGGGCGGACTCGCCGACCGGGTGGAACGAGGACACGCCGCCGCCCGGCGCGTCCTATGAGCTGCCGGCCGCGCCGCCGGTCCGGGCCGGCATCACCGTCAACGCGGCGGTCGACTCCGCGACGGTGCGGGGCAACCGCGTCTGGGACCACCGCGACGAGCAGACCCAGACCCACGCGCTCTGGATCACGCCCGACGGCAGTTGCGTGTCCTGCCGGATCGAGGACAACGACTTCGCCGGCAACGCGGTCGGGCCGGTGCGGCTCGACACCCCGCCGGTCGGCGGCCGCTGGGACCGCAACCACCACGACGAGAACTGACGCCCGCCGGTCGTCAGCGCGCGTCGTCGGTGGGCGTCGCCGCCTCCGCGTGCCGGTCGCGCAGCCGGGCCCGGATCTCCTCCGGGGTGTACGCCCGACGCCGCCGTTCCGCCCGCGCGATCACCACGCCGGACGCCGCGACGCCGGCGAGACCCGCGAGCCCGAGCACCTTCCACCACCGCATCCGTTGCCGCATCGGCCTAGGGTAGACCCCCATGAGCATCAGCCTGGACGAGGCAGTGGAGCTGACCCGCACCGGCGACGTGTGGGTGTTCCGGGGCCGCAGCGTGCCGGACCGGGCCATCCAGTTGACCACCAACAGCCCGGTCAACCACGTCGGAATGGCGGTGGTGCTGGACGACATGCCGCCCCTGATGTGGCACGCGGAGCTGGGCAGGTCGCTGCCCGACATGTGGTCCGGCACCCACCAGCGCGGCGTGCAGTTGCACGACCTGCGGGACGCGGTCTGCGTCTGGGCCAACCGGTACGGCCAGCGCGCCTGGCTGCGCCAGCTCGACCCGCCGGCTGACGCGGAGATGGAGAACGCGGTGCTGCGCACCGTCGCCCGGCTCGACGGCACGCCGTTCCCCTCCACCGCCCAGCTCGCCTGGCGCTGGGTGCGCGGTCGGGTGCCGGCGATGCGGGTCCCGGCGCTGCCCGGGCGGGGCCGGGACCGCTCCGGGGCGTCGGTGCGCGACCGCGCGCTGGAGACGGCGTACTGCGCGGAGGTCGTCGCGGTGACCTACGAGGCGATGGGGCTGCTCCCCGCCGGGCGGCGTCCGAACTGGTACGACCCGGGCCGGTTCTGGAGCGGCGACGACCTCGGCCTGGCCGGCGACGCCCGGCTCGGCGCCGAGATCGAGGTGCACATCCCGCCGCGCTGAGGTTTGGCCCGGCGGCCGGCAGGCAAATTCTGTCCCTGTGAGAGCCTCCACCGATCTCGACACGCTGACCGACTTCTTCGACCGGTACGGCGTGGCGCTGACCACCGGCGACCTGCCCGCCATCGCCGGCTGTTACGCGTTGCCGGGGCTGGTGGTCGCCGACACGTACAGCTTCTCGTTCACCTCCCCGGCGGCGGTGGCACTGTCCTTCGTGGGCGCCGCCCCCGACTACCAGGAGCGCGAGCTGGTCGCCGCGCACGCGGCCATCGAGGACGTGCAGCCGATGTCGGCACTGCTGACGATGGTGGCCGTCGAGTGGGAGTTCCTGGACAGCCTGGGTCGAGCGGTGCCCGGCGAGCGTTACCGCTACCTGCTGCGCGCCACCGACGACGGCCCGGTCATCTGCACGGTCCTGCGCGCCGCCTGACCGTCCCGTCCGGCGGGGCCGTTCCGGCGTCCACCTCCTTGCCAGCGACCGCTACGCTTTCTCGGACGACCGCTGGAGGAGGGTGTCCGGCATGCGCCGAGCATCGAGCAGGTCCTACGGCACGGCCGTCATCGCGTCCTCGCCGTGGATCGTGGTGTCCGTCGGCGCCGGGGTGATGGTGGTGCTGTTGGTCATCGCGCTCGGCGCCTACCGGGGGCGCAGCCCCGCGTTCGACGCGCAGCCCGGCCCGCCCGAGCCGACCCTCGCCCTGCTCGACCCGTGGCCCGCGCCGAGCGTGCCGGCCACGGCCGCGTCGCCGTCGCGGCGGGCGTCGCCCACGCCGTCCGGCCGCGTCACCGGCCGGTCCACTCCGGACGGTCCCACGCCGGCGCGTTCCAGCCGTACGCCGTCCCCGAACCCTGGCGGAGACGAGGACACGGTGCTGCTGCTGCCGCCGACCACGTCGCCGGTGAGCGGGCGGTACCGGGTGGTGGACGAGTCCCACGGCGGGTTCGTCGGCGAGGTGCTGGTCAGCAACACCTCCCGGGACGGCCGGGCGTGGACGGCCCGGCTCGCCTTCTCGGGCGGTCGGCTGGGCAGCGCGTGGATCGAGGGCGCGCCACAGGGGACGGCCACCCGGACCGACGACGGCTTCACCTACCGCAGCGGCCAGGATCTGGCCGGGGGAGCGTCGGTGGCGCTGCGGTTCTACGTCCAGCGCGCGGAGAGTCGCCCGGCAAGCTGCACCGTCGACGGCGTCGCCTGCCACGGGCTGTAGGCCACCGACTTCGCAGGGCCCGGCGCGTTCGCGCCGGGCCCTGCTTTTGCAAGCGCACTGCTTTGTTGCGACTCTGTTTGCAAGGTATTGCAGAATGTTTCGGCAAGGGCTAGCGTGCGGGCCAATCAGCGACCAGAGGAAGGCCGTCGATGAAACCCCCGCCGATACCGCGCAAGGCCCTGCTCGCCCTCGTCTCCCTGCTCACCCTCACCCTCGTGGGCACCCCGGTCGCCGTACACCAGCTCGGCGCCGACGCCGCCGACGGCACGGACGGCACCGGCCCGCTCGCCGCGGCCGGGGCCACCCAGTGGCGCGCCGAGCCCCCGGCGGAGGCGCTGCTGGAAGCCAGCGGCAACCAGGCCCGTGCCGAGCAGTTCTACTTCGTCCTGCCGGACCGGTTCGCCAACGGGGACCCGCGCAACGACGCCGGCGGCCTCACCGGGGACCGGCTCTCCACCGGGCTGGACCCGAAGGACAAGGGCTTCTACCACGGCGGCGACCTCAAGGGCGTCACGGACCGACTCGACTACATCCAGGGGCTGGGCACGACGGCCATCTGGCTCGCCCCGATCTTCAAGAACCGTCCCGTGCAGGGCACCGGGTCCGACGTCTCGGCCGGCTACCACGGCTACTGGATCACCGACTTCACCCAGGTCGACCCGCACTTCGGCACGAGGGACGACCTGAAGCGGCTGGTGCGGCTCGCCCACCAGCGCGGGATCAAGGTCTACCTCGACGTCATCGTCAACCACACCGCCGACGTCATCAAGTACGCCGAGGACAAGTACACCTACGTGGACAAGGCGACCTCCCCCTACACCGACGCGCAGGGGCGGGCCTTCGAGGACCGCCACTACGCCGACGGCAGCCGGGACTTCCCGAAGGTCGACACCACGTCGTTCCCGTACACCCCGACGTTCGACACCCCGGCCGACGCGAAGGTCAAGGTCCCGGCGTGGCTGAACGACCCGACCATGTACCACAACCGGGGTGACTCCACCTTCGCCGGGGAGAACAGCGAGTACGGCGACTTCTTCGGGCTCGACGACCTGTGGACCGAGCGCCCCGAGGTGGTGCGCGGGCTCACGAAGGTCTACTCCGAGTGGGTGGAGTCCACCGGTGTCGACGGTTTCCGGCTGGACACCGTGAAGCACGCCAACCTCGACTTCTGGCCGCAGTTCAGCCAGGGCATCGAGCGCGCCGCGGACCGCGCGGGCAAGAAGGACTTCTTCATGTTCGGCGAGGTCTACAGCGCCGACCCGGAGATCACCTCGACGTACGTGCGGCGCGGTGGCCTGCCGGCCACCCTCGACTTCGCCTTCCAGGAGGCCGCGCGCGGCTACACCGCCGGCGACGGCTCCGCCAAGGCCCTCGCCGACGTGTACGCCCGCGACGACCTCTACCGCTCCCGGGACACCGACGCGCGGCGGCTGACCACCTTCCTCGGCAACCACGACATGGGCCGGATCGGCTCGTTCATCGCCGGTGGCGGCACCGACCCGGCCAGCCACCTGCGCCGCGACCGGCTCGCCCACGAGCTGATGTTCCTCACCCGCGGCCAGCCGGTGGTCTACTCCGGCGACGAACAGGGCTTCACCGGCCCGGGCGGCGACAAGGACGCCCGGCAGGACATGTTCGCCTCCCGCACGCCCGACTACCTCGACGACGACCTGCTCGGCACCGACCGGACGCACGCGGTCGACCAGTTCGACCCGACGCACCCGCTCTACCGGGCCATCGCCGAGCTGGGCGCGCTGCGCCAGGCGCACCCGGCCCTGCGCGACGGTGTCCAGGTCACCCGGTACGCCGCCGACGGACCCGGCGTCTTCGCGTTCTCCCGGATCGACCCGAAGCAGCGCACCGAGTACGTCGTCGCGGTGAACAACGCCGCGACCGCGCAGACTGTCACCGTGGACACCTGGTCGGCCGGCGCCACCTTCGCCGGCGTCTACGGCGGCTCGGCCGCCCCGGCCGCCGCCGCCGACGGCAGGCTCACCCTGACCGTGCCGCCGCTGTCGGCGGTGGTGCACCGGGCCGGCACCCCGATCGCGCTGCCCGACGCCGCGCCGAAGATCACGATCACCGCTCCGACGCCCGGCGAGCCCGTCGCCACGAAGGCCGCCGTCACCGCCCAGGTCACCGGCGACCCGCTGGCCACCGTCACCGTCGCCGCCCGGGTCGCCGGCGGAAAGTGGACCCTGCTCGGCAGCGCCGACCGGGCCCCGTACACCGTCCACCACGACCTGACCGGGCTGGCCGGCGGCACGACCGTCGAGTACAAGGCCGTCGTGCGCGACGGCAGGGGCCGGACCGCCACGGCCCGGTCCACGGCCACCGTCGGCACCCCGGCCCAGTCCGCCTCCCGGGACTGGGCGGTGGTGCACTACCAGCGCCCGGCCGGCGGCTACGACGACTGGGGGCTCTACACCTGGGGCGACATCGACCCCGCGTACGCCACCGAGTGGCCCAAGGGACAGCCGTTCGCCGGCGAGGACTCCTACGGCCGGTTCGCCTGGGTGAAGCTCAAGCCGGGCGCCAAGTCGGTCGGCTTCCTGGTGGTCGACAGGAACGGGAACAAGGACGTCGGCCAGGACCGCACCATCGACGTGACGCAGACCGGCGAGGTCTGGGTCAAGCAGGGCGACCCGGCGATCTACCCGACCCGGCAGGCCGCCACCGGCGAGCCCGACCCGCCCGTCGAGGACGGCACCGCGCTCATCCACTACCGCCGCGCCGACGGCAACTACGACGGCTGGGGCCTGCACCTGTGGGACGGCGCCGCCAACCCGACGGACTGGGCGAAGCCGCTCGCCCCGGCCGGCGTCGACGCGTTCGGCGCGGTGTTCCGGGTGCCCCTCGCAGCCGGGGCCACCGGGCTGAGCTACATCATCCACTCCGGCGACGAGAAGGACCTGCCGGAGGACCAGCGGCTCGACTTCGCCACCGCCGGCCGCGAGGTGTGGCTGCTCGCCGGAACGCCCGGGCGGCTGCTGCCGTCCACCGCGTCCGGCGCCGTCCGGGACGTCGACATCACCAGGCAGAAGGCGCACTGGATCGACCGCTCGACCGTCGCCTGGCAGACCGGGCCCACCGACGGCAGGACGTACGCCCTGGTCACCGCCCCGGCCGGCGGGGTCACCGTCGCCGACGGCGAGCTGACCGGCACGTACACCACGCTGCCGTTGACGGCGCAGCGCAACGGGCTCACCGAGGCCCAGCGCGCGGCCTTCCCGCACCTGTGGGCGTACCGGAGCTTCGCCCTCGACCGGCGCGACCTGGCCAAGGTCCCCGCGGCCCTGCGCGGGCAGCTCCTGGTGACCGAGCGGGACGCGGAGGGCACCCTGCTCGCCGCGACCGGCGTGCAGATCCCCGGGGTGCTCGACGACGTCTACGCCCGGGCCACCGACGCGAAGCTCGGGCCGACCTTCGCCGGCAGGGTGCCGACGCTCGCGGTCTGGGCGCCGACGGCGCGGCAGGTGTCGCTCCAGCTCTTCGACTCGCCGACCGGGCAGCCGAAGGCGGTGGCGATGCGCCGCGACGACCGCACCGGCGTCTGGTCGGTGCGCGGCGCCCGCGACTGGCACGGCAAGTACTACCGCTACCAGGTGCAGGCGTGGCAGCCCGCGACGCAGCAGATGGTCACCGCCGCGGTGACCGACCCGTACTCGCTGGCGCTGGCGCCGAACTCCACGCACAGCCAGATCGTGGACCTGGCCGACCCGGCGCTCGCGCCGGCCGGCTGGGCGACGCTGCGCAAGCCGGCGGCCGTGCCGTCGACGAAGGTGCAGATCTCCGAGCTGTCCGTCCGGGACTTCTCCGTCGCCGACACCACCGTGCCGGCCGAGCGGCGGGGCACCTACCTCGCCTTCACCGACCCCCGGAGCGCCGGCATGGCGCACCTCAGGGCGCTCGGCGACGCCGGGGTGACGCACCTGCACCTGCTGCCCGCGTTCGACTTCGCCACGATCCCCGAGCGGCGGGCCGACCAGCGGCAGCCGGCCTGCGACCTGGCCGCGCTGCCGCCGGACTCCGAGGAGCAGCAGCAGTGCGTCGCGGCGGTGGCGGACACCGACGGCTACAACTGGGGGTACGACCCGCTGCACTACACCGTGCCGGAGGGCGGCTACGCCGTCGACCCGGCCGGGGCGAAGCGCACCACGGAGTTCCGGCAGATGGTGGCCGGGGTCAACGGCGCGGGGCTGCGCGTGGTGATGGACGTCGTCTACAACCACACGTCGGCGGCGGGCGCCGACCCGAAGTCCGTGCTCGACCAGGTCGTGCCCGGCTACTACCACCGGCTGCTGGAGGACGGCAGCGTCGCCAACTCGACCTGCTGCGCCAACACCGCCCCGGAGCACGCCATGATGGGCAAGCTCGTGGTGGACTCGCTGGTCACCTGGGCCAGGGCGTACAAGGTGGACGGCTTCCGGTTCGACCTGATGGGCCACCACCCGAAGGCGAACATCCTGGCCGTGCGGAAGGCGCTCGACGAGCTGACCGTGGCCCGCGACGGCGTGGACGGGAAGAAGATCCTGCTCTACGGCGAGGGCTGGAACTTCGGCGAGGTAGCCGGCGACGCCCGGTTCGTGCAGGCCACCCAGGCCAACATGGCCGGCACCGGGATCGGCACCTTCAACGACCGGCTCCGCGACGCGGTGCGCGGCGGCGGGCCGTTCGACGCCAACCCGCGGGTGCAGGGCTTCGCCTCCGGCCTGTTCACCGACCCCAACGGTGATCCGGTGAACGGGTCCGCGGCCGAGCAGCGGGCCCGCCTGCTGCACCAGCACGACCTGATCAAGGTGGGGCTCACCGGCAACCTGCGCGGCTACCGGTTCACCGACTCCGCCGGCCGGCAGGTCACCGGCGCGCAGGTCGACTACAACGGCTCGCCCGCCGGCTACACCGCCGCGCCCGGGGAGGCGGTCACCTACGTCGACGCGCACGACAACGAGATCCTGTACGACGCGCTGGCGTACAAGCTGCCGCAGGACACCCCCGTGGCGGACCGGGCCCGGATGCAGGTGCTGGCGCTGAGCACCGTGGTGATGGGGCAGGGCCCCGGGTTCGTCACCACCGGCACCGAGCGGCTGCGCTCGAAGTCGCTGGACCGCAACTCGTACAACTCGGGTGACTGGTTCAACCAGATCCGCTGGGACTGCGCCCAGGGCAACGGGTTCGGCGCCGGGCTGCCGCCCGCGCAGGACAACCGGGACAAGTGGCCGTACGCCAAGCCGCTGTTGGCCGATCCGGCCCTGGTGCCGGACTGCGCGGCGATCAACATGACCGACGCCCGGTACGCCGAGCTGCTGAAGATCCGGGGCTCCTCGCCGGTCTTCGGGCTGGCCACGGCGGAACAGGTGCAGAAGCGGGTCGCCTTCCCGCTCTCCGGCGCGGCCGAGACGCCCGGTGTGCTCACCATGACGCTCGACGGCCGCGGCCTCGACGGGCGCTGGAAGTCGGTGACGGTGGTCTTCAACGCCACCCCGGAGGCGGCGACGCAGCAGCTGACGGGGCTGCGTGGGGCGGACGTGGCGCTGCACCCGGTGCTGCGGACCTCGGCGGACGAGGCGCTGCGCACGGCCTCGTTCGACCGGGCGAGCGGCACGTTCACGGTGCCGGCCCGCAGTGTGGCGGTGTTCGTGCAGAGCTGACGCGCGACGCGAACCGGCCCCCTCCCGCGAGTGCGGGAGGGGGCCGGTTCGGTGTTCGTCCGGTCCGTGCGGCCGGTGCCGGTGGCGCCGGCCGCACGTCACCCGAAGGTGATCAGCCGAAGCAGTTCTCCACCGGAGTGGGGCTGCCCTCGCAGTTGGTCGGCTTGTTGCCCCTGATCGCCGACTTGTCGTCCACGTCGACGTCGCCCTGGTAGTTGAAGACGCCGCCCGGCTTCAAGGTGGAGAAGTTGTCCGCCACCTTCGTGTTGTGCAGGGTGACCTCGCCGCGGACGTTGAAGATGCCGCCGGCGATGCCGATCGGGCCGACGGCCCGGTTCCGGACGATCGCACTGTCGCGGAACGTGACCTGGCTGAACAGGTTGAACACGCCGCCACCGAAGAACCCGGCGACGTTCTCCGCGATCTCGCTCTTCTCGACCGTGGCGTGGGTGCCGAAGCCGAGCGCGAGGCCGCCGCCCACGCCGACGGTGGTGTTCTTGGCGACCAGGACGTGCTTCAGGTCGAGCTGGCTCTCAGCCGTCGCGATACCGCCACCCGCGACCCCCGCGAAGTTGTCGGTGATCTTGGAGTCCTTGACGGTGGTGTCGCCCTCGACGTCGAGCAGGCCGCCGCCGAAGCCGAGCGTCTCGTTGCGGCTGATCTCGCTCTTGTCGATCCAGACGGTGCCGCCGTCGATGTCGTCGTGCCGGTGCAACTCCGGGGCGCCGTTGGCGATGCCACCGCCGCCGATGATGGCCTGGTTGTGCGTCACCTTGGACTCTTCGACCCGGAGCAGGCCGGCGTTGAAGATGCCACCGCCGAAGAGGAAGGCGGTGTTGTCCTCGACGGTCGTGTGGCGCAGGTTGGTCTTGCCGTAGTTGGCGATGCCGCCACCGTTGCCGCCTGACTGGTTGCCCACGACGTGGGTCTTCTCGAGGTCGGCCTTACCGCCTGGCTGCACCAGGATGCCGGCCCCGTCGTGCGTCTGCTTCTTCTTCTGCTTCTCCTCGGCGGAGACCTCGGCGCCGGGAGCGGCCTCGGCGTTCGCCGCCGCCGCGCCCTTGGGCGCGGCCTGGAGCAGCTCCAGGTACGGCTTGCCGGCCTGGGCCGCGGCGGCGGCCTCGACGGAGTTGGCGTACCGCGACCACACCGCCTCCGCCGTCATCCGCGGCTCCTTCTTGCGCTCGACGGTCTGGCCGTTCTTGAGGGTCAGGCCCTTGAGCGTCAGGTCGCCGCCGCTGCCGACGTTGAAGATCCGGAACTGCTCGGCGGTGGCGTCCCGCTCGATCTTGGTGTTGTGGCCCTTGAGCGTGATCTTCTCCTTGATCACGGGCAGGCCGTTGCCGTGGTTGTCCGAGCGGGTCAGCTTGTAGGTGCAGTCCTTGGCGAGCTTGAACTCGCCGCCGTGGTTGTTGTTGGCGAAGATGATCGCCTGGATCAGCTTGTCGGAGTCGCAGGGCACCTCCCTCCCGCGGTCCTTGTCGTGCCGGTCCCGGTCCTCCTTGCCCTCGCGGCCATGGTCGCCTTCGCGGCCCCGGTCGTCCTCGCGACCCTGGTCGCCGTCCTTGGTGACCTGGGCGGTGGACCAGTTCAGGGCGTCCGCGCCGACGGCGCCGGCGCCGGTGGCCACACCCACGGCGGCAATGCTGACCACGCCGGTCAACCCGGCCACACCGCTGGCGAGCCAGAGCTTGCGGCGACGCTTCTGCGCCGCCGGCCGCTCGGAGTCGTTGTTCGTTAGGTAGTTGGACATCGGAGCTCTCTGCCCTCTCCTAGTACCAGACAGGGTCGCGACGCCACAGGCGAGCGCCCCCTGCTACAAATCGGTTGTAGCTCCCGAACCGACAGTATGAGAATCTTCCTCACCTCGAAGGCATATCCGAAAGAACCCCACATTCGGTACGGGCCCCTCGTGCGCGGTGTGGACGACCCGGGCGGGTCGATCGCTCGCACTGGTGCCGGTAGGTGAGGCGCTCGGCTACGGTACGTAGTCGACGCAGACCGTCCAGATCGGCGCGGGAACGGTCAAGAGGGCCCAGGCGGATGGGCGAGGGCTCCTCCGGGCCGCCGGGGCGGCGCGGAGGAGCCCTCGCTATGTGGTGGTGCGGTCCGGTGTTCAGCCGAAGCAGCGGTCCGGGATGACCGGGCTGCCCTGGCAGTTCGTCGGCCGGTTGTCGGTGACGGCCGACTTCCGGTCGATGAAGACGCGGTTGTTGTTGGTCCAGATGCCGCCCGGCGGCTCGGTGGCGACGTTGTGCGCCACCTTCGTCCCGACCAGTCTCGTCGTGCCGAAGTCGTTCACGATGCCGCCGCCCACCGCGCCCGGGCTGACCGCCTGGTTCGCCACGACCTCGGTGTCCCGCAGGACGGTGGTGGCGAAGTCATCGGTGTAGACGCCACCGCCACCAAACCCCTCGGCGACGTTCTCCCTGATCACGCTGTTCTCGATCACGGCGTGGGAGTCCCTGCCGACCCCGACGCCGCCGCCTTCGCCCTCGGTGTGGTTGTTCGCCACCACGACGTGCTCCAGGCTCAGCCTGCTGTCGTGGAGGGCGATCACGCCACCGACGTCCGTGCGGCCGACGTTGTCGGTGATGTGGCTCTGCGTGATCGTGGTCTCGCCATCGTTGTCGAAGACGCCCCCGCCGAGGCCGGCGGTCCGGTTGTGGCTGATCGTGCTCTTCCACACCCAGACGGTGCCGCCGTCGGCCGTGCTGCCGCTCGCACTCGTGCCGTTGGCGATGCCGCCGCCGCCCAGCCCGGCGCTGTTGTACGTCACCTTCGACTCCTCGAGCCGCAGCACCCCGACGTTGAAGATGCCGCCGCCGAAGCCGTCGGCGCTGTTGTTCTCCACCGACGTGTGGCGGATGTTCGTGGTGCCGAAGTTGGCGATCCCCCCGCCGTTCCCGCCCGCCTGGTTCTGCT
This sequence comes from Micromonospora sp. NPDC048040, assembly GCF_055587185.1. Lineage (NCBI taxonomy): Bacteria > Bacillati > Actinomycetota > Actinomycetes > Micromonosporales > Micromonosporaceae > Micromonospora > Micromonospora sp. NPDC048040. The sequence continues at coordinate 57,387 of NZ_JBVJGT010000035.1, read as the reverse complement.
TGAACGTGCTGTGCTCGATGTCGGCATGGCCGCCTCGCTGGACGAGGAGGCCCGCTCCGTCGGCGCTGACCACCCCGGGCGCGGCCGTCGCCGTGCCGTCGGCCCGCACCTCCGCCGTGGCCGGCTCGGCGAGAGTGGCCGGCGTCCCCGGTGCGGCTGCCGACGGCGTGGGCGCCGCCATCGCCGGCCGGGCCGGGGTCGCAGCGGCAGGGGTCGAGCCCGACAGCCCGAACGTCGCCACGGGCGGTGGCGGCGGGGCCATCTTGCGGGCGACGGTCTGTCCGCCCTTGATGGTCACGTTCTTCAGCGTCAGGTGGCCACTGCTGCCGACGTTCAGGATCCGGAAGCGCTCGGTGTCCGCCGCCCGGACGATCTTGGTGTCGTCGCCCTTGAGGACGATCGGTTGTTTGATCACCGGCAGGCCGTTGCCGTGCTCGCTGCGGGTCAGCTCGTAGGTGCAGTGCTTGGCGAGCCTCAGCGTCGCGCCGTCCTTCTTGTTGGCGTCCGTGATCGCCTGGATGAGCTTGTCGGTGTCGCAGGGCACCTCCTTCTCCCGGTCGTCGTGCTTCCGGTCGCCCTGGCCGCTCCAGTCGTCCTCGCCCTGGCCGGTCTTCTCGCCGCCGGCCTCGTCGGCCTTGCCGGCGTCGCTGACGTTCTGCCTGGGTGCCGTCGAGCGCGCGTCGGAGAGCCGGTCGGTGTCGCCGGACTTGTCGTCACTGGAGGCCAGGCCACCCAGCGCCGCCAGGCCGACGACGCCGGTCAGCCCGGCCACGCCGGCGGCAACCCAGAGCTTGCGCCGCCCCCGCGTCGGTGTGCCCGCGGGCGGGCCACCGTCAGGTGTCGTTACGTCATCGGACATCAGAGCCTTCCGCCCTTTCCTGCTACCAAGGGGGCCGCACCGCCCGAAGCGGAGCGACCAGCTACAAATAGGTTGCAGCCTCTGATGACCACCGTATGAGAAGGATCCTCGCGACAAGGACGTATCTGAAAAAAGCCCACATTCGCCTCGGATCCGGCAGGGAACGGGGGCAACCGGGTGGCCGGGTGAATTGGGCTCTGACCAGGGCAAAGGCCGACGGGCCCCGCCCACCGGCACAACGACGTCTGAACGTCGCGTGCCGGCGGGCGGGGCCCGTCGTGTGGTCGTACCCTCGGATCAGCCCGGCAGGCGCGGCCCCGCCTCGCGCTGCTCGGCCAGCCAGGTCTCCACCTCGTCGGCCCCGCGCGGCAGCCCGGCGGAGAGGTTGACCGCGCCCGTGGCGGTGACCAGGATGTCGTCCTCGATCCGCACGCCGATGCCGCGCAACTCCTCGGGGACCAGCTCGTCCTCCGGCTGGAAGTAGAGCCCCGGCTCGACGGTGAGCACGTAGCCCTCGCCCAGGACGCCGTCCCGGTACTTCTCCTTGCGGGCGTCGGAGCAGTCGTGCACGTCGATGCCGAGCATGTGGCCGAAACCGTGCAGCGTCCAGCGCCGGTAGATCGTCGACTTCTCGTCCATCGCCTCGTCCACGCTCACCGGGAGCAGGCCCAGGTCGGCCAGGCCCTCGGTGAGGGCCCGCATGCAGGTCAGGTGCACGTCGCGGAACCTGACCCCCGGCTTGATCACGTCGATGCCGGCCTGCTGCGCGGTGTGCACGACGTCGTAGACCTGGCGCTGCAACGGCGTGAACCGGCCGTTGACCGGCAGCACCCGCGTCACGTCGGCGGTGTAGAGGTTGCGGTTCTCCACGCCCATGTCCATCAGCAGCAGCTCACCCGGGCGGGTGGCGCCGTTGTTGTGCACCCAGTGCAGGATCGTCGCGTGCTCGCCCGCGCCGACGATCGAGCCGTAGCCGACGTCGTTGCCGTCGTGCCGGGCGCGCAGGGCGAACACCCCCTCCAGCAGGCGCTCGGAGACGCCCCGGTCCGCCGGCAGCACCCGGGCCACGTCCTCGAAGCCCCGCACGGTGGCGTCGATCGCGTCCTGGAGCTGGGCGATCTCCCACTCGTCCTTGACCAGCTTGTGCTCCGCGATCGTGACCGCCAGCTCCCAGTCGCGCGCCGGCTGGCCCTCCGAGCGGGGACCGTCGTACGGGCGCACGGCCGCGTCCACCCGCGCGTCGAAGCCGCGCAGCACGCGGGTACGCCCCGGCGCCAGGTCGGCCAGCGCCGCGTCCAGCTCGGTCAGGTCGGCGGTCGGCAGGCCCAGCTCGGTCGACTTCTCCGTCAGCGTGTGCCGCCGACCGACCCACAGCTCGCCGTGCCGGCTGCGGAAGAACTCGTCGTTCTGCCGGGACGACCGGGGACGCATGTACAACGTGGCGTCGTGGCCGGATCCGTTCGGCCGCAGCACGAGCACGCTGTCCGGATCGTGGTCGCCCGTCAGGTAGGCGAAGTCGCTGCCCGGCCGGAACGGGTAGGTGGTGTCGTTGGCGCGTACCTTCTCGCCACCGGTCGGGATCACCAGGGTCTCGCCCGGGAACGCCGCCGAGAGCGCGGCACGGCGCTTGGCGTAGTTCGGCACCTCCGGCCGCGGGCCGACCGGCAGCGTGGTGTCGTGCCAGCCCTGCCGCATGAACGTCAGGAACGCCTCCGGGAACTCCGGGTCGTGCGACTCGGTGCCGTCCGCCGGCTTGTTGTCGGTGCGTTCCTCGGTCATGCTCCGCTCCCTCCGCGTCGTTGCTGGTCCTGACGGTACCCCGCGCCCTGTCGGCCCGGCCGTCCCGGTAGGCCCCACACCCGTGGGCAGCCGGGCCGTCCCGGTAGGCCCCACGCCCGTGGGCAGCCGGGCCTGCGTGTCGGCCCGCCCGCCCGCCGCCGGGTGCCCGCCTGGAGGGCGGGAGAGCCTGCGGTGCCGCGACGCCCGCCCGGGACGCGTGGAAAGATGACCACCATGTGCGGACTCCTGGCCTTCTTCAGCGCGCGCGGCGACGCCGCCGCCCACCGCGACAACATCGCCGGGGCGTTGGAATGCCTGCACCACCGCGGACCGGACGAGACCGGTGTCGAGGTGGTCGGCGACGCCTCCGGCCGGTACGCGGACGGGGTGTTCGCGCACAAGCGGCTGGCGATCATCGACGTGGCCTCCAGCCACGAGCCGCTGCCCTACGCGGGCGGGCGCTACCTGCTCACGTTCAACGGCGAGATCTACAACTACATCGAGCTGCGCGAGGAGCTGATCCGGAACTTCGGCGCCCAGTTCGCCACCGCCGGTGACGGCGAGGTGATCGTCGCCGGCTACCACTACTGGGGCGAGCAGGTGCTCACCCGGCTGCGGGGCATGTTCGCCTTCGTCATCTGGGACCGGCAGGAGCGGCGCGCGTTCGGCGGCCGGGACTACTTCGGCATCAAGCCGATGCACTACCTGGAGACCGCCGACGGCCTCTACCTCGCCTCGGAGAAGAAGGCGCTGCTGCCCTTCGCCCACTCCAGCTACCAGGGCGACGCCGGCATCGACACCGCGAACCTCAGCCACTACCTGACGCTGCAGTACGTGCCCGAGCCCGGCACCCTGCACAAGGGGATCAACCGGATCGGCTCGGGCGAGTACCTCACCTGGACCCCGGGCGGGCGGATCGACGTGCGGCGGTGGTACAGGCCGGTGTTCCGGCCCACCCCGGTCGCCGACGAGCAGCGGCTCTACCACGAGATCCGGGAGACGCTGCGGGAGAGCGTCCGGATGCACATGCGCTCCGACGTGCCGGTCGGCTCGTTCCTCTCCAGCGGCATCGACTCGACCGCCGTGGTGGCCCTGGCCCGCGAGTTCAACCCGAACATCCTCACCTTCACCGTCGGCTACGACGTCCCGGGCTACTCGGAGATCGACGTCGCCCAGGACTCGGCCCGGCACCTCGACGTGACCACCATCCCGACGAAGATCGGGCCGCAGGACATGATCGATGCGCTGCCGAAGATCGTCTGGCACCTGGACGACCCGGTGGCCGACCCGGCGCTGGTGCCCCTCTACTTCGTGGCCAAGAAGGCCGCCGAGCACGTCACCGTGGTGCTCTCCGGCGAGGGCGCCGACGAGTTCTTCGGCGGGTACACCATCTACCGCGAGCCGCTGTCGCTGAGTTCGGTCAACGGGCTGCCCGGCGGGGTGCAGAAGGGGCTGCGGGCCGTCTCCAAGGCGATCCCGCAGGGCGTCAAGGGCAAGAGCTTCCTGGAGCGCGGCACCACCCCGATCGAGGAGCGCTACTACGGCAACGCCCGGATGTTCACCGAGGAGGAGAAGCAGCACCTGCTGCGCCGCTACGACCCCTCCGTCCGCTACACCGACGTCACCGCGCCGATCTACGCGGAGTGCACCGAACTCGACGACGTGACCAAGATGCAGTACGTCGACCTCTACACCTGGCTGCGCGGCGACATCCTCGTCAAGGCCGACCGGATCTCGATGGCCCACTCGCTGGAGGTGCGGGTGCCGTTCCTGGACCGGGAGGTCTTCGACGTGGCGTCGCGGATCCCGGTCGACCTCAAGCTGCCGCCGCGTTCCGACGCCACCAAGTACGCGATGCGTCAGGCCCTCCAGGGCGTGGTGCCGCCGGCCATCGTCAACCGCAAGAAGCTCGGCTTCCCGACCCCCACCCGAGTCTGGCTGCGCGGCGAGATGTACGAGTGGGCCCGCTGGGTGCTGTCCAACTCCGGCGCGGGCGAGCTGATCGACCTGTCGTACGCGATGCGGCTGCTCGAGGAGCACAAGCGGGAGGAGGCCGACCACTCCCGCAAGGTGTGGACGGTGCTGATCTTCTGCATCTGGCACGCGATCTTCGTCGCCAAGACCCTCGACCCGGGCATCCAGCGCAACCAGTCCGCCCTGCTCACCAAGCCCGTGGTCGGCTCCATGGTCCGCTGACCCGGGCGCCTCGGGCGGCCCCGGTCCGCGCCGCAGTCCGCTCCCGCCCGTGTGGAGCAAGGGTTTGCGTCGCCGGAAGCGTTCCCGGACGACGCAAACCCCTTGCTCACTTCCGGCGTGCGCCGACCCACCAGGCGGCGGGATGACGCGCGACAGCCCTTCTCCGGGTGTCAGTAACGCTCGGCGAGGTGCTCGCGGCCGGGCGGCGGCTCGTAGGCCTCCGGCCAGAACTCCGTGACCTCGCGGACGAGACCGGCGTCGTCGAAGTCGAAGAAGCTCGTGGCGGGAAGCTCCGCGCCCTCGTAGGCGCAGGTGATCCAGGTGGCGGCGTGTCGGCCGGAGGCGACTGCCCGGGTCACCGCGAGGTGCCAGCCGTCGGGGTACTCCCGGTTGAACCGCACGAACGATTCCCGGCCGACGATCCGCTCCCGGGTCTGCGGCAGGTGGTAGACCACGTCGTCGGCGAGCAGCGCGCCGAAGGTGTCCCAGTCCCTCGCCTCCAGCGCCGCCCAGTAGGCCAATACGGTGACTTCGGCGCTCGTCATGGCGCTACTGTGCCAGCCTGGTGCGACGAAATGCGGCGGCGCGGGCACGGACGGAGGCCGGAGATGGGATACGCGGTGGTGCTCGGCGAGGCACTGGTCGACCTGCTCGACACCGAGTGCGACGGGGAGCCGGTCTACCGGCAGGCCGTCGGCGGTGGGCCGCTGAACGTGGCGGTCGCCGTCGCCCGGCTCGGCGGCGCGGTGCAGTTCGTCGGGTCGCTCGGCGACGACGTCCTGGCCGGGCGGATCCGCGACTTCCTGAGCGGCGTCGGCGTCGGGCTGGCCGGCGCGGTCACGGTCCCCGCCCCGACCGCGTTGGCGGTGGCCACCTTCGCCGGCCCGGAGCCCGACTTCCGGTTCTACGGGCAGCCGCCCTCCTACGGCCTGCTCGGCCCCGACGACCTGGACGCCGACCTGGTCGCGGGCGCCGACGTCCTCTACTGCGGCTCGGTCGTGCTGCTCCAGCCGCCGGTGCTGGCCGCGGCGCGCCGGGCCTGGGCGCTGGCCGGCAGCCTGCGGGTCTTCGACCCCAACGTCCGCCACCGGCTGCTCGACGGGCCGGCGGCGCTGGCCGGGCTGCGCGAGGTGGTGGCCGAGTTCGCCGCCGGCGCCCACCTGGTCAAGCTGAGCGCCGCCGACGCCAAGCTGCTCTATCCCGGCGAGCCTGAGGAGGGGGTGGCGGCGTACCTGCGGGAGTTGGGCGCCGGGACCGCCGTGGTCACCCTGGGCGCCGCCGGCGCGGTGGTCGCCGCGGCCGGCGCCGATCCGGTACGCGTACCCGCGCCGAAGGTCGAGGCGGTGGACGCCACCGGCGCCGGTGACGCGGTGATGGGCGCGCTCGTCGCGGACCTGCTGGTCGACGGCGAGCCCACCGTTCCGGCGGGCTGGCATGATCGGGTGGCCTTCGCGCTGCGGGTCGCCGGTCTGGTCTGCGAGTCGCCCGGCGGCGCGACCGCCATGCCCACCCGCGCCGAGGTCCTCGACCGGTTCGCCCGCTGACCCCCCTCACCCCTTCTCTCCGCGATCTTGCACTTTGTGCCCGCGATCTGGGGGGATATGCCGCTTCTGCCGGGGCGACAACTGCAAGATCTGCGGGTGCGGGTGCGGGTGCGGTGCGGGGGAGGGGTCAGGCGGTGCCGTCGAGTTCGGCGTAGCCGCGGCGGGCGGCGTGCAGGGCGGGCCGGGCGCCGAAGGGCGCCTCGGCGGCGACGCGCTCGGGCGGGGCGCCGCCGGTGTGCCCGGCGCGGATGAGCCAGGCCAGCTCGACGAGCTGCTCGTGCTGCGTGCGGACGAACGCGGCGTCCACCGGGTCGCCGTGCCCCGGCACGACGACGGTGGCCGGGGTGGTCATCCGGAGCAGCTCGGCCACCGTGTCCGGCCACTGCAACGGGTAGGACTCCTCGAAGGCGGGCGGCCCGCTCTGCTCCACCAGGTCCCCGGCGACCAGCACGTCGGCGTCCGGTACGTGGACCACCAGGTCACCGGCGGTGTGCCCGCGACCGGGGTGGCGCAGCACGACCCGCCGGCCGCCCACGTCGAGGACGGTCTCGTCGTGGACGGTGTGCGTCGGCGCCAGCAGCGCGGTGCCGGCCAGTTCCTCGGCCAGCGCGGGGTGCTCGTCGCGCATCTCCGCGTACGCCTCCCGGCGCAGCCGGTCCGCCTCCTCGCGCATCGCCTCGGCGGCCACCTCGTGCGCGTACACCGGGCGGGGTGGGTCGGCGGCGAGGGTGGCGTTGCCGAAACAGTGGTCGAAGTGGTGGTGGGTGTTGACCACGGTCCACGGGTGGGTGGTGACCGTCCGGGCGGCGGCGGCCAGCTCGGCGGCCTGCCCGGCGGTGGAGAGCGTGTCGACCAGCAGCGCGGCCCCGTCGCCGACGACGAGCGTGACGTTGACGTGCAGCAGCGGCTCGCGCAGCACGTGCACCCCTTCGGCGACCTGCACGAAGCGGCCGGTCACGACGACCGGGCCGCGCGTTCCACGAAGCGCTGCCGGTCGACCAGCACCCGCTCCACCCGGCCCTCGGCGACCGTCTCGTCGCCGTCGCGCACGCTCACCTCGAAGTGCAGCCGTCGCCCCTCGACCGCGGCCAGCCGGGCCTGCGCCACCACCGTCCGCCCCACCGGGGTGGCCGCGCGGTGGTCGAGCTCCACGCGGGTGCCGACCGTCGTCGACCCGCTGGGCATCCGGGGGGCGGTGGCCGCCACCGTGGCCGCCTCGGCGAGGGCGAGCACCCGGGGCGTGCCCAGCACCGGCACGTCCCCGGAGCCCACCGCCTGGGCGGTGTCCGTGTCGGCGACGGTCAGCTCCACCCGGGCGGTCAGGCCCGGCGTCAGGGCGGGCTCCGGCTGCTCCTGCATGGCCAAAGCCTAGACGAGGCGGGCCGGGGCCGGCGGGCGTCCGTGCCGCGCCGACGCTGCGTCGACTCGCGGTGACGGCCGGCCTGGCACTCGCCTCGATAGCGTTCACCGGTTCCGGGGGGAGCGCCGGTCCGAGGTTCGCGCGCCGTCCACCACCGGCCGACCACCCGCCGCGCCCCGGGCGGCGCGGCGGGTGGTCGGCGTCGGTCGATGCCGTCCGCGCCGTTAACCTTGACCGCGATGTCTGTCGCGACCGACCCCCAGCCCCCCGCCCGGACCGGCCCGCCCGCCTCGCCCGACGGCGGGCGTCGTCGCGTGGTCGCGATGACCGTCTGGGGGGTCGCCTTCGTCGCCGGCTGGCTCGGCATCGGCCTGCCGACCGACCCGGCGTACGCGTTCCTCTGGATCTGGGCGGCGACGGTCGCCTGGAACAGCAGCCGGCCGTGGCGCAGCCACCTGCGTTTCGCCCGGGACTGGGTGCCGGTGGTGCTGCTGCTCGCGGTCTACAACCTCTCCCGCGGCTTCGCCGACAACGGTGCGACCCCGCACGCGTACGAGCTGATCGTCGCCGACCGGGTCATGTTCGGCTGGGCGACCGGTGGCGAGGTGCCGACGGTCTGGCTCCAGCAGCACCTCTACCGGCCCGAGGTGCACTGGTGGGATGTCCTGGTCAGCTGGGTCTACTTCTCCCACTTCGTGGTGGCGCTGGCCGCCGCGGCGGTGCTCTGGCTGCGCGACCGGGGGCGCTGGGCGGCGTTCATGCGTCGCTGGGGTTTCCTGTGCGCCACCGGCCTCGTCACCTACTTCCTCTACCCGGCGGCCCCGCCCTGGTGGGCGGCGCAGAACGGGCTGCTGGAGGAGGTCGCCCGGATCTCCACCCGGGGCTGGAAGGCGTTCGGCATGCACGGCGCCGGCAATCTGCTCAACGCCGGGCAGATCGCCTCCAACCCGGTGGCCGCCATGCCGTCGCTGCACACCGCGTTCGCCCTGTTCGTGGTGCTGTTCTTCCTCCGGCAGACCCGTCGTCGCTGGTGGCCGCTGCTGTTGGCGTACCCGCTGGCGATGACCTTCACCCTGGTCTACAGCGGCGAGCACTACGTCATCGACGTGCTGGTCGGCTGGGCGTACGTCGGGATGACCTTCCTGGTGGTCGGCCTGGCGGAGCGCTGGTGGGCGGCCCGCCGGGCCCGCCGGGCCGTGGCGGAGGGCGACCCCGAGCCGACCGACCCGCCCGCGTCCGCCGAGCCGCCGGCGGTGCCGGCGACGCGCTGAGCGTCGACCCGGCGGGCGGCGGGGCGGCCCGCGATCCGTGCGCGGTCGGCCGGTCGGGTGACCACGGACCCGCGTGGCGGCCGGTGCAGCGGTCGGCCGGGCGGCTGAGCGCCGACGCGGGAAGCGGTCAGCCGGCGTGCCGGGCGGCGCGCGCCCGGGCCGTCAGCTCCGCCGCCAGGGCCCACGCCTCGGCCAGGTCCCGGTCCCGCGCGGCCGCGCCGGCGCCGCCGGCCGTGTCGGCGTGCACCGTAGCCAGCCGCAGCCGCCGCTGCGCCGGCCCCTGCACCACCCGCACGCTCTGGATCCGGGCGTACGGCACGAGCGCCACCTGCCGCGTGAGCAGGCCGGACCGGACCGCGAAGACCCGGGCGTCGAGGCCGGCGCCGAGCACGCCCCGGCTCAGCGGGTTGAGCCAGCGGGCCCGCTCCGGCGGCGGGGTCAACGGCAGCGTGGTCAGGCGCACCCCGGGCAGCACCTCGGCCACGATCGCCTCGCCGGTCGGCAGGTCGCCCACGGGGAGCAGGCGGTCCGGCCGGTTGCGGTCGTCGCTCTCGCCGGCGGAGTAGCCGGCCACCTCCAGGCGCAGCCGCAGCCACCCCTTGACCCGCCACAGCAGCGGCCAGGTCGCCCCGACGGTCTGCACCCGGTCCAGCGGGACCGTCTGGGCGCGGGTCTCCAGCAGCCCGTTGCGGATCCGCAGCGTGCCCTCGTCCCGGGCGAGCCGGAAGCTCCAGTCGTCGAGCACCCGGCGCACCGGTTGCAGCAGTACGCCGGCCATGGCGGTGAGGGTGCTCGCCACCGCGATGAACGACCACGAGTCCTCGGAGAGGAACTGCCCCAGCACGAACGCCACGCCGAACGGGATCATGAAGGCCTGCGGGGTCAGCAGCTGGCTGACCAGCAGGTCCTTGTTCGCGACGGTGTGCAGCGGCCGGCCGGGCGGCGCGGGCGCCTCGACCGGGCCCGCCCCGGTCGCCGCCGTCGCCCCGGCCGGCGCCGGCGCGGTCTGGCCGGCGGCCGCCCGCCCGGCGAGGGCGAGCAGCCGCGAACGCAGCGCGGTCGCGTCGGCGACGCTCAGGTATGCCAGCGGCGCCTCGGTTTTGCCGCCGCCGACCACCTCCAGCCGCAGCTCGGCCAGGCCGGTGAGCTGGGCGAGCAGCGGGCGGACCACCTCGACGGCCTGGAGCCGCTCCAGCGGGATCGCCCGGGTGCGCCGCCAGAGGAGCCCCTCGTGCACCCGAAGTTCACGGCCGACCACGTGGTAGCCGGTGTGGTACCAGCTGACGACCGCGAGCACGGTGGCGCCCAGGGCCAGCACGACCGCCATCAGGGCGAACCAGCCGAAGCCGACCCGGGAGAGGGTCGACCAGGACAGGCCGGCGATCACCACGACCAGCGACTTGGCCCCGTGCAGCGCGGGGCTGAGCGGGTGCAGCCGCTGCCGGGGCTCGGCGTGCTCCGGCGCCGTACCACCCGGCACCGGTCCGGCGACCGGGGGAGGCGCCGGCGGGCCGGGCGGTGGGGCGTCCGGCGCCGGCACCGTGCCCGGCCCCGCCGGCGGGCCCGCGAGTCCGTGCGGGATGTCCGGCGCGGGGCCGGCGGGCGGGGGCGGGGCGTCCGGCGCCGGTCCGGGTGCCGTGGCAGGGCCCTGCGCGGCGGGTGGCATCGCCGCCGGCCGGAGGCCGGGCTCCACCCGGGTCGGCTCGGTCCGGTCCGTCGCGCGGCCGGCCGGGTCGCTCACAGCCCCTCCGCCCGGTCCTCGCCGAGCGCGGTGAGCCGGTCGCGCAGCCGGGACGCCTCCGCGGGGCGCAGCCCCGGCACGCGGGCGTCGCTTGCCGCCGCGGCCGTGTGCAACTGGACGGTGGCCAGGTTGAACGCCCGCTCCAGCGGTCCGGCGCTGACGTCCACGAACTGCATCCGCGAGTACGGCACGATGGAGAGCCGCCGCACCAGCAGGCCGTGCCGGACCAGCAGGTCGTCCTCCCGCTCGGCGTACCCCCAGGCCCGTACGGCGCGGACGATGGTCACGACCCGCAGGGCGCCCAGCAGCAGCACCGCGCCGCCCGCCGCGCCGAACGGCCAGGCCCCGCTGAGCGCCCAGCCGACGCCCAGCCCGAGCAGGACGACGACCAGCACCGTCGCGAGCCGGAGCAGCTCCACCCAGATCAGGTCGGGTGAGATCGGCTGCCAGCGGACGGTGTCCGGCCACGGCTCCAGGGGGCCCGCCGGAGGGCGGGGCGGTGCCGGCGGCGGGCCGGCGAATTCGTCACCGCTCACCGGGGGAATCCGTTGTGCGCGCTCACCCTTCGAGCGTAGGCGATCCGACCACCGGTACGACCTCCCGCAGGAACCCGCGGGCGTCCAGAAAGTCGCCGAGGGAGGAGCGGTGCTCGGCGCAGGCCAGCCAGGTCTTGCGCCGGTCGGTGTCGTGCAGCCGGGGGTTGTTCCACCGCAGCGCCCACCGGGCGGGGGCACGACAGCCGCGGGACGAGCAGATCAGCGGCTCGTCGGCGGGAAGGGGCTCGCTCATCCCGCCCAGTCTAGGGCGGCGGGAGGGCCGAAGATTGAGCGCCGGGCGGCCACGGGGGGAGCCGCCCGGCGACGGGGTGAATCGTACACACGCCGGGGCCGTCCGTGTCCACCCGTGAACGGCGATTCCGCGACGTGGGACGGCGTGGGCGGGCCGGCGATCCGGCGACTCGGGACGGCGCGGCGATAATCGGGTTCTCCCCACCTCGGCACTCAGCCGGGCATGCGAGTCTTGATACGCACCACGCCGCACGACAACCGATCATGCTGTGGAGGACCGGTGGCCCAGCCGACCACGCCCGACGCCCCGACGCCCAACGGGACGGGCCCGCAGACACCCGCGCCGGTGACCACGCCGGCCGAGGACGCGACCCTGCTGGAGCGGGCGCTGTTCGAGATCAAGCGGGTGATCGTCGGGCAGGACCGGATGGTGGAGCGGATGTTCGTCGCGCTGCTCGCCCGGGGCCACTGCCTGCTGGAGGGTGTCCCGGGGGTGGCCAAGACGCTCGCCGTGGAGACGCTCGCCAGGGTCGTCGGCGGCTCCTTCGCCCGGGTGCAGTTCACCCCGGACCTGGTGCCGGCCGACATCATGGGCACCCGCATCTACCGGCAGTCGAGCGAGAAGTTCGACGTCGAGCTGGGCCCGGTCTTCGTCAACTTCCTGCTCGCCGACGAGATCAACCGGGCGCCGGCCAAGGTGCAGTCGGCGCTGCTGGAGGTGATGAGCGAGCGGCAGGTCTCGATCGGCGGCGAGACGCACCGGGTGCCCGACCCGTTCCTGGTGATGGCGACGCAGAACCCGATCGAGCAGGAGGGGGTCTATCCGCTGCCCGAGGCGCAGCGGGACCGCTTCCTGATGAAGATCCTCGTCGGCTACCCGACCGACGCCGAGGAGCGGGAGATCGTCTACCGGATGGGGGTCGCCCCGCCGGAGCCGGCGCCGGTGTTCACCACCGCCGACCTGGTCGCCCTCCAGCACAAGGCGGACCAGGTCTTCGTGCACAACGCCCTGGTCGACTACGCGGTCCGGCTGGTGCTGGCCACGCGTGCCCCGGCGGAGCACGGGATGCCGGACGTCGCCCAGCTCATCCAGTACGGCGCCAGCCCGCGCGCCTCGCTCGGCCTGGTCCGGGCGACCCGCGCGCTGGCGCTGCTGCGGGGCCGGGACTACGCCCTGCCGCAGGACGTGCAGGACATCGCGCCGGACATCCTGCGTCACCGACTGGTGCTCAGCTACGACGCGCTCGCCGACGACGTGCCCGCCGACCACGTCGTGCACCGGGTGATGTCCACCATCCCGCTGCCCTCGGTCGCGCCCCGTCAGCAGGCCACACCGACGCCGACCGCCGCGCCGCCGGGCGCCGGTTGGCCCGGGCAGCGGCCGTGACCTCACCCGTCCGGCGGCCCGCCGACACCCCCTCGGACCGCACCGAAGCCGTCCTGTCGCGGCTGCAACTGCTGGTCACCCGCAAACTCGACGGCCTGCTCCAGGGCGACTACGCCGGTCTGCTGCCGGGCCCGGGCAGTGAGGCGGGGGAGTCCCGCGAGTACCGCCCCGGCGACGACGTACGCCGGATGGACTGGCCGGTCACCGCCCGCACGACGATGCCGCACGTGCGGCGTACGGTGGCCGACCGCGAACTGGAGACGTGGCTGGCGGTTGACCTCTCGGCCAGCCTGGACTTCGGCACCGGCCGGTGGCTCAAGCGCGACGTCGTGGTGGCGGCCGCGGCGGCGCTGACCCACCTGACCGTGCGCGGCGGCAACCGGATCGGCGCCGTGATCGGCAGCGGTGGCGGCACGAGCGCCCCGGCGCGCCGGTGGCGGAGCGCGCCGCCGGTACCCGGTCCGGACGTGTTCACCCGGGTGCCCGCCCGCTCCGGCCGCAAGGAGGCCCAGGCGTTGCTGCGGGCGATCGCCGGCACCGAGATCCGTCCGGGGCGCAGCGACCTGGGCACGCTGGTCGACATGCTCAACCGGCCGCCCCGGCGGCGCGGGGTGGCGGTGGTCATCTCCGACTTCCTCGCCCCGACCGACCGCTGGGCCCGGCCGCTGCGCAAGCTGCGCGTACGGCACGACCTGCTGGCGATCGAGGTGGTCGACCCCCGGGAGCTGGAGCTGCCCGACGTCGGGGTGCTGCCGGTGGTCGACCCGGAGACCGGCGGGCTGCACGAGGTGCAGACCGCCGACCCGCTGCTGCGGCACCGCTACGCCGAGGCGGCGACCGCCCAGCGGGCGGAGATCTCCGCCGCGCTGCGCGGCGCGGGCGCGGCCCACCTGCGGCTGCGTACGGACCGAGACTGGCTGCTCGACATGGTGCGCTTCGTGGCCGCGCAGCGGCACGCCCGCACCAGGGGGACGACACGATGATTCGTTTTCTGCAACCGTGGTGGCTGCTCGCCGTGCTGCCGGTGCTGGCCCTGGCCGCGCTCTACGTCTGGCGGCAGCGCAACCGCCGGGCGTACGCGATGCGGTTCACCAACGTGGACCTGCTGCGCACCCTGGCGCCGAAGGGGCTGGGCTGGCGTCGGCACGTGTCGGCGACCGCGTTCCTGCTCTGCCTGCTGGTGCTGGCGACCGCGTTGGCCCGGCCGGCGGTCGACACCCGGGAGCCGCTGGAGCGGGCCACCGTGATGCTGGCCATCGACGTGTCGCTGTCCATGCAGGCCGACGACGTGGCGCCGAACCGGCTGGAGGCGGCGCAGGAGGCGGCCAAGCAGTTCGTCGGCGAGCTGCCGGAGAGCTACAACCTGGGGCTGGTCTCGTTCGCCAAGGCGGCGAACGTGCTGGTGCCGCCGACCAAGGACCGGGAGGCGGTGACCAGCGCGATCGACGGGCTGGTGCTGGCCGAGGCGACGGCGACCGGGGAGGCGGTCTTCACCTGCCTGGAGGCGATCCGGTCGGTGCCGGCCGACGGCGCGGCGGAGATCCCGCCGGCCCGCATCGTGCTGCTCTCCGACGGCTACCGCACCTCGGGGCGGTCGGTGGAGGAGGCGGCCTCGGCGGCGCAGGCGGCCAACGTGCCGGTCTCCACGATCGCCTTCGGCACCGACTCGGGGCAGGTGGACATCGGCGGGCAGTTGCAGCGGGTGCCGGTGGACCGGCTGGCCCTGGCCGACCTGGCCGAGGCCACGGAGGGCTACTTCTACGAGGCGGCCTCGGTCAGCGAGTTGAAGCAGGTCTACCAGGACATGGGCAGCTCGATCGGGTTCCGGACGGAGCCCCGCGAGGTCACCCAGTGGTACGCGGGCGTGGCCCTGCTGCTGGCGCTGTGCGCCGGCGCGCTCAGCCTGCTCTGGTCCTCCCGCATGCTCTGACACCCGGGACGCCGGCGGCGGGCGGTCGACGCCCGCCGCCGGCGCGGACGAGGACGGCGGGCGTCGGGTGGCCGGTGCCGACCGCCGGGGCGGACGACCCCCGGCCGGCGGCGGGTGTCAGTGGCCGGCGAGGACGAAGATGACGGCCACCCAGACGGCGGCGAGGGTGAAGCCCAGCGGGGCGACGTAGCGGCTCATGGACGGCTCCGGGTGGCGACTGGACGGTCCGCGAGCGGGGAGCGGACCACAGGGGTGGATCAGGACGCGCACACAGAAGTCGTGACCGGGGGCGGCTCCCGGCGGGCGGCACGGCGCGGTCATCCGGCGTGGGGCCGGAGACCGGGCGGGTGCGGGGAGCGAAGCTGGGTCAGCTCACCTGCTGAGTCGTGGCTCAGCGGGGCTGACGGACGGCCCGGCCACGACTCGGAGGATCGCTATCTCGCACAGCGATCACCTCCTGCGGTCGGCGGGGCCCGGAACGCGGGCCGCGACGGCCCGCAAACGCTGATGATCGTACACCGGCCGGCGTCCGCTGCCGCACTCGGCCCATCGGCTCCGGTCGACCGCCCGTCCGGCTCGGGACGCCGGCCGTCGCCGCCCTCACGCGGGGGCGGCGAGTGTCTGCCGGCGGTCCGCCCACAGGGCTCCACCGCGCGAACCCGCTCCCGGCGGCACCCGGCTGGCGCACGAGCGCGACCCGCTCGACGACGGCGAGCGGCGCGACGCGGCTGGGGACGGGCGATCCGTGCGTCGTGACCCGGCCTGACGTGCCCGCCGTTAGCGCTTACCTGCCGGTAACGCCTAGGCTCCGACCGACCGGGAGATCACTGAACAGAGGGGGGACCCGTGGCCCGTACCGTCCTGGTGACCGGCGGCAACCGGGGGATCGGCCTGGCGATCGCGCAGGCCTTCGCCAAGCAGGGCGACCGGGTGGCGGTGACCCACCGCAGCGGCGACGCCCCCGAGGGGCTGTTCGGGGTGCGCTGTGACGTCACCGACTCCGACTCGGTCGACGCGGCCTTCACCGCCATCGAGGCCGAGCTGGGGCCGGTCGAGGTGCTGGTCGCCAACGCCGGCATCACCGACGACACGCTGCTGATGCGCATGTCGGAGGAGCAGTTCACCCGCGTGCTGGACACCAACCTGACCGGCGCGTTCCGGTGCGCCAAGCGCGCCTCGACCAAGATGCTCCGCGCGAAGTGGGGCCGGATGATCTTCATCTCCTCGGTGGTCGGCCTCTACGGCGGCCCCGGCCAGGTCAACTACGCGGCGAGCAAGGCCGGGCTGGTCGGCGTGGCCCGCTCCATCACCCGCGAGCTGGGCAGCCGCAACATCACCGCCAACGTGGTCGCGCCCGGCTACGTCGAGACCGACATGACCGCCGCGCTGCCCGAGGACCGCAAGACCGAGTACCGCAAGGTCATCCCCGCCGGCCGCTTCGCTCAGCCGGACGAGGTCGCGGGCGCGGTCACCTGGCTGGCCGGGGACGCCGCGGGCTACATCTCCGGCGCCGTCATCCCCGTCGACGGCGGCCTCGGCATGGGTCACTGACAGCGGTCACTGAAGAACTACGGAGGAATCCCTGTATGTCCGGACTGCTCGCCGGTAAGCGGCTGCTCGTCACCGGCGTCATCACCGACGCCTCGATCGCCTTCTCGGTGGCGAAGCTCGCCCAGGAGAACGGGGCGCAGGTCGTGCTCACCGGCTACGGCCGGCTGTCCCTGGTCGAGCGGATCGCCAAGCGGCTGCCCGAGCCGGCGCCGGTGATCGAGTTGGACGTGGCCAACGCCGAGCACCTCGCGGGGCTCGCCGACCGGGTGCGCGAGCACGTCGACGGGCTGGACGGGGTGGTGCACTCGATCGGCTTCGCCCCGCAGAGCTGCCTCGGCGGCGGCTTCCTCGACGCGCCCTGGGAGGACGTGGCGACCGCGCTGCAGGTCTCCACGTACTCCTACAAGTCGCTGGCCATGGCCGCGCTGCCGCTGATGTCCGCCGGCGGCGCGGTAGTCGGCCTGACCTTCGACGCGACCAAGGCGTGGCCCGTCTACGACTGGATGGGCGTGGCCAAGGCCGGGCTGGAGTCGGCCTCCCGCTACCTGGCGCTGCACCTGGGCAAGCAGGGCATCCGCAGCAACCTGGTCGCCGCCGGGCCGCTGCGCACCATCGCCGCCAAGTCGATCCCGGGCTTCGAGCAGTTCGAGGACGCCTGGACCGAGCGTGCGCCGCTGGGCTGGAGCCTCACCGACCAGGAGCCGGCCGCCCGGGCCTGCCTGGCGCTGCTGTCCGACTGGTTCCCGGCCACCACCGGCGAGATCGTCCACGTCGACGGCGGCTACCACGCCATCGGCGCCTGAGGCGTCAGGAGGCCCCTGCCGTCACCTCCGGTGAGGCAGGGGCCTCCTGACCGGGCAGGGCGAGGGGCCCTTGCCCGGCGGGGACCGCCGACCGGGAAGAATGGCCCCATGGCGTACGACGCGGTGGTCCTGGTGTCCTTCGGCGGGCCGGAGCGGCCCGAGGACGTGATGCCGTTCCTGCAGAACGTGACCCGGGGGCGGGGCGTGCCGCCGGAACGGCTGGCGGAGGTCGCCGAGCACTACCAGCACTTCGGCGGCGTCTCCCCGATCAACCAGCAGTGCCGCGAGCTGCTCGCGGCGATCCGGGAGGACTTCGCCGCCCACGGCGTCGACCTGCCCGTCTACTGGGGCAACCGGAACTGGGATCCGATGCTCGCCGACACCGTGGCGCGGATGCGTGACGACGGCGTCCGGCACGCCCTGGCGTTCGTCACCAGCGCCCTCGGCGGCTACTCCTCCTGCCGCCAGTACCAGGACGACATCGCCGCCGCCCGGGCGGCGGTCGGCCCGGACGCCCCGCTGATCGACAAGATCCGTCAGTTCTGGGACCATCCCGGGTTCGTCGAGCCGCACGTCGACGCGGTACGGGCGGCGCTGGCGCAGCTCGACCCGGCGAAGCGGGACAGCACCCGGCTGGTGTTCACCGCCCACTCGATCCCGAACTCGATGGCCGCCACCGCCGGCCCCCACGGCGGCCGGTACGAGGCGCAGCTCGCCGAGGTGGCCCGGCTGGTGCATGCGGCGGCCGCCCCGGACCTGCCCTGGGACCTGGTCTGGCAGAGCCGTTCCGGCCCGCCGCACGTGCCGTGGCTGGAGCCGGACGTGAACGACCACCTCGGCACGCTGGCCGAGGCCGGCACCACCGGCGTGGTGGTCAGCCCGATCGGGTTCGTCTCCGACCACCTGGAGGTGGTGTGGGACCTCGACACCGAGGCGCGCCAGACGGCCAGGCAGCTCGGCCTGGACTTCGTCCGGGCCGCCACCCCGGGCACGGACCCGCGGTTCGTGGCGATGGTCCGCGAGCTGGTCCGGGAGCGGACCGAGCCGGACGAGGTGACCCTGCGCCGCCGACTCGGTGACCTGCCGATGTGGGACACCTGCCCGACGGTGTGCTGCGTCCCCGCCCGCCGTCCCGTCGCCCCGACCCCGGGGCGGCCCGGCTCCTGACCGCCGCCCCCGGCCTCGGCGGCCCGACTCGTGACGGCCGCCGACCACCCCGGAATCCCGACTCCTGACCGCCGCGCCGGCTCCGCCGGCGGCCCCGACACCCCTGGAACGAGTGACGATGCAGGACCGTAAGCCGGTGGAGAGCTGGCTGACCGACATGGACGGCGTGCTGGTGCACGAGGGCCAGCCCGTGCCCGGCGCGCCGGAGTTCGTCTCCCGGCTGCGCGCCTCGGGCAAGCCGTTCCTGGTGCTCACGAACAACTCGATCTACACGCCGCGGGACCTGCAGGCCCGGCTGAGCCGGATGGGCCTCGACGTGCCCGAGCACGCCATCTGGTCGTCCGCGCTGGCCACCGCCCAGTTCCTGGCCGACCAGCGACCGGACGGCACCGCGTACGTGATCGGGGAGGCCGGGCTGACCACGGCGCTGCACGCGGTGGGCTACGTGCTGACCGACTACGCGCCGGACTACGTGGTGCTGGGGGAGACCCGCACCTACAGCTTCGAGGCGATCACCAAGGCCGTCCGGCTGATCAACGACGGGGCCCGGTTCATCTGCACGAACCCCGACGTGACCGGGCCGTCGGTGGAGGGCGCGCTGCCGGCCGCCGGTTCGGTCGCCGCGATGATCTCGAAGGCGACGGGGGTGGAGCCGTACTTCGTCGGCAAGCCCAACCCGATGATGATGCGCTCGGCGCTGAACACGATCAACGCGCACTCCGAGACGACCGCCATGATCGGCGACCGGATGGACACCGACATCCTCTGTGGGCTGGAGGCCGGCCTGGAGACGATCCTGGTGCTGACCGGGATCAGCAGCCGCGCCGAGGCGGAGCGCTACCCGTACCGCCCGTCGCGGATCGTCAACTCGGTGGCCGACCTGGTCGACGAGGTCTGACGCGCGGCCGCCGCGCGCCCGAGGCCGGCCACCCGCCCGCAGCGGTACGCCCGCCCGGCGTCAGGGGCGCAGCGGGGCGTTGCAGGCGGCCACCAGGGCCTGCCGGCAGGCGGTGGTCAGCGGGCGCAGCGCGGCGTCGCGCTGCTGGGCCTCGTAGTTGTTGATCGCGCCGCCCGGCGCGGCGTGCCCGGCCAGGGCGAGCACCCGGTCGAGCACGGCGGCCCGGGCGAAGAGCCGCCGGGCCCGCGGGTCGAACCCGGGCGGCAGGTCGGTGGCGCCGTTGGGCCGGCGCAGCTCCTCCAGTGCCCCGGCCAGCTCGGGTCGCCACTGGGCGACGTCCAGCCGGGTCAGCGCGGCGGTGGTGTGGTGCAGGGCCGCCGCCAGCTCCGCCTCGGCCTCGGCCGCGCCGGGCAGCGCGAGCGACGCGGCCGGGGCGTCGGCCGGCAGCGGGTAGACCCGCCAGAGCACCGTCTCGAAGGTGTCGCCGGAGCCGGACGTGTGCGTGCGCACGTGCGGGATCAGGCCGAGGCTGCCCGCGACGACCGCCTCGCCGGCCAGCAGCGCCGCGCCGGCGAAGTCGCCCGGGCCGGGCAGCCCGCGCGGATCGCCCGGTGCGGGCAGCACCAGGCGGATCTCGTCCGGCGAGAGCTTCGCCAGGGTGGGCAGCGCCTGCGGCAGCGGGACGTCGGTCCAGGTGCCGGGCGCGTCCGCGACCAGGTGCTCCTCGTCGCCTGCGATGGCCTCGGCGACCTCGTCGAAGGGCACCAGCCCGGCGCGCCACGCGCGCACCCAGGCAACGAACCGGCTGGACCGGCGCGGCGCGAGAGTGGCCGCGCCCGCTGCGGGGGTGGACATGCCGAAAGGGTACGTGGTCATCGCCGCCCCTGTCTCGACTGCCGCTCCGCCCGTCCCCCGCCATGCCGATCATGCGGTGGTGTGGACGGAACGCCGAACCGCGCGGCGTGTGCGGGCGCCACGACGGCACCGTCGGCGTGCCGGGGGCGTCGCGGCGTGTCGGGTGCGGACGCGGGGGCGGGCGATTAGCGTGATCTCCATGGGGCGGCGGTATGCGGACGACGTGCTGGCGGGGGACTGGCGGCGACGGAAGGTCACCCCCGAGGTGGACGCCGAACCGGACCTCGTGGTCGAGGACGCCGACTCCGGCTTCTGCGGCGCGGTGGTCGGCTTCGAGGCCGGCGCGGTGGTGCTCGAGGACCGGCACGGCCGGCGGCGCAACTTCCCGCTGCTGCCGGCGGCGTTCCTGCTCGACGGGGAGCCGGTGACGCTGCGCCGGCCGACGCGCGCCCCCGTCCCGGCGGCCCGCCGGCGCACCGCCTCCGGCTCGATCGCCGTGGACGGGGTCCGCGCCCAGGTCGCCAAGGCCAGCCGGATCTGGGTGGAGGGCATCCACGACGCGGCCCTGGTCGAGCGGATCTGGGGCGACGACCTGCGGATCGAGGGTGTGGTGGTGGAGCCGCTGGACGGCATCGACGCCCTCGACGCCGAGATGCGCGCGTTCGCCCCCGGCCCGGGTCGCCGCCTCGGTGTGCTGGTCGACCACCTGGTCCCCGGCTCCAAGGAGAGCCGGATCGTGGCGAAGGTGACCTCCCCGCACGTGCTGGTCACCGGCCACCCGTACGTCGACGTGTGGCAGGCGGTCAAGCCGGCGGCGCTGGGCATCCGGGCGTGGCCCGTGGTGCCGCCGGGGCAGCCGTGGAAGGAGGGGGTCTGCGCCGCGCTCGGGGTCGCCGAGCCGGCCGACATGTGGCGGCACATCCTGTCCCGGGTGGACAGCTTCGCCGACGTGGAGACCCCGCTGATCAACGCGATGGAACGCCTGATCGACTTCGTCACCGAGCCCGCCTGAGCGTGGTTGCGGCCGGGGCTGTGGTCAGGGCTCCTGGTCGGGGGTGCGGGTGAAGACGAAGGTGGCGATGTCCAGCGCCACCGCCCGCCCCGCCTCGTCGCGCAGCACGGCGAGGATCTCGCCGTTCTCCGGGCCGGAGCGGCCCCGCCAGCGGTCCGGTCCCTCCGGGGCGAAACAGCTGATCCGCTCCCCGCGCACGTGCGCCACCAGGCCGCCCGTGGCGGCGTCCCAGGTCAGGTCGACGGGCACCCCCATCCACCACCAGCGGCCGGCGAGCTCGGCGGTCCCGGCGGGCGGGGCGGCGGCATTCGGCCGCCAGGGCCGCGGCAGCGCCGGCTCGGCGTCCAGCACGGCGGTGAGGATCCGCTGCGCGAGCCCGCCGATCCCGCCGCTGCGGAAGCCGTACGAGTTGGCGAAGCCGATCACGGCCGTGCGGGACGGGCGGTGCACGGTCAGGGCGGCCACGTAGCCGGGCATCGAGCCGCCGTGCCCCACGTACACCCGCTCGCCCTCCCGGTAGAGCTCCAGCCCCAGGCCGTGCCCGCCGGTCCACGAGTCGAGGTCGCTGATCACCACGGGGGCGCACATCTCGGTCAGCGTCTCCGCCGCCAGCACCTCGGGCGCCGGGTCGGCCAGGAAGGCCGCCCACCGGGCCAGGTCCTCGGCGGTCGACCAGAGCTGCCCGGCCGGGGCCATCGCCCCCGTGTCGGTACGCGGCTCCTCCCGCAGCGTGTCGTGCCACGGGTGCACCACGTAGCCGCGGGCGAACGGCTCCGTCGCCGCGTACGTCGTCCGGCGCATGCCGAGCGGCGCCAGGACACGCTGGCGGAGCAGCTCGGCCCACGGCGTGCCGGTGATCCGCTCCAGCACCCCGCCGAGCAGCCCGTACGCCAGGTTGGAGTAGTGGTAGAACCGGTGCGCGGGGTAGGCGATCTTCGCGGCGGTGACCCCGGCCACCAGGGTCTCCAGGTCGACGCCCTCGGCGCGTTCCCACCACGGCCCCTCCGGCTCGCGCTGCAGCCCGCTGGCGTGGCCGAGCAACTGCCGCAGCGTGAGCGTGCCGACGGCGGTGCCGGGCAGGTGCTTCTCCAGCGGGTCGTCCAGGGCCAGCCGGCCGGCGTCGCGCTCCTGCATGACCAGGGTCGCGGTCATGGTCTTGCTGATCGACCCGAGCCGGTACTGCAGGTCGCCGTCCGGGCGCGGGTGCTCGCCGGCGGTGGCGAGGTGCGCCAGCGCGCCGTCGCGTACCACGCCGATCACCAGGGACGGCGTCCGGCCGGCGGACTGCGCCTCGGCGACGAGAGTGTCGACGTGGCGGGCGGTGTCGGGCAGCAGGGACACGGACGCTCCTCCCTCCGGGCCCGGTGGGGCGGGCCGCTGGCGTGCCGCCGAGCTTACTGATCTTCGGGGGTGGGCCGCGCGTGCATTGTCGTGTCACGATCGTGTGGTGGACGCCGTGCTGTGGATCGTGCTGGGTGTGGTGCTGGCGGTCGCCGAGATCTTCACGACGACGCTCTTCCTGATCATGTTCGCGGCCGGGGCCTTCGCCGCCGCCGGGGCCGCGGCGCTCGGCGCGCCGGTGGGCGTGCAGGCGATCGTCTTCGCCGGGGTGTCGGCGCTGACGGTGCTGGGCGTACGCCCGACGCTGCGCAGGCACCGGCGCTCCGCCCTGGAGAGCGGCGAGCAGCCCTTCGGCGTGGAGGCGATCGAGGGCAGCACGGCGCTGGTGCTGGAGCGGATCGACGCCGGGCAGGGCATGGTCAAGATCGACGGCGAGCTGTGGCAGGCCCGGTCCTACGACGCCAGCCAGGTCTTCGCCCCCGGTGAGCGGGTGCAGGTGATCCAGGTCCGGGGCGCCACCGCCCTGGTCTGGCGGGACGACGTTTCCCCCTCCGACGAGCTACCCGAAGCGAAAAGGTGAGTACATGGAACTCGTGATCCCGGTCCTCTTGATGGCCGTGGCGCTGATCGGGGTGGTCACCCTGGCCAAGGCGGTGCGGATCGTGCCGCAGCAGCGCCAGGACGTGGTCGAGCGGCTGGGTCGGTACAAGCGCACCCTGAACCCGGGGCTGAACCTCCTGGTCCCGTTCATCGACGCGGTCCGCACCAAGGTCGACATGCGCGAGCAGGTGGTCAGCTTCCCGCCGCAGCCGGTGATCACCTCCGACAACCTGGTGGTCTCGATCGACACGGTGCTCTACTTCAAGGTCGTCGACTCGGTCCGCGCCACGTACGAGATCTCGAACTTCCTCCAGGCCATCGAGCAGCTCACCGTCACGACGCTGCGCAACGTCATCGGCTCGCTGGACCTGGAGCGGGCGCTGACCAGCCGCGAGGAGATCAACCGGCACCTCTCCGGCGTGCTGGACGAGACCACCGGCCGGTGGGGCATCAAGGTCACCCGGGTGGAGATCAAGGCCATCGAGCCGCCGCCGAGCATCCGGGACTCGATGGAGAAGCAGATGCGCGCCGAGCGGGACCGCCGGGCGGCGATCCTGAACGCCGAGGGGCACAAGCAGTCGCAGATCCTCACGGCCGAGGGCGAGAAGCAGGCCGCGGTGCTGCGCGCCGACGGTGACCGGCAGGCCCGGATCCTCCAGGCCGAGGGCCAGGCCAAGGCGATCCGGACGGTGTTCGACGCGATCCACCAGGCCAACCCGAGCCAGAAGGTGCTCGCCTACCAGTACCTCCAGGCCCTGCCGCAGATCGCCAACGGCACCGCGAACAAGGTCTGGATCGTCCCGGCCGAGCTGACCAAGGCCCTCGAGGGGATGGGCGGCGCGCTCGGCGGGCTGAGCCGGATGGTCGGCGACGAGCCGGCGCCGGAGGCGGCCGGCAGCGCGAGCGAGGTGGAGCGCGAGGCGGCCGAGGCGGCGCAGGCCGCGGCGGCCGCCGCCCAGCAGATCCACGACGAGGTACGCGTCGCCGAGGCACAGGCCACCGGCGGCAAGCCGCAGGGGCTGCCGGCGCCGGAGCCGGTCTCGCCGGCGAGCCTGCTGAACGACCCGGCCGACCAGCGCGAACGGGGCTGAGCGGCGCGGGCCGACGAGCCCGGAGAAATGTGAGAAGTGCTCATGGGGCGCTCCGGCGCCTGCCACCATCGGTTCTAGGACGGGTGGTGACCAGGCATCGGGGCGCCCCGGCGCGTCCCGCACCGCTCGCGGACGAGCGAGGTGACGCATGAAGGATCCGGCGAAGCGGGTGTGGTCCTCGGCCCCGGTCCCGGGCGCGCACGACCCCACCGGGCCGCTCGGCAGCCGGCGTACCGGCGGGGGGTTCGGGGTGCTGCCGTTCGTCGGGGAGCCGACGCCGGCCGGGCCGGCCACCAACGCCAGCTGGGCCTGGTCGCTGCGCCGGTTCGCCCGGGCCGCGGTGTGGCTGCTCCCCGCGTACGCCGTG
Source organism: Micromonospora sp. NPDC048040 (assembly GCF_055587185.1). Lineage (NCBI taxonomy): Bacteria > Bacillati > Actinomycetota > Actinomycetes > Micromonosporales > Micromonosporaceae > Micromonospora > Micromonospora sp. NPDC048040. The sequence goes on along the minus strand of NZ_JBVJGT010000035.1, from coordinate 32,847 downwards.
CTCTACGGCGTCGTGGCGATGGCCAGCGACGGCGGGGTGGGCAACGACCCGTACCCGGCCGACGGCCGGCCGCTCTACCTGGTGGGCTGGGTGGCGTCGGTCTGGCTCGGGCTGCTCGCCCTGCTGGCGCTGACCGGGCTGCTGGCCGCGACGCGCAGCCGCCGGGTCGCCGTCGCCGGCCTGCTGGTGTCCATCGCCGGCACGGTGCTCATGCTGCCCTTCGCGGGCCTGGCGGAGCAGACCCCGGTCTTCGGCACCACCGCCCGCGGGCTCGTGCTCGTCGGCGCCACCTGCTACACCCTGGGCTGGCTGCTGACCGGCTGGTCGGTGGCCCGGTCCGGGGCGTTCAGCATCGGCGACGGCACGATGCTGATGATCGCCGCCCCGCTGCTGGGCCTCGGCGGCGCGTTGATCGGCTCGTTGCAGACCTTCGGTGCGATCTTCGTGCTGATCGCCGGCATCGGCATCGGCTACCGATCCGGGCGCCTGGTGCCCCGGGACATCGCGCGCGACGCCGCCAGCGCCAGCCTCGCCACCGCCGCGCCGAGCGGCCCGGGCCCGAACGGCCCGCTGGCCACCGGCTGATCCCCTCGCCGGCCGCCCTGGTCGTCCCGCCGCGGCTCCGGCCGGCGGGACGCATGGGGCGGCGGGGGACGCCGGGGCCGCTGGGATGGGAAGTCGCTGGCAGCGGGCGGTGAAGTTGCTGACAGGAGGCCCGCGGGGGTGGTCGGTTGGCGGCTTTCACGGCAATCCTGGGGACCATGGCCCCACCCCGCTCGCCGCTGTCGCGGCTGTTCACCGTGCTGCTCGCCGGCGTGCTCGCCGGCCTCGTCCTGGCGGTCGCCGCGCTGCCGGGCAACCTGCTGCTCGGGTTGGGCGCCAAGGCGGCCCTGGGTTCGTACGCCGCGCTGCCCGAGGCGCTGCGCACCCCGGCCACACCACAACGCTCCTACCTCTACGCCAACGACGGCAAGACACTCATCACCACGTTCTACGACGTCAACCGCACCGACGTCGCGCTGGACGAGATCGCCCCGGTGATGCGGCAGGCGATCGTCGCGGCCGAGGACCGGCGGTTCTACGACCACAGCGGCGCCGACCTGCGCGGCCTGCTCCGGGCGCTGGTGGCGAACGTGTCCGGCGGCGGCACCGCGCAGGGCGGCTCGACGCTGACCATGCAGTACGTCCGCAACGTGCTCAAGACCGACCCGGGCCGCACGGCCGAGGAGCGCGCCGCGGCCACCGAGCAGACCATCGGGCGCAAGATCCAGGAGATCCGGTACGCCACGGCGCTGGAGCAGCGCCTGAGCAAGGACGAGATCCTCAACCGCTACCTGAACATCGCGTACTTCGGCTCCGGGGCGTACGGCATCGCGGCGGCCAGCCAGCGCTACTTCGCCAAGGCCCCGGCGGACCTGACCCTCGGCGAGGCGGCCCTGCTCGCCGGACTGGTGCAGTCGCCGGAGGCGTACAGCCCGATCGACGGCGACGCGGACGCCGCGCTGGAGCGCCGCGGCTACGTGCTGGACGCGATGGTCGAGACCGGCGCGATCACCGCCGACCAGGCGGCGCGGGCCAAGGCCGAGAAGCTGGCGCTCAAGCCCACCGCGCAGCCCAACGGCTGCACCGCCGTCGCCGAGGGCCACGACGACTGGGGCTTCTTCTGCGACTACCTGCGGCAGTGGTGGCTTGCCCAGCCGGCGTTCGGCGAGAGCGTCGAGGAGCGCGAGCAGGCGCTGCGCCGGGGCGGCTACACCGTGGTGACCTCGCTGGACCCGCAGGTCCAGGCCACCGCGCAGAAGCAGGCCACCAGTGTCTACGGGTACGGCAACAAGCGTGCCCTGCCCATCGCCGCCGTCGAGCCGGGCACCGGCCGGGTCCTCGCCATGGCGGTCAACCGGCACTACAGCCTCGACGCGAACCCGGACGGGCAGCCCAACCACCCGAACACCGTCAACCCCCTGATCTCCGGCGGCGACAGCGTCGACGGATACCAGGCCGGCTCGACGTTCAAGCTGTTCACCATGCTCGCCGCGCTGGAGGCCGGCAAGCCCCTCGCGACCGGCTTCGACGCGCCCAGCCGGCTGCCCACCCGGTACGCGGCCGAGGGCGAGGGGAGCTGCGAGGGCCGGTGGTGCCCGGCCAACGCCAACCCCGAGTGGATGGACGGGTACCGCATGATGTGGGACGGCTTCGGCCGCTCGGTGAACACGTACTTCGTCTGGCTGGCCGAGCAGGTCGGGCAGGAGAAGGTGGTGGAGATGGCGCAGCGCCTCGGCATCACCTTCCGGGCCGACGCCGACGCCGCCTTCGCCGAGGAGGACGCCGCCAACTGGGGCTCGTTCACCCTCGGCGTGGCCGCCACCACGCCGCTCGACCTGGCCAACGCGTACGCCACCGTGGCCGCCGAGGGGACGTACTGCACGCCGCTGCCGGTGGTCTCGGTGACCACCCCCGACGGCGAGCGGGTGCCGGTCGGCGCCCCGTCCTGCCGCCGGGTGCTCGACGCCGACGTGGCCCGGGCCGCCACCGACGCGGCGCGCTGCCCGGTGGGCCAGCAGTCCGCGTTCGGGCATTGCAACGGCGGCACGGCCACCTCGGTGAACCGGATCCTCGACGGCCGCCCGGTCGCCGGCAAGACCGGAAGCTCGGAGCGGAACGCGACGGAGACGTTCGTCGGCTTCACCCCGCAGGTGGCGGTCGCCGGCATCGCCGCCAACCCGGACGACCCGACCGACTCGGTGGGCGCCGCGGTGCAGGCCAAGGTGATCGACGCGGTCGCCCGGGTCATCGTCACCGCCGTCGACGGGCAGCCGGAGAAGGCCTTCGCGGCCCCCAGCCGCGAACTGGTCGGCGACCCGCGCCGCCCGGTGGAGCGCCGCCCGGCCGAGGAACGGCAGCCCACCGACGAGCGGCGGCCCTCCGACGAGCAGCGCCTCTCCGACCTGCGGCGCTGGCTCCAGGGTCGCGGCTGACCGTTCCTAGAGACTGAGCATGGGTTGCACAGGCTCAGTCGCGTGCCCCGGACGGTGTTGGGCGCGCTGGTCTCCCGCGTTCGCTCCGCGTCCGGCGCCATCGGATCGTGTCCGTGGTCCGGGAATGTGGGGGCGGGTTCCCTCACGTCCTCGGGTGCCTGGTCCGGTCTGGGCGGTCCGATGCCCGCGATGATCGCTCTGGTCGTTGCGGGGCGGTGTCGTCCGTCGCCGGATCGGGTGTCCGAGGGCGCGTCGTCCTATCGCGACGCTGGCGGCGTCGTGACGGGTGGGTTTGCGGTTGGTGCTGGTCAGGGGGCGCTGCCAGTGCTGGGCGCCCCATTTGGAGGTGTAGGCGGGATCGACAGCGACGATGGTGATGCCGAACTCGGCTGCCATGCTGACGAGTCGGGACCGTAGCTTGGCCACGGGCATGCCGGAGATGAGGTTGCGGAACCGTTTGCGGCGGCCGTGTTTCTCCCGCGTTTTCTGCGCTGTGAAGTCGAGGTCTTCGATCGCGATGTTCAGCCCGTGCCGCTTGGCCCAGTGCAGAAGCCGGATCAGGGCGTGTCGCACCTGTGCGTCACGATGGTCCGCGTTACCTGACAGGTCGTAGGTGAAGCGGCGCGGCTCACCCACGGGATTGCCGTGCTCGTCGAGTCGCCAGGCGGCGAGGTGGTCGGCGTTGGTGTCCACGCCGATGATCCCGTTCACCCTGGCGGCGGTCAGTGGCATGGTCCGGGCTGTAGGGATCGTCCACGAGGCGGTCAGGTACCAGCGGCGCCGGTCCACGTCTTCGTGGATGCGGTACGCCACCGCCCGGTTGGCGGTGATGCGGTCGCGCCAGGTATCGCCACGGTGTGGGAATGACACCTTCGCGGCGAGCACGTACCGGCCGTGCTTCGCGTTGGTCAGGTGTGCCAGCGGGGCGGGGAGTTTGATGGAGACCTCGCCGCCGGGGGTGACGCGGATCGTCTCGTTGCCGTACCGCTTCCCTGACTCGCCGTCGGCCTGGAGGAACCGCCGTTCGGCCTCCCACCGCTGCCGCCACTCGGCTTCGGTGAGCTGCGCGGCGTCGAGGTGCTGACGGTTACGCAGCAGCCGCTTCCCGCCCCGCACGACACGGACCCGACCCGTGGCGCGGTCGTCGCGCTCACGCTCGAGCCGGTCCTGGAGCACATGCAGGCGCCGGGACTTGGTGAACCATTCCTGTGCGCTGCGGTAACCGCCCGGTGCCCGTTTGCTGCCCTTCTCGCCGAGCGGCAGCGACAGTCGGTGCGCGATCGTCTTGATACCGGCTTCGAGACCTTGGATGTGGGCGAGCTGGGCGCGGCGCGACAGCGCCCACTGGTCGTGCGTGGCTTTCGTGATCGCCCCGGCCCAGCGGGAGGACGACTCAGCCGTCAGGGCACGTTTCCGCTCGGCCCAGGCGTCGGTGTCGTGGTCGAGGCCGGTCCCGCATCGGGCCTTGAGATCCTTCCCGGCAAGCGTGCCGAGATGGCCGCCGACCAGCCGCAGAACCTTCTCATCCTCGCCGGTGAGGCCCTTGAGCCGGTCGCGAATCGCGACACCGGACGGACCGGACGCGACGAACGGAGCATCGATCCGCCGCAGATCAGCCATGCTGCGCGGCCTCCAACGCCTTGCGCGCCCGATCACGAGCCGACCGGCGGCCGTACAGGCGAGCGCAGAACGAGGTCAACACCTCCACCATGTCCCGCACCAGATCGTCGGCAACCTCACCGTCATCCAGGACGACCAGCCGACGACCATGCGCGGACAAAGCAGCCTCCACCAACTCCACATTCATCCGCCCAAGGCGGTCCTTGTGCTCCACCACCACCGTCGTCACATCCGGATCGGCGAGGAGCCGACAGGCCTTACTGCGGCTGCCGTCCATCCCGGAACCGACCTCCGCCTCCACACGCACGACACGGTGACCAGCCTTCACAGCCCACACCGACAACCGGGCAACCTGCCGCTCCAGATCAGACCTCTGATCAGGGGAGGACACACGGGCATACAAGCCCAACCCACCGACAACTTCCGCAGTGGAGTTGGCCTCGACGTTCACCAGAATCGTGCGCGGCCCGACACGCTGAGCAGGCACGGGAAGCGTCCCGTTACGAAACCAGCGATACGCCGTGTGAGGACTAATCCCCTGCGCACGCGCCCACTCAGTCAGATTCACGCGAAGACCATAACACCACTGTTGTAACCTCATGCACGCTTATGCACACTCACCCGAAAGCAGTTCCGACCCCTGTCGAACTGCCCCACCCCATAGGACCACCCCGGCGGGCGCACGGCTTCGGCGCGTCGGCCGGCTCCGATGACGCTTCGCCGTTGCCTTCTGCCCCATCTGTGGGGGCAGATCGACAGGGCCACGACCGGGACGTCGGCCGGCCATGATGTCGATGACCGAGCCGGTCCTGGTGCCGCCCACGAGTCGCCCACCAGTCGACCGGGGACGGGGCGGTCAGTCTGCCTCGACGGGGTCAGTCGGAGCGGGCGACGGTCGTCCGCACCGCCGGGTCGAGGACCGTGCGCACCACCCGGTCGACGGCGGCGCGGACCTCGGCCGGCCCGCCGTCCGCGTCGACGACGGTGAAGGTGCCGAACTCCGGCAGCTCCCGGTAGCCGGCGTCCAGGGCGCGCAGATAGGGCAGCTCCTCGGTGTCGATGCCCCGGGCCAGCACCCGCTGCTGCGCCCGCTCGGGCGAGACCGCCAGGAAGCAGACCAGGCTCGGCGGCGGAAAGATCCCGTACGCCAGGCGGACCAGCCGCCCGCCCCGGTCGCGGCGGACCCGCATCACCACGTACTGGCACCAGGACCACCGGTCCATCACCGCCGTCCGGCCCGTCAGCCGGGACACCAGCACCGCCCGGGCGATCGCGAGCCAGCGTACGGTCGCCTCCAGCGCCGCATAGCCGGTGCGGCCGAACAGGTGCGGGCCGTCCCGGCGGCCCAGGGCGTTAGCGAGCCGGTTCCACAGCGGCTGGCCGCCGGCGTTCTCGAAGTAGGTGGCCGGCACTCCCGCCGCGCGGAGCCGGCCGGCCAGCGCCTTCGCCTGAGTGGTCTTCCCGGCCCCGTCGATGCCGACCAGGGCGATGATCATCGGGCGCACGAGCGGCACGTTAGCGGCGGCGGGCAACCCGACGAAGGAATCCTGGAAAAATTCGGCCGGAGCTGTCGGATCCGGCGACGCCGCTCCGACCACCTGGCGAGAACGCCCACGACGGGCGTCCGACACCAGGAGGAACAGCCGTGCGGAAGATCGTCTATGGGGTGCACCAGTCGCTCGACGGGTTCATCGAAGGGCCGAACGGCGAGTTCGACTGGCCGGAGATGGGTCCGGAGCTGTCCGCGTACTCGCTGGAGCAGTGCGACCGGTCCGGCGCCTTCCTCTACGGCCGCAAGGTCTGGGAGTTCATGGCCGCCTATTGGCCGCAGGCGGAGTCGATCTCCGACCACCCGCACGACCTCGCCTTCGTGCCCATCTGGCGGCGGACGCCGAAGGTGGTGGTCTCGCGTACGCTCACCGAGGCCGACCACGGCGTCCAGGTGGTCGGCGGCGGCGACCTCGGCAAGGAGGTCACCGCGCTCAAGGAGCAGCCGGGCGGCGACCTGCTGCTCAACGGCGGTGCCGACGCCGCCGCGGCGCTGACCGAACTCGGCCTGATCGACGAGTACCAGATCTTCGTGCACCCGGTGGTGCTCGGCGGCGGCAAGCCGGTCTTCTCGGTCACCGGGCGGCTGAACCTCCGTCTCGTGGAGTCGCGGACCTTCGACGGCCGGTCCGTGCTGCTGCGGTACCACCGGGCCGGCTGAGGCCGGCCTGCTGCTCCTTCCGTCGGTCGTCGTCGGCGCGTCCGGCAGAATCGTGCGGTGCCCATCCACCAGATCACCGACCCCGACGACGAGCGGATCGCCGACTACCGCGCGCTGACCGACGTCGAGCTGCGCACCCGCTGGGAGCCACCTCACGGCCTGTTCATCGCCGAGGGTGAGCTGGTGCTGCGCCGGGCGCTGCGGGCCGGCTACCCGGCGCGGTCGTACCTGGTGGACGCCAAGCGGGTCGACCAGCTCGCCGACCTGGACATCGGCGACGCCCCCGTCTACGCGGCCACCCCGGACGTGCTGCAACGGGCCACCGGCTTCCACGTGCACCGGGGGGTGCTGGCGTCGTTCCGGCGCAAGCTCCTGCCGGCCGCCGCCGAGGTGCTCGCCGCCGCCCGCCGGGTGGTGATCCTCGAGGACGTCAACAACCACACGAACCTGGGGGCCATTTTCCGGGCGGTCGCCGCGCTCGGTGTGGATGCCGTGCTGCTCTCCCCGACCTGCGCCGATCCGCTCTACCGGCGCAGCGTCCGGGTCAGCATGGGGGAGGTCTTCGCGATCCCGTACGCGAAGCTGGATCCCTGGCCCGACGCGCTCGCCGACGTCCGCGCGGCCGGCTTCACGGTGCTGGCGATGACCCCCGCGCCGGACGCGGTGCCGATCCAGCGGCTCGACGCGGCGCAGCGGGCCCGTTCGGCCCTGCTGCTCGGCGCCGAGGGGGCGGGGTTGACCCGGGCGGCGATGGACGCCAGCGACGCGCGGGTGGTGATCCCGATGCGCCGCGGCGTCGACTCGCTCAACGTCGCCGCCGCCACCGCCGTGGCCTGCTGGGAGCTGGGCCGCGACGACCCGTGGTGAGGGCGGCGAGCCGCCCCGTCACCTGCCCCGGGCGGACTGTCGAGAATCGGCGTCACCGACGGTAGCGTGTCGCCCGTGTTCCCTACCGTCCGTGAGGTCCTCGCGTTGGACCCCGTCCGCCACGGCGCTCCTCGCCTGGTCGCCGGGGACGCCGGCCTCGACCGCCCGGTGCGCTGGGTGCACGTGGCGGAGGTGCCCGACATCGCCACCCTGCTCGGCGGCGGCGAGCTGGTGCTCACCACCGGCATCGGGCTGCCCGCCGACGACGCCGGGCTGCGCGCCTTCGTCGGCGACCTGGCCGACGTGGGGGTCTCCGGCCTGGTCGTCGAGCTGGGTCGCCGGTACGTCAGCGGGGTGCCCCGGGTGATGGCGGCCGTCGCCGAGCGGCGCGGGCTGCCGCTGGTGGAGCTGCGGCGGGCCACCCCGTTCGTGCGGATCACCGAGGCGGTGCACGCGCTGATCGTCGACGCCCAGCTCACCGAGCTGCGGGCGACCGAGGAGATCCACCAGCGCTTCACCGAGCTGTCGGTGGAGGGCGCCGGCCCCGGTGAGGTGGTCCGGCAGGCCGCCGAACTGTCCGGTTGCCCCGTGGTGCTGGAGAACCTCTCCCGGCAGGTGCTCGCGTACGACCCGGCGGGGGAGAGCGCCGAGCTGCTGCTGGACGGCTGGGAGCAGCACTCCCGCCGGATCCGGCCGTCGGGGCGGACCGCGTACGACGCGGACAGTGGCTGGCTGGTGACCACCGTCGGCGCCCGGGGGCACGACTGGGGGCGGCTGCTGCTGCGGTGGCCGGGCGGGGGCGACCTGGCCGCCGGCCGGCGGGTGCTCGACCCGGCGGCCGAGGTCGGGGTGGGCGTCGCCGGTGCCCCGCCGGCCGGACCGCCCACCCGGCTGACCATCCTGGTCGAACGCGCCGCCTCGACGCTGGCGTTGGGCCGGCTGATCCGGCGCGACGCCGAGGGACTGGAACGGCAGATCCACCGGACGCTGCTCACCGCCCTGCTCGACCACTCCCGCCCGGTCGACGAGGTGGCCCTGCGGGCCCGGGCGCTCGGCGTGGTGCTGGAGCGGCGGCACCTCGTCGGCGTGGTGGTCCGGCACCGGGCCGACGACCCGGCGGGGGAGGGCGGCCCGGCCGGCGAGGCCGGACACCCGGGCGACCCGGGCGCGGGCGACCCGGAGTCGGGTCCGGCGCGGCTGCGCGACCTTGCCGAGGCCGTCGGCCAGGCGCTGCACGAGGCGAGGCTGACCGGGCTGACCAGCGCCGTCGACGACCATGCCGTCGGCGTGCTGCTCGCCCTGCCCGACCCGGCCGCCGAGGAGCGGGCGCTGGCCGCGTTCGCCGCCGCGTTGCGCCGGGGCCGCTCCGACACCGCCGCGCCGGCCGATCGGGTCGGTGTCGCCGCCTCCGGACGCCTCGACGGCCCGCCCCGGGACGTCCCGGGCAACGGCGCGGCCCGGCCGTCGTCGGGCGGCGCGGTGCTGATCGCGGCCGGCTCCGGGGTGGGCAGCCTGCGGGAGGCGCGCCGGTCGCTGATCGAGGCCCGGCAGGTCGCCGACGCCGCCCGGCGGGACCGGCGGGACCTGCCGATCTTCCGGTTGCCGCACGTCGGGTTGGCCGGGCTGCTGCACCTGCTGCGCGACGAGCCCCGGGTGCAGACCTTCGTCGAGCGGGAACTGGGCGCGCTGCTGACGTACGACGCGCAGCACCCCCGGGAGCACCTGCTCGGCACCCTGCGGGCGTATCTGGAGCAGGGCCGGAACAAGTCGGCGGCGGCCGCCGCGGCGCACCTGTCCCGGCCGGCGTTCTACGAGCGGTTGGCCCGGATCGGCCGCGTGCTCGACGTCGACCTCGACTCGGTAGAGGCCTGCCTCTCCCTCCACGTCGCCCTGCTGGCCCTGGACGCCATCCGCACCCCCTGACGGTCGTCGCCGACCACGCCGTTGATCATGAGGTTGTTGCACCCCGCTCGGTTGTCGCGGCAACAACTTCATGATCAACGGGGCGTGGCCCGGGGAGGGCGGGGGGCTGGGGAGGACGGGGTCAGGTGAGGGCGGTGAGGGCCTTGGCGTACGGCGGGGGGACGTGGTTCGGGCCGCCCGGGGTGAAGACGTCGGAGTTGGCGGCGGCCGACCAGGCCGTGGTCGGGACCGCGTCGACGAGGGCGCGGACGACCGGGGCGTCGCGCCACTCGTCCTGCTCGGCGAGCAGGCTCAACGCCACCACCGACTCCTCCACCTCGCCGACGCACTCGAACGGCTTGTGCCCGTCCACGCCCAGCAGCTCCCGGTAGCCGGGCACCTGCGCGGGGTCGGCGAGCAGGTCGCCGCCGAAGATGTGGGTGATCCGCTCGCGCGACATGAACGGCGCCATGGCCAGGAAGACGAACCGGCACTTCGGGCAGTCGCGGCACCAGCGTTCGCTGGCGTCGCGCAGCTTGAACGCGGCGTTGCAACTGGTCACCACGTCGTCGTAGCGGTCGATCTCGGCGAACAGCCGGGCGATGTGCAGCTCGGACAGCGAGCGCAGCAGCGAGAAGTACGGCTCGGTCAGCCCGGCGTGCTCGGCCAGCGCCGCCCGCAGCAGCCCTTCGGCCTCCACGCCCTTGGACCACTGGTGGTTGATCTCGTGGCCGTTCCAGACCAGGTTCGGGTCCGAGGCCGACCGCTCGTTGGACATCACCACGGGGCCCAGCCCGTGCAGCACCGCGGTGGCGACCGCGATCAGCGAGTTGATCGCGGTGACCGGGATGTGGCCGTTGAGCGCCCCGGCGGCGTTCAGCTCGAACAGCACCGGGTCGATGCGCCGCCGGGCGGCGAGCGGGGTGAGCCCGGACGCCTCGTTCACCGAGACGATCACGTGGTTGGGGTTGACCGAGAACGGCACCGGGTCGAACCCGGCCCGACGCAGCGCCTCCAGGCTGACGATCGAGTCCTTTCCGCCGCCCACCGCCGAGAGCGGACGCCGGTCGGAGTCGTCGTACACCCGGGCCGGGGAGACCGTGCCGGCCGGCACCTCCGGGCGCAGCTCCAGCACGTGCGGCAGCTGGTTGCGGTACGCGTACTCCGCGAGGCCCTTGGTGTAGATGGCGGTGACCAGCTCGGTGGCGGCCGCGCCCAGCGGCGCCGGCAGCACCACGCGGGGCGGCGCGGCGGCCTTGTAGTAGCTGACCCCGGCGGCCACGTGCAGCAGCTCCAGGACCCGGCCGAGGGCCGCCACGGTCTCGTCCGACGGCGGCGCGTCGGGCAGCGGAAGGGTGATCACCTCGGTGAACCGCTGCTCGCCGTCGGGGCCGGTGAGGGCGTAGTCGAACAGGACCTCCCCGGTGGAGAGATCGATCGAGTAGGACGGGAAGGTGAAGGCGTCCATCCGCCGGAGCTGCTCGTTGGGCACACGCCATACTAGGCCCTGGTTCGTCCGGCCGTGTCCGGCTGCGCCGGACCCGACCCTGCCTCGCCCGCCGACACCCCCTGAGGAGAGCCTGTGCGCCTGTCTGACCTGCGCGGACGTACCGTCGCCGTCTGGGGCGCCGGTCGGGAGGGCCGGGCCGCCGTGACCGCGATCGCCGCGCACGGCCCGGCCGATTTGGTCGCCGTCGACGACAGCGCCAACTTCCTCAGTCTGCCCTGGGAGGGGGCGCTGGCCGAGGCGGCGCCGCTGGTCACCGGCGAGGACGGCTTCGCCCGGCTGGCCGCCGCCGAGGTGGTGGTCCGTTCGCCCGGCGTGCCGCAGACCCACCCGTGGCTGGTGGAGCTGCGTCGGCGTGGCGTGACCGTCACCCAGGGCACGGCCCTGTGGATGGCCGACCACGCCGAGCGCACGGTCGGCGTCACCGGCAGCAAGGGCAAGAGCACCACCTCCAGCCTGATCAGCCACCTGCTCGCCGCCGTGGACCGGCCGAACGTCTTCGGCGGGAACATCGGCGTGCCGACGTTGGACCTGCCGGAGGCGGAGCTGTACGTGCTGGAGCTCTCCAGCTACCAGTGCAGCGACCTGACCGACTCGCCGCGGGTGGCGGTCGTCACCGCTCTCTTCCCCGAGCATCTCGACGCGCACGGCGGCGAGGCCGAGTACTACCGGGACAAGCTCAACCTCCTCGCGCACGGGCCGCGTACCGTGGTGGTCAACGGCGCCGACCCGCGACTGGCCCTCGAGCTGGGCGACCGGGCGGCCGTGCGCGCCGGTCTGCCCGACACCGCCCACGTGGCCGGCGGCTCCGACGGCACGCCCTGGTTCCACCTCGGCGACCGGCCGCTGTTCCCGCGTGCGGTGCTGCCGCTGGTCGGCCGGCACAACGAGGGCAACCTCTGCGTCGCCCTCGCGGTGCTCGACGCGCTCGGCGTCGACGTGGTGGCCCGCAAGGACGCCCTGGCGGTGGCGGTGGCGGGGTTCCAGGGGCTGGCCCACCGGCTCACCGAGATCGTCGACCCGTCCGGCCTCACCTTCGTCGACGACACCCTCGCCACCAGCCCGTACGCGGCGATGCACGCGATCGACGCGTACGAGGGGCGGCCGTTGACGGTGATCGTCGGTGGCACCGACCGGGGGCTGGACTACACGCCGCTGCGCGAGCACCTCGCGGAGCGCGAGATCACCGTGATCGGCATTCCGGACAGCGGCGCCCGGATCGTCGAGGCGCTCGCCGGGCTGCCGAAGGTACGCGCCGAGGTGGTCGACGACCTCGTGGACGCGGTCCGGCTGGCCCGCGGGCTGACCCCGGCCGACGGGGTGGTGCTGCTCTCCCCGGCCGCGCCCAGCTACGGGCGGTTCCGCAACTTCGAGCACCGCTCCGAGGTCTTCGCCCAGGCCGTCCGGGACACCGCCGCCGGCTGACCGCCGAGGCGCGGAGCGCACGTCCCGGCACCCGGCGCCTGGTATTCCCGGCACCCGGCACCCGGCACCCGGCGCCTGGTATTCCCGGCACCCGGCGGCCGGCGGCTGGTCAGGTCGCGACGAGGGCGGCGTGCAGGGCGCGCATCGACCGGATCGCCGAGCGGATCTCCTGGAGGTAGCGGCCCGGGGTGAGGGTGGGCTCGGGCAACCCGGCCAGGTCGGGCAGGGCCGGGTCGACGCCGACGGTCTCGATCCCGCAGCCGTACGGCACGGCGAGGGTGCGCAGCGCGTCGCAGTGCTGGAACGGCACGTAGATCGGCGCGGTCACCATGAGCACCGGGTCGCCGGTGCGCAGGTGGACGTGCTCCGCCCAGAACCGCTGGGTGTCGGCGGTGTGCGCCCGCCGCCGCGCGGGATCGCTGGACGGGGCGGCGAGCACCCGGACCGGCGGCCCGCCGGCGGGCCGGTAGGTCCGCGACGACCAGGAGTGGTGCGGATGGCCGCCGTCGTGACCGTCCTCCTCGGCCGGGGCGGCCATCCCGAACTCGCGTCGCACCGCCGCGTCCAGGGCCTCCACCTCGGTGTCGCAGGGCGGGACGCCGGCCGCCGCCAGCCCCGCGCGCTCCACCTCGGACAGGGGGCGGAAGCTGCCGAGCACGGCCACCTCGCCGGCCACGCGGGTGCCGGCGCGCAGCAGGTGCGCCGCGTACGCGACCCGGCGCTGGCAGGCGTTCGACAGCCCGCCCAGCACCACCAGGTGGGCGTACTCGGACCGGGCCGGCGGCACCGGGTGGACCAGGCCGAGCGCGGCGGCGGCGCCGAGCACCAGGCCGGCGGTGGCCGGGTCGAAGGCGGGTTCCCGGGCGTCGGGGCGCTCCCGGCCGCCCCGGAAGTCCCAGTGCCGGGCGGAGAACTCGTCGAGGCCGGCCAGCACGGCCGCCAGGTCCCCGCCCGGCCAGTCGCCGCCGAAGTGCCCGACCAGGGCGCGTAGCGGCGCCGAGTCCACCCAGGCCCGTACGCCGGCCGTGATCTCCCCGGCGCCGGTGCCCGCCGCACCGGTGGGCAGCGCCACCTCCCCGATCCGCACCGCCGGATCGTACCGGCGGCCGGGTGCCGGAGCCGGTAAGGACGGCGCGTCATCGTGGACCCGGCTCACGGGATGCGGAATGAGTCGTGTCAGCCCGCATCGGCCACCGAAAACCGGGCGCCGGTCCGTCCCGGCCCCGGAAACCGCAGCACCGGGGTTGACGCGCTGTCAGGCGGGGACCGCCGCTGCGCTACACAGTGACAGTTGTCCCTGCCGCCCGGTGATGAGAGCGTGCGGGTTACCGCCAACGCCGCTGAGAGGGTGCGACGATGACCGCCGACGATCTGCTGGCCCGGCACCGGGCCGTGCTCCCGTCCTGGATGCCGCTCTACTACGACGAGCCGATCGAGCTGGTCTCCGGCTCGGGCCGCCGGGTCACCGACGCTCGGGGACGCACCTACCTGGACTTCTTCGGCGGCGTGCTCACCTCGATGGTCGGTTACGACATCCCGGAGATCCGGGAGGCGGTCGAGCGGCAGATCCGCACCGGCATCGTGCACAGCTCCACGCTCTACCTCATCCGGCAGCAGGTCGAGCTGGCCGAGAAGGTCGCGCGGCTCTCCGGCATCCCGGACGCGCGGGTGTTCTTCGCCAACTCCGGCACCGAGGCGAACGAGGCGGCGCTGCTGTTCGCCACCAACCACCGCCGCTCGGCGCAGATCCTCGCGGTGCGCAACAGCTACCACGGCCGGTCGTACGCGACGATGGGCGTGACCGGCAACCGCGGCTGGTCGGCCAGCGCGCTCAACCCGCTCCAGGTGGCCTGGCTGCACTCGGGGGAGCGGCTGCGCGGCCTGCTCGCCCGGCTCGACGAGACGCAGCGCGTCGACGCGGCGGTGGAGGACCTGCGCGAGGTGCTCGCCACCCAGACCGCCGGTGACGTGGCCTGCCTGATCGCCGAGCCGATCCAGGGTGTCGGCGGCTTCGTGCACCCGCCGGACGGGCTCTTCGCCGCCTGGAAGAAGGTGCTCGACGAGCACGGCATCCTGTTCGTCTCCGACGAGGTGCAGACCGGTTGGGGGCGCACCGGCGAGCACTTCTGGGGCTACCAGGCGCACGGCGTCACCCCGGACCTGCTCACCTTCGCCAAGGGCATCGGCAACGGCTTCGCCCTGGCCGGCGTCGTCGGCCGGGCCGAGGTGCTGGAGTCCGTGCCGGCGATCAGCTTCTGCACGTTCGGCGGGAACCCCGTCTCCACCGCCGCCGGCAACGCGGTGCTGGACTACCTGCTCGACCACGATCTGCAGGCCAACGCGGCCCGCACCGGCGCGATCCTCGCCGACGGCCTGCGCGCCGCCGTGGGCGGTCTCGACTGCGTCGCCGAGGTACGCGGCAAGGGGCTGATGCTCGGCGTCGAGTTCGTCCGTCCGGGCACCGCGGAGCCGGACCCGGCGCTGACCGTCCGCGTCCTCGAGGCGTGCCGGGCGGGCGGGCTGCTGGTCGGCAAGGGCGGCCTGTACGGCAACGTGCTGCGGATGGGTCCGCCGCTGACGCTGACCGAGGACGAGGCCCGCGAGGGCCTGGCCGTCATGGTCGACGCCATCCGCTCCTGCGCCGCGGCGACGGTGGCGGCGTGACCGCGGCGATCGGCGGGCCCGGCTTGGACAGGGCGACCACCACGGACCTGGCCACCGTGTCGCACTTCGTCGACGGCAAGCGGTTCGGCGGCACGTCGGCCCGGCACGGGGACGTCTTCGACCCGGCCACGGGCCGGCGTACCGGTCAGGTGGCGCTGGCCTCGGCGGCGGACGTCGCGGTCGCGGTGGAGGCCGCCGAGCGCGCGGCCCGGGCCTGGCGGGACGCGTCGCTGGCCCGGCGGACGGCGGTGCTCTTCGCCTTCCGCGAGCTGGTCAACGCCCGCCGCGACCGGCTGGCGGAGGTGATCACCGCCGAGCACGGCAAGGTGCTCGCGGACGCCGCCGGCGAGGTGCAGCGCGGCCTGGAGGTGATCGAGTACGCCTGCGGCATCCCCTCGGCGCTGCGCGGCGGGTTCAGCGAGAACGTCTCCACCGAGGTCGACTCGTACAGCCTGCGCCAGCCACTCGGCGTGGTCGCCGTGATCTCCCCGTTCAACTTCCCCGTCATGGTGCCGCTGTGGTTCGTGCCGGTGGCCGTGGCCTGCGGCAACGCGGTGGTGCTCAAGCCGAGCGAGAAGGACCCGGGCGCGGCGCTGCTGCTGGCCGAGTGGTTCGCCGAGGCCGGCCTGCCCGACGGGGTGCTGAACGTGGTCAACGGGGACGCCGAGGCCGTCGACGCGCTGCTGGACCACCCGGGCGTGAAGGCGGTGTCGTTCGTCGGGTCCACCCCGGTCGCCCGGTACGTCCACCAGCGCGGCAGCGCCGCCGGCATGCGGGTGCAGGCCCTCGGCGGCGCGAAGAACCACATGGTGGTGCTGCCGGACGCCGACCTGGACCTGGCCGCCGACGCGGCGGTCAACGCCGGGTTCGGCTCGGCGGGGGAGCGGTGCATGGCGATCTCGGCGCTGGTCGTGGTGGAGCCGGTCGGCGACGCCCTGGTCGCCCGGATCGCCGAGCGGATGGCCCGGTTGCGCACCGGCGACGGCCGGCGCGGCTGCGACATGGGCCCCCTGGTCACCGCCGCGCACGCCGAGAAGGTCCGCTCGTACGTCGCTGCCGGGGTGGCCGCCGGCGCGGTGCCGGTGGTGGACGGCCGCGACGTCGAGCCCGACGGCGACGCCGACGGGTTCTGGCTGGGCCCGACGCTGTTCGACCGGGTCACCCCGGACATGTCGATCTACACCGACGAGATCTTCGGCCCGGTGCTCAGCGTCGTGCGGGTCGGCTCGTACGACGAGGCGGTGGACCTGGTCAACGCCAACCCGTACGGCAACGGCACGGCGATCTTCACCAACGACGGCGGCGCGGCGCGGCGCTACCAGCACGAGGTGGAGGTCGGCATGGTCGGCATCAACGTGCCGATCCCGGTGCCGATGGCGTACTACTCCTTCGGCGGCTGGAAGTCCTCGCTCTTCGGCGACCTGCACGCGCACGGCGAGGACGGGGTGCGGTTCTTCACCCGGGGCAAGGTGGTGACCAGCCGCTGGCTGGACCCGCGCCATGGCGGGGTCAACCTCGGCTTCCCCACCCAGACCTGAGCAGCCGCAGGGCGCCGGCCCCGGCCAGGTACGCCGCCAGCGCCGAGGCCGGCACCCCCAGTGACTCGGGGGCCGACTTCGGTGTCTCGGCGTTGACGACCAGGGCGTACACCACGGCGGCGAAACCGGCGGCGGTGACCGCGGCGCGGGCGGTGCCCCGCCACCCCGGACCGGCCGGCTGACCGGCGTCGTGCGGCCGGCCGGTCGGCCCCGGACCCTGGGCGGGCGCCCCGCCGCCGTCGGCCCGACGGCGGTCCCGGGCACGGCCGGTCGGGCCGGTACGGGCCTCGACGGGGCCGAAGACGGCGACCAGGGCGGCCAGCACCACGGCCAGCATCAGCACCCAGGGCACCCGCCAGGCCAGCCAGGCGGCCGAGCCCACGGGCGGGGTCGGCAGCTCCCCGGCCGCGTACAGCGCGCCGACCAGCAGGATCGCGGCCGTCAGGTGCCAGAGGAAGACGGTGAGCACGACCGCGTTCACCGCGATCACCGCCTGCCAGGGACGCGAGCGGCGCAGCCAGCGTTCCGCCGGATCGCGCAGCAGCAGGATCAGCCCGAGCTGGGCCGTGGTCAGGGTCAGCAGCGCGAGGCTGGGCGGCGCGGCGTTGTCCAGCCGCTCGCCGGGCACGTTGAGCATGGCGACCGGGTACGGCCCGACGGTCAGCAGCACCGTCGCGGCCAGCCCGCCCAGCAGCGCCGTCGCGCCGGCCTGCCGCGACAGCGGCAGCCGGTGGGCCCGGACGCCGCGCCGCGCGGGCGCGTCGGGTCCTCCGGGCGGCTCGGCGCGGGCGTCGCGCCAGGCGAAGCCGAGCTGGTGGACGGCCAGCCACCCGAAGAGGTAGTTCGGCAGCGCCAGCTCGGCCGGCCCCAGCGCGCGCCCCAGGTCGCCCGCCGCGACCAGCGCGGCCAGCGCGAGCGGGACGAGCAGGCCGAAGCGCCGGTGCAGGGCGTACATCGCCGGGGTCAGCGGCACCACCACGAGGTAGGCCGCGAGGAACCACAGCGGGATGGTGGCGAACCACGCGACGGTACGCACCAGCGTCGCCTCGACGCCGGCCAGCGACGCGACGGCGGAGCCGGCGGCGATCACCAGCAGCAGCGCGGTCGTGGGGCGCAGCAGCCGCGCGCCCCGGTCCAGCAGCCAGGAGACGGCGTCGCCGCCGGCCGCCCGGCGGGCCGTCAGCGAGGCGGCGTTGGCGTAGCCGCCGACCAGGAAGAACACCGGCATCACCTGGGCCACCCAGGTCAGCGGGTACGCCCAGGGCAGGTCCGGCAGCGCCGAGCGGGCCGTCGGTCGGCCGGTAGGGTCCTCACCGATGGCGGCCACCGCCCAGTGGCCGAGCACGACCATGACGATCGCGAGCGCCCGGAGCAGGTCGACGTAGCGTTCCCGACCAGCCGGCGTGCGTGCGGCGAGTTGCCGCAGACGGCGCATGGCCCCGAGGGTATGCCAGCCGCGAACCGAACGGTGGTGATAACGGTTCGGTGTGCGGTCTTGAAGTCCGCCGGTTACTGCCGTAGAAATTCTTCAGCAACAACTAACAAACTGAAGACAACTTCCCCCTGTGCCTCGTGCGGCGGCCGCCTTCCCCCATCCGGCGCCCGCCCGGACCCGATCCGAGGAGAGACCATGAACAGGCGTGACATCCTGCGGCGCAGCGCCGCCGCCGGCCTGCTGGCCACCCCTGCCGCCGGCCTGCTCGCCGGCTGCGCCACCGGCGGTGGCGACGACAAGGGCGACGCCGGCACCTACAAGGGCACCAAGAGCGAGCAGAACCCGCTCGGGGTCAAGGAGGACGCGCCCCTCGAGGTGGTGATCTTCAACGGCGGCTTCGGCGAGGAGTACGCGAAGGCCCACGAGGCCATGTACACCGAGAAGTACCCGAAGGCGAAGATCAACCACTCGGCGACGCAGGAGATCGGCAAGACGCTCCAGCCGCGCTTCGTCGACGGCACCCCGCCCGACGTGGTCAACAACTCCGGCAAGGACCAGATCGACTTCAACGGCCTGGTCTCCCAGAACGCCATCGCCGACCTGGGCGAGCTGCTCGCCGCCCCGAGCCTCGACGTCCCCGGCAAGACGGTCAAGGACACGCTGCTGCCGGGCGCCGTCGAGGTCGGCTCGTACGACGGCAAGTTCATGGTGATGAACTACACCTACACCGCGTACGGCATCTGGCACTCCACCAAGCTCTTCGCCGACCGGGGCTGGGAGTACGCCAAGACCTGGGACGAGCACATCGCGCTGTGCAAGAAGATCAAGGCGGCCGGCATCGCGCCGTGGACGTACGCGGGCAAGCACCCCCGTTACATGAGCTGGCCGGTGATCGCCACGGCCATCAAGTTCGGCGGGTCGTCCGTCGCCACGGCGATCGACAACCTGGAGCCCAACGCGTGGAAGTCCGACGCGATGAAGGCCGCGGCGGACGCGTGGCACCAGATCGTCAAGGACGGTTACATCCTTGCCGGCTCGCCGGGCCTCGACCACGTGCAGTCGCAGACGGCGTGGTGCCAGGGCAAGGCCGCCTTCATCTCCTGCGGCTCCTGGCTGGAGAGCGAGCAGAAGAAGGTCACCCCCGAGGGCTTCAACATGACGATCCAGCCGACGCCCAGCCTGGGCAGCGGCGACAAGCTGCCGTTCGAGGCGATCCGCGGCACCGCCGGCGAGCCGTTCATGGTTCCGGCCAAGGCGAAGAACCTCGCCGGCGGCCTGGAGTACTTCCGGGTCATGCTGTCGAAGAAGGGCGCCCAGGACTTCACCAGGAAGGTCTCCAGCCTGACCGTGGTGGCCGGGTCGACCGAAGGCATCGAGCTGCCGTTCGGCCTCAGCACCGTGAGCAAGGCGCTGGAGGCCTCCGGCAGCAACGGCTTCAACTGGGTCTACAACAACTTCTACCGCAAGCTGGAGCGTGAGCTCGTCGACGCCGCGTGCGGCGAGTTCTTCAGCGGTCGGATCGGCCCGGCCGAGTTCCTCGACCTGTGCCAGAAGGGCGCCGACTCGATCGCCCAGGACAGCTCGATCAAGAAGTACAAGCGGGCCGCGTGACATCCGGCCGGTGGGGGCGGGTCCGTCCCCACCGGCCCACGGCTGTGGGAGTAGGTCCTTTCTCGTGAAACATGGCAAGTACCCGCTGATCGTCACGTTCCTGGTGCCGCCGCTGCTGCTCTATGGCATCTTCGTGCTCTCGCCGTACCTGCAGGCCTTCCAGATCTCGACCACCGACTGGCTCGGCTACTCGCCCGAGGCCAACTCCGTCGGCCTGGCCAACTTCGAGAGGCTGCTGGACGACGATCGGGTGTGGAGTGCCCTCAAGAACAACGCGTGGCTGCTCTTGGTGGTGCCGGTGGTGACCATCGTGCTCGGCCTCTTCTTCGCCACGATGCTCAGCATGGGCGGTCGCAAGGGCCGGGCGGGGGTGACCGGCGTACGCGGCACGTCCGTGTACCGGATGGTCTACTTCTTTCCGCAGGTGCTCTCCGTGGTCATCATCGCCCTGCTGTGGAAAGAGGTCTACCACCCCAACAGCGGCCTGCTCAACGGTGCCCTCGGTGCCGTCGGCCTACCCACGCCGGCCTGGCTGGGTGATCCCCGGTTCGCCTTCTGGTGCGCGATGGCGGTGATGATCTGGAGCAACGTCGGCTTCTACGTGGTGCTCTTCGGCGCGGCGATGTCGGCGATTCCGCGCGACATCTACGAGGCGGTGATGCTCGACGGGGCGTCGCGGTGGACCACCCTGCGCAAGATCACCATTCCGCTGCTCTGGGACACCGTGCAGGTCGCCTGGATCTACCTCGCGATCGCGGCCCTGGACGGGTTCATCCTGATCCAGCAGATGACCAACGGCGGCCCCAACTTCTCCTCCGACGTCATCGGCCTGCGGATGTACGAAACCGCGTTCGGTAGCGAGAGCAAGTTCGGTTATGCCTCGGCGATCGGCGTGGTGCTGTTGTTCCTGACCCTCTCGGTGGCGGTGCTGGCGCTGCGGGCCGCCCGGCGTGATCGGATCGAGTACTCGTGACAACCCTCGACAGGACCGCCTCCGACGGCACGGCCGTGGCGGACCGGCCGGCGCCGCAGGACCGCAAGCTCCGCCGCGATCTCGGCGTCGCCAACATCTTCTCGCACTGGTTCCTGCTGCTCTGGGGCGCGGTGACCGCGCTGCCGCTGCTCTGGATGTTCCTCAGCTCGTTCAAGAGCGACGGGGAGATCCTCTCCGACCCGTGGGGGCTGCCCGGCGCGCTGCGGTTCGAGAACTGGGCGCGGGCCTGGACCGAGGCCCACATCGGCCAGTACTTCCTGAACAGCGCGATCGTGGTGACCGGATCGCTCACCCTGACCATGCTGATGGGCGCCACCGCGGCATACGTCTTCGCCCGTTACGAGTTCTGGGGCCGGCAGTTCCTCTACTACCTGTTCGTCGGCGGGATGATGTTCCCCGTCTTCCTGGCCCTCGTGCCGCTGTTCTTCGTGGTGCGCAACGCCGGTCTCTTCGGCACCTGGACCGGGCTGATGCTGGTGTACGCCGCCTACTCGTTGCCGTTCACCGTCTTCTTCCTCACCGCCTTCTTCCGGACCCTGCCGACGGCGGTCGCGGAGGCGGCGCTCATCGACGGGTGCGGTCACTTCCGGCTCTTCTTCCGGGTGATGCTGCCGATGGCGCGACCGGGTCTGATCAGCATCGCGATCTTCAACTTCCTCAGCCACTGGAACCAGTTCATCCTGCCCCAGGTGCTGATGCAGGGCGACGACTCCAAGTGGGTGCTTGCGCAGGGGCTCGCCGCACTGGCGGTCAGCCAGGGCTACCAGGGTGACTACAGCGGTCTCTTCGCGGGCCTGACCATCGCCACGCTGCCGGTGCTGGTCGTGTACATCCTCTTCCAGAGGCAGATCCAGTCGGGCCTGACCGCCGGCCAGCTCAAGTAGCCGCGTCCGTTACTGATCGTCTGGTCGGGCGGCTGGCGCGGCTCGCTCCGTCGCCCGACCGCCCCTGACCGACGGGCGGGAGGGCGACGGTCGGGGCGCGCTCGCTGTCGAGTTGCCCCATCTGTGGGACCACGCAGTGCGGTGCGGGCCGCCCGCGGCCCCGACGCCCCCGACCGGTGGGCATCGGACGACGGGTGGTCTCACAGCCGGGGCAGCTCGACAGCGACCGGCGGCAGGGTGGGCATCGCCCGGGGAAGCCGCACGCCCTCTCGCCGCTGCCCACCTCACGTCACCTCGCCTCGCGACCCGGCCGCCGATCGCCGCCGACCCGGCCGCCGATCGCCGCCGACCCGGCCGCCGATCGCCGCCGACCCGGCCGCCGATCGCCGCCGGCGCGGACGGCGGCGGGGTCGGGTCGGCGGCGTTCGGTCAGGAGGTCGGTGGCACCAGGCGGGCGTGCAGGGCCCCGGGATCGGTCACCTCGGGCAGGTCGCGGGCGGCGAGCCATGCGGCCGCGGCCGCGCCGTCGCCCGCCGAGCACAGCACCGCGTCCGGCCACCGCCGGGCGACCTCGGCCCGGACCGCGGCGGCCAGCGGGGTGTCGCCGGTCAGCAGCCCGCCGCCGAGCACGATCGGGGAGGCGTCGCCGGCCGGGCGGATCCGGGCGGTGCTCTCCGCCAGGTGGGCGGCGGCCTCGTCGATCAGCCCGCGGGCGACCGGCTCGCCGTCGACGGCGGCGTCGACCACCAGGGGCGCGAGCCGGGCCAGCTCCACCGGGGGCCGTCGGGTCACCGCCTGGACCAGCGCGTCGCCGGTGTCCCGGGGCCGGGGCGCCACCTCGGCGGAGCCGAGCAGCTCGGTGAGCACCGCCGTCGCCAGCCGCCCCGGGGCCTGGCCCCGGTCCAGGTCGGACAGCAGTCGGCGGACCGCCTCCCGGCCCAGCCAGAAGCCGGAGCCGGCGTCGCCGAGCAGCCAGCCGTGACCGTCGGCGACCCGGTCCAGCCGCAGTTCGCGGACCTGTGCGGCGATCGCGCCGGTGCCGGCGATGACCACGCTGCCCTCGGGGCTCGCGGTGCCCGAGGCGTACGCGACCAGCGCGTCGCCGTGCACGTCGTACGGGCAGCGCAGGCCGGCGTCGCGCCAGGCCCGGTCGAAGGCGTCCCGGCCGGCGGGGTCGGCGAGCAGCCGGCCGGCCCCGGCCAGGCCGATGGTGCCGGCCCGGACCCGGGTGGGGTCGACGTCGGCGAGCGCCTCCCGCAGGGCGGCCAGGAGTTCGCCGGCGGCCCGCTCGGCGCCGTGGCTGGTGGGGTTGCCACCGCCGGCCCGGCCGGTGCCGAGCCGGCGCCCGTCCAGGCTCAGGGCGGCCGCCCGGGTGGACGTACCTCCGACGTCGAGACCGACCACGACGGTGTCGGACATCGGCACCCACCTCCTTGATCAACGCCGCGTTCATGCTGGTCGGCCTGGCGGCGGAGGGCAAGAGCCGGGGCCTGTGGCGGGCTGTGCGCCAGGTAACAGTTTGAAAACTTCGCCCACGGCCTTGACACGGAGGGGCCTTCAGTAAGAACTTTTACCACTAACGGTAAACAATCTTTTCGGAAAGGCGTCCCATGGTTGATCACGAGGTGGACATCTCCGCGGGGACCGCGGTGGTCGACGCCGACGCGGTCGACCGGCGGGCCGCGCTCGGGGTCCCCTCCGACGGTGTGCTGGCGCGCGTCCGGGCCGGCGCGGGCGAGCTGACCGGGGCGCTGCGCCGGGTCGCCGAGCACGTGCTCAGCGACCCGGAGGCGGCCGCCCGGGCGACCATCGTCGAGCTGGCCGAGCGCAGCGGCACCTCCCCGGCCACGATCACCCGGTTCTGCCGGGCGATGGGTTTCGACGGCTACGCCGACCTGCGGCTGGGCATCGCCGCCGAGACCGGGCGGGCCCGCTCGGCGGGCTGGACCGTCGACATCGGACGCGAGATCCAGCCGAGTGACCCGCTCTCCCGGGTGCTCGATCAGATCATGGCCGCCGACACCCGCGCCATGCACGACACCGCCGCGCTGCTCGACCTCGCCGAGGTCGAACGCGCCGCCGTCGCCATCGCCGGGGCGTCCCGGGTGAACATCTTCGGCGCCAGCGGCAGCGCCCTCGTCGGCGAGGAGATGCAGTTCAGCCTGCACCGCATCGGCGTGGCGGCCTGGGCCTGGAACGACGTGCACGAGGGCCTCGCCAGCGCGGCCCTGCTGCGCCAGGGCGACGTGGCACTCGGCATCTCGCACACCGGCCAGACCCGGGAGACCATCGAGATGCTCGCCGAGGCAGGCAGCCGGGGCGCGACCACCGTGGCGCTGACCGGCTTCCCGCGCTCGCCGCTGGCCGAGCTGGCCGACATCGTGCTGCTCACCGCCAGCCAGGCCACCACGTTCCGCCCCGACGCGCTGTCGGCCCGGCACCCGCAGTTGGTCGTGCTCGACCTGCTCTACATCGCCGTCGCCCAGCGCACCCACGACCGCGCCCACGCGGCCTTCCGGCGCACCGCCCAGGCCGTCGACGGGCACAAGGCCGCCAAGGGGGCCACCGCATGATCAGCGCCCAGGGGTACGCCGAGGCGGTCCGTCCGGTGCTCGACCGGCTGGTCGACACCAGCGCCGACGGGATCGGCGCCGCCGCCGACCTGATCACCACCAGCCTGCGCGCCGGCGGGGTGCTCCAGGCGTTCGGCGCCGGCCACTCCGAGGCGTTCGCCGGGGAACTGGTCGCCCGGGCGGGTGGACTCGTGCCCACCAACCGGCTCGCCATCCACGACCTCGTGCTGCACGGCGACGCCCCGCGCGACCTGCTCGCCGATCCGAAACTGGAGCGCGACCCCGCCATCGCCCACCAGCTCTACGCACTGGCGGCCCCGCAGCCGCAGGACGTGTTCGTGGTGGCGTCCCAGTCCGGCATCAACGGCTCCGTGGTCGAGCTGGCGGCGCTGGTCACCGACCGCGGCCACCCGCTGATCGCGGTCACCTCGATCGAGCACACCGCCCGGGTCGCCCCACGGCACCCGTCGGGCCGGCGGCTCGCCGATCTCGCCGACGTCGTTCTGGACAACGGCGCGCCGTACGGCGACGCACTGCTGCCGCTCGAGGGCGGCGGCGCGGTCTGTGCGGTCTCCTCGGTCACCGCGGCGCTGCTGGCGCAGCTGCTGACCGCCGAGGTCGTACGACGGTTCCACCAGGCCGGTGAGGTACCCCCTATCTACCTCTCCGCCAACGTCCCCGGCGGGGACGAGCACAACCACGCCCTCGAGTCGCGGTACGCCGGGCGTCTCCGGCGGACCGCCTGACCCGAACACCACAAGGAGAGACGACGATGTCGATTACCCCCGACAACCCGGCCGACCTGAGCCGCCGGACCGTGCTGCGCCGGGCCGCCGCGGTGGGCCTGCTCGCCACCCCGGCGGCCGGCCTGCTGAGCGCCTGCGCGACCAGCGGTGGCGACGAGAAGAACGAGCAGGTCGCCGGCGGCACCAAGAGCGCCACCAACCCGCTCGGCGTCCCCGAGGACGCCCCGATCGAGGTGGTCATCTTCAACGGCGGCTACGGCGAGAAGTACGCCACCGACGTGCACCAGCCGCTCTACAAGAAGGCGTTCCCGAAGGCCGAGGTCAAGCACCAGTCGACCCAGGCCGTGTCCACGGTGCTCCAGCCGCGGTTCGCCTCGGGCAACCCGCCGGAGTTCGTGAACAACTCCGGCGAGAAGCTGATGGACTTCGGCGCCCTGGTCGCCGACGGCCAGCTCCAGGACCTCACCGAGCTGTGGGACGCCCCGTCGGTCGACGACCCCAACAAGAAGGTCCGCGACACCGTGGTGCCGGGCACCGTCGAGGCCGGGTCGTTCAACGGCAAGCCGTACGTCCTGTACTACGTCTCCACCGTCTTCGGCATCTGGTACTCCGGCAAGCTGTTCAAGGACAACGGCTGGGCGCCGGCGAAGAACTGGGGCGAGTTCACCGCGCTGCTCGACCAGATCAAGGCCAAGGGCATCACGCCGTACGGCTACGCCGGCGCGAACGCGGCCTACTACCAGTGGAACGTGATCCTCACCCACGCGGCGAAGATCGGCGGCACGGACGTGCTGAAGAACATCGACAACCTGGAGGACGGCGCCTGGCAGCAGGACGCGGTCAAGCAGGCCGCCGAGGCGTGGGCCGAGATCGGCGCCAAGTACGTCGACAAGAGCTTCGAGGGGCTCAAGCACACCGACGTGCAGCTGCGGCAGAACCAGTACAAGCTGGCTTTCTACCCCAGCGGCGACTGGCTGGAGGGCGAGCAGAAGAAGGACACCCCGAACGGCTTCGAGTACCAGCTGATGCCGGTGCCGAGCCTGTCCGCCTCGGACAAGCTGCCGGCGACGGCGCTGCGGGCGACCGCCGGTGAGGGCTACTTCGTCTCGGCCAGGAGCAAGAACCCCAAGGGCGGCCTGGAGTACATGCGCCAGATGCTCTCGGTGGCCGGCGCGAAGGGCTTCACCGAGGTGGTCAAGGCCCCGACGGTGGTGACCGCCGGCTCGGCGGGCTACGCCTTCCCGCCGGGTGTGGCCAGCTCGCAGGCCGCGCTCAAGGCCGCCGGCCAGGACGTGTTCAACCTGTACTTCGACGGTTGGTACAAGGAGCTCGACACGGAGGCGCGGACGGCCACCAACGAGCTGATGTTCGGCCGGATCAAGGCGGACGCCTTCGTGGAGCGGATCCAGAAGCGCGCCGACGCGATCAAGAAGGACAGCTCCGTCACCAAGTTCAAGCGCTGATCGAACGGAGCGTAGGGGTCATGCG
Organism: Micromonospora sp. NPDC048040; assembly: GCF_055587185.1. NCBI lineage: Bacteria > Bacillati > Actinomycetota > Actinomycetes > Micromonosporales > Micromonosporaceae > Micromonospora > Micromonospora sp. NPDC048040. The sequence continues at coordinate 6,409 of NZ_JBVJGT010000035.1, read as the reverse complement.
GCACGGCAAGTATCCGTTCGTGATCGGGTTCCTCTTCGTCCCGGTCACGCTGTACGTGGTCTTCGTCATCGCGCCGTACGCGCAGGCGTTCCAGATCTCGATGACCAACTGGCGGGGGCTCTCCGCCCCGCAGTGGGTGGGCTTCGACAACTTCCGGAGGTTGTTCGACGACGACAACTTCTGGAAGGCGGTCCAGCACCACGGCGTACTGCTGCTTGCCCTGCCGCTGATCACCATCGCCATCGCGCTGTTCTTCTCGTTCCTGCTCAACGTGGGCGGCAAGAGCAGCGGCGGGCAGCGCCAGGGGGTCTGGGGGTCGAAGTTCTACCGGGTGGTGTTCTTCTTCCCCCAGGTCCTGGCGGTGGCCATCATCGCGGTGCTGTTCCAGACGGTCTACCGGCCCAACGAGTCCGGCCTGATCAACGGCGTGCTGATGAAGCTCGGCTTCGACCCGGTGCTCTTCCTGGTCCGGCCGAACCTGGCCCTCTGGTCGATCCTCGCGGTGCTGGTCTGGCAGGCGGTCGGCTTCTACGTGGTGCTCTTCTCGGCGGGCATGGCCTCCATCCCCGGCGAGATCTACGAGGCCGCCGAGATCGACGGGGCGAGCCGGGTGACGCTCTTCTTCCGGGTCACCCTGCCGCTGCTCTGGGACACCCTCCAGGTGGCCTGGGTCTACCTGGGCATCGCCGCCTTCGACGCGTTCGCCATCGTCTCCGTGCTCTCGGTGGACGGTGGTGGCCCGGACGGCGCGACCACGGTGCTGGCAATGGAGATCTACCGCAACGCCTTCGTCTACTCGAAGTACGGCTACGCCTCGGCCATGGGCGTGGCGCTGTTCTTCCTCACCATCACGTTCGCGGCGTTGACGCTGCGGCTGACCAAGCGGGAAAGCGTGGAGTACTGATGAACCCGCAGACGACGCTTCCGCCGACACCGGCGGCGCTTCCGCCGAAGACCGTCAAGCCGGGCGCCGCGGGTGGGCGCGGGCGCGGGGGCCGACGCTCGGAGGTCCGGCTGTTCGCCGGCCTCGGGCACGTGGCGCTCGCGGTCTGGGCGGTGATCGTGATCGTGCCGATCCTCTGGACCTTCCTCGCCTCGTTCAAGAGCACCACGGAGATCTTCAGCAGCCCGTGGACGCTCCCGGCGGAGCTGCGGTTCGAGAACTACGCCCGGGCGTGGAACAAGGCGAACGTCGGCCGCTACTTCCTCAACAGCGTGATCGTGGTGACGTGCAGCACCTTCGGCACCATGCTGTTCGGTTCGATGGCTGCGTACGTGCTGGCGCGCTACAAGTTCTGGGGCAACCGGGCGATCTACTACCTGTTCGTCTCGGGGCTGGCCTTCCCGGTCTTCCTGGCCCTGGTGCCGCTCTTCTTCGTGGTGAAGAACCTGGGGCTGCTGGACACCCACACCGGGCTGGTGCTGGTCTACATCGCCTACTCGCTGCCGTTCACGGTCTTCTTCCTGGCCGCGTTCTTCAAGACGCTGCCGGCGTCGGTCGCCGAGGCGGGGATGATCGACGGCTGCTCGCACACCCGGCTGTTCTTCCAGGTGATGCTGCCGATGGCCAAGCCGGGCCTGATCAGCGTGGGGATCTTCAACATCATCGGCCAGTGGGCGCAGTACCAGTTGCCGCTCGTGCTGCTCTCCAACGCCAAGGACAAGTGGGTGCTCACCCAGGGCATCGCGGACATCTCGGTCAACGCCGGTTACGAGGCGGACTGGTCCGGGCTCTTCGCGGCCCTGACCATCGCCATCCTCCCCATGATCGTCGTCTACGCGATCTTCCAGCGGCAGATCCAGTCCGGCCTCACCTCCGGCGCCGTGAAGTGACCTGACCCGGCGGTCGACGCGGTGCCCGCCGACGTCGACCGCCCGGCCCCGACGGGGCCGACGTCAGGGATGCCAGGAGCGCCAGAGGGCGGCGTACGGGCCGTCGGCGCGGATCAGCTCGTCGTGGCTGCCGAGCTCGGTGATCCGGCCGCCCTCCAGCACCGCCACCCGGTCGGCGTCGTGCGCGGTGTTGAGCCGGTGTGCGATGGCGATCACGGTCCGCCCGGTGAGCAGGGCGGCCAGGGCCTGCTCGGTGCGGCGTGCGGTGGTCGGGTCGAGGGCGGCGGTGGCCTCGTCGAGGATCAGCGTGTGCGGGTCGGCGAGCACCAGCCGGGCCAGCGCGAGCTGCTGGGCCTCGGCCGCGCCGAGCGGGTGCGCGCCGTCGCCGAGGCGGGTGTCGAGGCCGTCGGGCAGCCGGGTGTACCAGTCGGCGCCGACGGTGGCCAGCACCGCGCGCATCCGCTCGTCGGTGGCCTCTGGGGCGGCGAAGGCGAGATTGTCGCGCAGCGTACCGATGAAGACGTGGTGCTCCTGGGTGACCAGTGCGATGCGTCGCCGCCGCTCGGCCGGGTCCAGGTCGGTGACAGGGCAGCCGCCGACGGTGACGTGCCCTTCCCGGGGCGGGTCGATGCCGGCGAGCAGCCGGGCCAGGGTGGACTTTCCGGCCCCCGAAGGCCCGACGATCGCCAGCCGCTCGCCGGGGCGCACCGCCAGGTCGATGCCGTGCAGCACGTCGGGCCCGTCCGCGTACCCGAACCGGGCGCCGCGCACGACCAGCCGTTCGTCGGCCGGCGCGGCGGCCCGGCCGGGCGGCTCCGGTGGCACCTCGCCGACGCCGAGCACCCGGGCGAACGAGGCGAAGCCGCGCTGCGCCTGCTCCGTCCACTGCAGGATCCGGTCCAGCGGGTCGATCGCCTGTTGCAGGTAGAGCGCCGCGGCGACCACCGCGCCGAGCGACACCTCGCCCCGGGTGAGCAGGAAGCCACCGGCCAGCAGCACCGCCGCGACGGGCAGCGGGTAGCTGGCCTCGATCGTGGGGAAGAAGACGGAGCGCAGCGCGAGGGTGGCCCGCCGGGCCGACCACACCCGGGCGATGCGCGCGTCGCCGTGCCCGACCCGCTCGTCGGCGAGGCGGAACGCCTCGACCGTACGGGCGCCCTCGGCGGTGCTGGTCAGCGTCTCGGTCAGCTCGGCGGCGGCCGCCCCCTCGGCAAGGTAGGCGGGGCTGGCCCGCCGCAGGTACCAGCGGGTCACCGCCACGATCGTCGGCAGCCCGGCCAGCGCGGCCACCCCGAGCACCGGGTGCAGCAGGAAGACCGCCCCGAACAGCAGCGTCAGCTGCACCGAGGCGATGACGATGGTGGGCACCACGTCCCGGACCGTGATGCCGACGGTGGCCACGTCGACGGAGCTGCGGGTGGCCAGCTCCCCGGCCCCGGCCCGTTCGACGACGGCGACGGGGAGGTTCAGCGTCCGGTCGACGAACTCCTCGCGCAGCCGGGCCACGGCCCGCTCGCCGAAGCGGTGGCCGGCGTACTGCGCGAAGCGCGACAGCAGCGTCTGCACCAGCACGCAGGCCACGATCGCCAGGGCGAGCCGGTCGACGGTGCCGACGCCCGTCCCGCCGGAGACCCGGTCGACGACGGCGCCGAGCAGCCACGGCGGGGCGAGCCCCGCGACCGTGGCCGCGACGTGCAGCGCCAGCACGGCTGCGACGGCGCGCCGGTCCCGGCTGATCAGCTCCCGCGTCGCCCGGCGTACGGCGGCCCGGTCGGCGACCGGCAGCCCGTTCACCGCGGCACCGGCTCGGCGTCGGCGTCGTCGCGCGCCACCAGCCGCCGGTAGCCCGGGTCCGCCTCCAGCAGGTCGGCGTGTCCGCCAGCGCCGACGACCCGCCCCGCGTCCAGGTGTGCGACCCGGTCGGCCCGCGCGAGCAGCAGCGGCGAGGTGGTGAACACGACGGTGGTACGGCCGGCCCGGGCCTCCCGCAGCCGCGCGGCGATGCGGGCCTCGGTGTGCGCGTCCACCGCCGAGGTCGGCTCGACGAGGATCAGCACCTCCGGGTCGGCGAGCAGGGCCCGGGCCAGCCGCACCCGTTGCCGCTGCCCGCCGGAGAGGGAACGGGCCCGGGTGTCCAGCGGGGTGTCGAGCCCGCGCGGCAGCGCGTCGACCACGTCCTCGGCCGACGCGGCGTGCAGGGCGGCGCCGATCCGCTCGTCGTCGGCGTGCGGGCGGGCCCCGCGCAGCGTCTCCCGCAGCGTCCCGGCGAACAGGTACGCGTCGTGGTCGGCGAGCAGGATACGGGCCCGCACCTCGTCGAGTCCGACACCGGTCAGCGGTGCCCCGCCCCAGGTCACGTCGCCGACGACGTACCGGCCGAGCCGGTCGGCCAGCGTGACGGCGTCGGCCGGGTCGGTGGCGGCGACCGCGGTGAACCGGCCGGCGGGCACGGTCAACCCGCTCGCCGGGTCGTGCAGGTCGGCGGGGCCGTCCGGGGCGGCGGCCCGCGCCGGCCGCCGGGCGTCGGGAACCGGTGCCGCGCCCGGAGAGGACGGCAGGGGGCGCGGGCCGCCGACACCGTCCGGCGTCACGGCGAGCAGGGCGATGATCCGACGGGCGGCGACCCGGCCCCGGATCAGCAGGTGGCTGCCCTCGAGCAGGAACCAGACCGGCACGATGAGCGTGGCGACGTAGCCGTAGACGGCGACCAGTTCCCCGACGCTGATCTCGCCGGTCACCGCCATCCGGGCCGCCAGCCACACCACCGCGGCGAGGAACAGCCCGGGGACGGCGACCGTGGCCGCGTCGATCCAGCTGTTCACCGCCCCCACCCGGTAGCCCTCGGCGAGCAGGTCCCGGGACCGGGCGGCGTACCGGCGGGCGAACAGGCCCCGGCCGCCCACCCCGGCGAGCACCCGCAGCCCGGCCACGATGTCGCCGGAGCGGGCGGTCAGCTCGCCCTGCTGCTGCCGGTAGGTCGACTCCACCCGGTCCAGGCGGCGCAGCAGGGGCGCGACGACCAGGCCGACCGCCGGCACGCCCACCAGCACGCAGAGCGCGAGCAGGGGTGAGATCGACCAGAGCACGACGGCGACGACCACGTACGCGACCACCGCACCGACGCCGGGTCCCGTGATCGTCAGCACCTGCGCCGCCCGGTCGACGTCGGCGCCGCCGACCGTGGCCACCTCGCCCGCCGCGCTGCGGCGGGGCAGCACCGCGCCGACCCGGGACAGGTGGCGCAGCACCACGGCGGCCGACCTGGCCTTCGCGTCCTCCCGGATGAAGGTCATCGTGCGGTGCCGCATGATGCCCAGGTAGGCCAGCGCCACGCCGGCGACGACGATCGCCGCCACCCACAGGGTCAGGGCCCGGGTGTCGCCGGGACGCAGCCCGTCGTCCACGGCCCGGGAGATCAGGTAGGGCCGGACCGACAGCCCGGTCATCCAGGCCGTGCCGAGCAGGGCGCCGCGCAGCACCCGCCACGGCTGGCAGCGGGTCAGCCACCACAGGTACCGCAACGGCCCCCTCGTGTCCGGAATCCCGGGGTCGGGATGGGGGATCTGCGGTGGCACCCGCCCACGCTACCGGAATGCGGGCCAGTGCTCCGCCCTTCAGGGCGGGGGTGAAGGCCCGCGCTGGGAGGGCCGTCAGGCCCGAGCAGTGCCTTATGCCGGACGGTTCTGCTGCTCGATGTACTGCTTCACGGCACTCAGCGGTGCCCCTGCGACGGAGCCCGCGAAGTACGAGCCGGACCAGAGTTTGTTGGCCCGGTAGTAGTGGCGTACGAGGTCGGGGAACTCCTGCCGCAGGCGGCGCGACGATACGCCTTTGAGGCTGTTGACCAGCCGGGCCACGGCCACTTTGGGCGGGTAGTTGACCAGCAGATGCACGTGGTTGTTCTCGCCGTTGAACTCGACCAGCTCGGCCTCGAAGTCGCGGCACACGTCTCGCATGATCTGTTCCATCCGGGACAGGTGCCGGTCGCCGAACACCTTGTGCCGGAATTTCGTCACGAAGACCAAGTGAACATGCATCGCAAAAATACAGTGTCTACCAGTGCGGATGCCTTCAGGTTCTGCCATAAACCAATATGGTACGGTGCTTTTCGTGCAGCTCCGTTACCAGTTCCGCGTCTATCCGACGCCGGGCCAGCAGATTGAGCTGGCTCGGGCGTTCGGGTGTGCGCGGGTGGTGTTCAACGACGGGCTGCGCGCACGGCAGGAAGCCCGCGAGGCCGGACTGTCGTACGTCTGCGACGGCGAGTTGTCCAAACGGGTCATCACGGAGGCGAAGAAGACCGCGGCCCGCGCCTGGCTGGGCGAGGTGTCGGCGGTCGTGCTGCAACAAGCCCTGGCGGACCTGAACACCGCGTACCGCAACTTCTTCGCCTCGGTCACGGGCAAGCGCAAGGGCCGCAAGGTCGCCCCGCCCAGGTTCCGGTCCCGCAAGGACAACCGGCAGAGCATCCGGTTCACCAGGAACAGCCGGTTCAAGGTCCTCGACAACGGCCGGCTGCGACTGCCGAAGATCGGCGACCTCGCGGTCCGCTGGTCCCGGACACTGCCGTCGGACC
>NZ_JBVJGT010000034.1:0-71714 GCF_055587185.1 Micromonospora sp. NPDC048040 | reverse complement strand
CCCCCCCCCCCCCCCCCCCCCCCCCCCCCCCCCCCCCCCCCCCCCCCCCCCCCCCCCCCCCCCCCCCCCCCCCCCCCCCCCCCCCCCCCCGCCGCTCTACTTCTGCACCTGGCGGATCGTGCCGCCGCCGCCCCGCTTCACGTCGGCGATCTCCGCGTCCGTCCGCGATGTGAACTCGCCGCCCTGGCGGCCGTCCCCGTACGTCAGCACGAACACCGCGCTGGCCCGGCGCTTGCTGCCGCAGTTGCAGCCCATCGGCTCCTCCCTCCCCTACTCGCCGTGCACCGTGGCGGTCAGCGCCGCCACGAGCGTCTTGCGGTCCCGGCCGATCGACGCGGCGATCCGCTCCACCTGCGCCGCTGTGGAGGCACGTTGCCGCTCGGCGGCAAACCCGGCGGCCACCGCCCGCCGAACCGCCGCCTCGAAGGCGACCGGCGACAACGGCGCGTCCGGCCGCCGGCCTTCCGAGTCGGACGGCTTCCAGCCCGCCCAGCCCGAAGCGACCATCGCGTACGCCCGGCCGCCCGTGGACCGCCCCCGCACCACCGGGAAGCCACCCACGTTCACGCATAGCGCCGCGACGAGCTGTCGCGCCCCGCCGATCCACCGCCAGTCCCCCGACAGTGGCGACCGACGCAGCAGCTGCACCTGCTCCTCGGTGGCCTCCGGCACCAGCGACCCGGCGACCCACGTGCCGTGGGCGTCCCGCCCGGCCCGCACCACCGCGACCTGCGTGCCCGTGTCGTCGTAGTGCTCTACGGCGGCCGCCGCGCTGGCGGACAGGTCGGCGTGCCCGGTGGCCGCCGTGATGTGTCCGACCGCCACGAGGTCTCCCTCGGCGGTCTGGATCTCCGGCCGGTGGAACCAGTCGAAGCCGCCCTCGTCGGGCGGCATCACGCACTGCCCGCCGGTCAGGAACGACAGGTGGCAGTCCCGGTCGGCGAGGTGTCCAAACACCCGTCCGTCGGCCGTCACCGTGATCGGGGTCAGCTCGGTCAGGCCCGGGTCGTCGAACCACGCCCTCGGCGGGTACAGCGGCGCGACCTGCTTGCTCTTCGCCGCCGCGCCGGCCGCGGTGACCGGCTCTTCCTCTTTTTCCTCCTCATCGGAGGGCTCGCCGTCGGCCGGCTCGTCGTCGACCAGCTCCAGCTTCGCCTCCATGAACGCCTGCGTCCCGACGAGCGTCACCGCCATCACCCGGCCCTTCGTCACCGTGATGTACGGCTCCTCGCCGGCCTCCATGAAGGCTTCCCACTCCTCGTCGGACATCTCCTCGATCGGCTTGCCATCCGCGTCGGTGAACACGAACTCGAAGTCGTCGAGGTCCACCGACGGGAACAGCACGCCTTGGCGCAGCAGCTCCAGCGCCTCGCCCAGCTCCGGCACGGCGTCGATGAAGTCGCCCGCGCCGACCAGCTTCGTCTTCTGCACCTCACCGGTCGTGATCCGGCCGATCGTCACCGCGCCCTCGTGCCCGGGGGCGTCCTCGCGCGCCCACCGCAGCGCCAGCGGCAGTTCGCGGAACGACCACTCGCCGTCGGCCGCGAAGATCCGCCGGTCACCCGACTTGGCACCCAGCGGCGCCAGCGTCCCCTTCCACGTCGCCATCTGCTTGCCACCCTTCGCGGCTGCCGCCGCCGTCACCGTGATGTCCAACCCGCTGGCCCGGTCACGCCGGGGCCACGGGTGCTTCGGGACCGCAGGCAGGGGCTCGTCGGCCTCCACCTCGATCATCGTGCAGCGGCAGTTCACCGTCTGCCCGGGCGGCGCGGCCGGGTCGCCCGGGTAACGCATCGGCACCCCGCCGACCATGAACACGCCGTCCAGGGCCACGCGCTGCCCGTCGGCGTCCCGGTGGTCGTGCCGGGTCCGCTCGTCGTGCGTGGCCACCCACACCTTGTCCAGCTTCTCGTCGAGCGCCTGCTCGGCGGTCAGCCAGGCGGTCAGCGTCCCCGCGTTGTACGCGCCGATCGTCTCCGTCCGGGCGATCGTCACCGCCCGGTCCTCCCAGGACCGCTCGCCCAGGATCACCTCGATCACGTCACGGATGCGCGGCACGCTCGCGCCCTCGCCGGTCAGCTCGGCGACCGCCGCGACGACCAGCTGCCACGCGCTGTCGGGCACCCCGGACAGCCGGTTCGGCAGCGCCGCCAGGTACTCGTCCTTCATCTGCGCGACCCGCAGCAGCTCGACGTCGCCGCCTCCGTCGGCCACGCCCGCCAGGAACGTCTGCTCGGCGGCCGGCAGCAGGTGCACCGTCATCGCCTCGAACCACGCCTGCCCGGCGCCGGCGAGCGCGCTCGGGTCCGGCGGCAGGGCCGCCGCGGTGACCGGCAGCGTGACGGCTCGCGCGTCGCGCAGCCAGGCGCGCAGCGCCGCCCGGGCGGCGCGGAGCATCCGCCGCTCGGCGGCCACCACCCGCGCCTCGTGGTCGAGGCGCAGCGGCAGCCACGGGTCCGGCTCGGCCACGGCTCAGCCACCCGCCGGCGGTTCGGCGAGCACGGGGATCTGCACGCCCTGGGTCTGCACACCGCCGTCGGGGCGGGACACCGGCAGCCCGGCCGGGCTGCGGATCAGCCGCTCCACGATCAGCAGGTCGTCGTGCAGCTCCAGCTTCACGAAGTCGGTCCCGAGGTCGATCCCCGCCGCCGCGAAACAGTCGCGCAGCTGGGTCAGGGACACATTCGCCGGGTCAGCCATCGGTTCTCCTCCTCGCCTCGTTGCGCCGCGCCACCGTCTCTGGGTCGCACACGTGGCCGGCGTCGGTCAGCGGCGGCTGGTCGCCCTCCCAGAGGTCGCCCCACCACCCGCAGGTGCGCAGATCGTCCACCGCAGCCGCTCGCAGCCGTCCTTGCGCCTGAACCGCTGGCAGGCGTACCCGTGGGCGGGCACCAGGTCCGGCACCAGGATCGTCGCGCTCATGCCGGCACCAGCTCCCCGGCGACCGTGGCGGCCAAGTGCTCGCGCAGCTCGGCGACGTCGTGCCGCGCGCCGGTCACCAGCAGCCCGCCGACGTACGCGGTCAGCGAGGCGGTCAGCCGCTCCGCGTCGACGCCGAGCTTCGTCGCGACCGCCGGCACCGCCGTCCACGCGCCGTCCAGCAGCCTCGGCACGGACGTCGGCGTGGACTGGCGCACCGTGTGGTACTCCCACGCCTTCAACCCCTGGTGCCGGTACCTCTCCCGGCCAAGCACCCGCTTGCCGGCGATCTCCAGCGCCCGCAGCGCCAGCACCTCGCACGCGGCGACGAACGGCGCGCTCATCGGCCCGGCCGCCGTGGCGGCGATCGCGTTCTGCTCGGGCGGGCCGCGGTCCTCGGTGTCGCCGGGCGGCGGCGGCTCCGTCGTCGGCTCCTCGTCGGCGGGCGGCTCACCTCCGCCGGGCAGCTCGGCCGGGGTCGGCTGCCGCTTCAACGCCTCCAGGTCGAGCTGCACGCTCACCCCGGCGACCTCCAGCAGCCGGGTCACCAGCAGCGGCCCGGCCGCCGGCACCGTGCGGATGATTTCCAGCAGCCGCCGCAGCTCCCGCTCCTCGTCAGTCGGCTTGTCGCCGTCACCAAAGCCGGTCTCCCGGCGCAGCGCGTCACCCGACAGCTCGCCCAGGCCGTACAGGTCCTTCGCGTCGGCACCCTTGTCCGGCGTCTGCGTCAGCTCGCTGGTGTCGTACCAGACGATCCACCGGCGCGGGTCGGCCACACCCTGCGCGCCTTCCAGTGCCGGCCACAGCATCTGCTCGGTCAGCGCCGCGCAGAACAGCTCCAGCTTCGACTCGACGTGGTACTTGATCGTCGCCTCGTCGGTCATCCAGGCGCCCCAATGGTTCGCCTGGGTCATGCCCAGCAGCATCTCCGGCGGGGCGTCCAGGCCCAGCGCGAGCCGCCGGATCGCGCCGTCCAGCATCGCCGGCACGGCGCTGCTCAGCTCCGTAGCGAAGCTGAGAAGCCGCGCCTTCTCCAGGTGCTCGGCGGGGCCCTGCACCACGATCGGGACGAGGGCGGCCACGCTGTCGCGGTCCTTCACCGCGGTGGTCATCGCCTCCGTCAGCGTCGACAGGAACGACGACACCCCGTCCTCGGCGTCCTCCTCCTGCTCCGGCGCGACGAAGCTCAGCTCGTTGGGTAGCAGCAGAATGCCCGCGCCGGCCAGCCGGGAGTCGATCTGCGACTGCACGTACTGCGTCAGCCGCTCAATCAGCCGCAGCACCCGCCGGTTGGACTGCACCTGGCTGGACGGCAGCGCGTGCTTGCGGGGGCTCGGCACCCAGATCCGCACGATGACCGTCTCGTCGGACTCCAGCTCGCGCGCCCCGTCGCCCTGGTCGAGCACGTACTTCCCGGCCCGCTCGGTCAGCTCCTCCACCGACGCGATGAACCACCGCTCCCGGTCGGTGGCCTTGCCTTCGGCGTCGCGTTCCGGCTCGCCGATCAGGTAGCACTCCCCGGGCACACCGAGCTGAATGCCGGCGTCGCGTAGCAGCTCGGCCTGGGTGCTGGGGCCGCCGAGGAACGTCTCGTTGACGCCGGCCGGCGCCTGGTCGGGAGTCTCCATCGGACGGCCCTCGTCGTCGACCTGCGTGATGTACAGCCGGGCGCGGCCCATCGCCTTCGCGATCAGGTCCACGAGGAAAGCGAACTCGCCGCACTCCTCGTAGTGCCGCCACGCCTCGTCCTGCCACTGCTGCTTGGTGACCTTGCGCAGGCTGCCGCTGGAGTCGTAGCGCATCTTCGCCGCCGACGCGACGACCGCGGTCGCCTTGCCGACCGCGCTGTCGACGTTGGGCTTCGTGCCCCACCAGCCCATGCTCTACTCCTCGGGCTCGGCGCGCACGAGCAGGCCGGTCGCGTACGACAGAGCCAGCGCGACGGTGGGCACGTCGACCAACCACAGCCCGGACCAGCGGGAGACGTCGGACAGGTGCCACCAGCCAGCGGCGGCCAACGCGGCGACCCACACGGACAGGCACCAGCGGCAGAACAGCAGGTACGCGAAGGGGCTGCCCTCTGGGAGCCGCCTCACGATCGCCTCTCGGGGTCGCCGGGTGATCTCGTCGGCGGTGACCAGCCGGGTCACCCGTGCGACGGAGAGCAGCACCACCACGACCTCGATCAGCCCCGTCACGCCTACGAGGATAAGCAATGGGACTGCGACCGCACAGATTGAACCTCCGGCGACTTGCTGATTCACCCCGCGATCGGTCGGGTCGGTCACACAGCGAAGTGCCGTCCTGCCTGGTGTGTCTGGTAATGCCTGGGATGGAGCTTCTTCCTGGAGTGTTGAACGGCGTCGCCATGCCGCCAGGGCAGTCCGTTCCGCGTTGGTCCGTCAGCGGCCGAGCCGGTTCAACAAGAAGCCTGGCAGCCGGTCGACGGTGACGAAGTCGTGAACGCGGTCGTCGACGTAGGCCGCCGGAGTCAGCTCGCGGGTCACGAAGAGGCCCCGGACGGTGAATCTATCCACATGCTCGGTCATACAGAGCCGGGTTGCGACCACTGTGGGACTCGTTGCCACGTCGTCAACCTTGGCCCGTAGCTTGTCCACGTGCCCTCCGGTACGCCGGTACTTGTCGAGCTCGCGGCGGATTCGACGGGCCGAGAACGGGACCGCATGGTCCTTGGCCTCGAGTACCCAAATGGTCCGGGCGTGTGGGGCGACAACGACAGCGTCGATCTCGTTGCGTACAGGCACCCCAAGCACCTCGGAGGGGTGGCCCGGCCTGCTTGGGTCGACCCCCGTCACGTAGGGCAACCCCGTCGTCGCGAGGATGCTCTCCACCTCGGCCTCGAAACCCGCAATAGGACGCACCTGCTGCCGACGATGGTCGATCGCTCGTGGGAGGGATGAGTCCTGTGACGAGAGCAGCTCGGGCCAGGTTCCCTCGAGAACTCGTTGCACCAGCACGACACGTGCCAGGCCAGGCGCGTTCCGAGGTATGAAGAGGGACCGGTCGGCGAGCTCGATAATCGGGCGGCTGTATAGGCGACCGGGCGACTCTCGATACTTGAACATCTGGAGTGGCGAATCGTGGAGAAGCTCCTGCGTCCAGATCATGTGCCGGCACGCTTCGACCACCCCGTCGGGGTTGGCGCGAGGCAAGAGCTGCTGGGTGTTCGCCCGCACGGCGCTATCCAGGCCCTCACGGCTGGAGAACCTGTATCCAGTCACGCTATCGTCGTCGGCGCCGCTGACTTCGATGAGGAACTCCTGGGCCGCGAAGAGATCACGGAGCCCGTAGCCGCGGTCGGCCTTCAACGCGCTGTCGATGTCAGCCAGGTCGTCAGGGAGTTCCGCGCCGTCTTTCAACGACTCGGCCAAGGCCCGGTAGACGGCGAGGTCGTTGGCCCCTCGCATCGGATCTGTGTCGGCCATTCGTCTCACGTAGGCCTCGTCGAATCGGGAAGCCCGGAACGGCGGTCGGTCGCGGACCTCGACCTCGAAGGTGCCTTGCTTGGTCAGTCGCGCTCTGGCCACGGTGACCAGTCGGACCGCGACGCGGTCTGCCACCGTCCGCCACCGCCAGAGCTCGTGGGCCAAGATGGCGAGGGCTTCGCGGTCTCGCTGAGTCGGATCTCGTCGGCGGCCGTGGACCGACTGCCCTGCAACGAGCTCGAGGACGAGATGGCCCGCCGCTGCGTTCTCAGCGTGCAGTTGTGCCTCCCGGGCCGTTGCGAGTGACGCCCGGGGGGCGGTTCGAGCGTTGTACTGCAGATCGACACAGTGCGCCATTTCCCCTGCGGCCCAGCGGAGAACTTCGCGGACGTCCAGTTCCCCTAGGCGACGCCTGATGTCAAGTTCTACAGCGTCGGCGATGCCTGCGATGGCGGCGTCGGCGGCAGCACCATCCCAGGGACCACGGCCGACACCGACGTCACGCAGGGACACTCTGAGGGACTCGTAGACCTGATCCCGCGATGTCGGCACACGCGGCTGCCTTGGCATGGCTCAATGTTGCTTGACACACCTGCTGGTGGGAAAGGCTACGGGCGACCGCAACTTGCCAGGAGGGACTGCTACGGTTCCAACTCTTGCTTGCCCCAGATCGGGCGGCGGCGCGTGCGCTTAGATCAGGCGGTCCAGATCAGAAGCCAGCGTCGGAGAGCATCCATACCCTTCGCAGCGGCACCTGGGCACGGATCTCTTCCGGCAGCCGGTCATACGTACGCAGAACAGCGTCGACCACATCGCCTGCCTCCCACACCCTCACCCGCAGGTGCTGGTTCTTCAAGGCGTCCCGGGCCGGCTTTGTCAGTCCGCCCCACGCGACGAGCAGGCCCTGCTCGGCGCCGTGCGTCGTCATAACTCCGTGGAGTTGAGTGACGATGGGCGACCCGATCTGGGAGCCGGACTTGACCTGGGCGAGCAGGCGGGGGCTGTCGAGACCAAGCGGGCCGCGTCCGGCAGTGATGTCGATGCCGCCGTCCGGGCCGGGGGGTGCCAGTGTGCAGTGGAAGCCTTCGGCAGTAAGGATCGCGGTGACAAGCGTCGCCAGGCCATGGCCAGCGAACTCCTCCGCAATCCGGGCGGTGATCTGATCGAGGGCGACCTGCTCGATGTCGGCTGCCAACTCCGGCTCGTCGACGTCCGTCTGGGCGGCGGTATCGCTGGCCGGGCTGATCGCGGCCGTCTTCGGCGTGGTGCCGCTCAGGGCGGCGTTGCCGGGGTCGGTGCCGTACGAAAGCAGATGCTCGAGCCGAGTGGCCGCGTTGTTCTTGCTCGGCGCGAAGATCGACATGGCGCTGCCGAGGGTGAAGAGCAGGTCCTGCTTGACCGCAGCGCGTGGCAGGTCGATGCGTTGCCAGTCGACGGTGACGACGTGCCGGCGATCGGCCTCCGCTTCGTCGGCGCGATATTGGTAGCCGCCAGTCACTCGACCAAAGGCGATCTGCTTCGTCGTTTTCAATGGCATGACCAGTAGATCCTTGGGACGGATACGGGACCGCAAGGCCCACAGTTGCCCGGTGAAGTTGTGCCGCTTGCCCTCCGAGGCGCCGGGCCACGTCGCCCAGACAACCTTTGCAACGTCCTCACGGCTGGCGCAGGGGGTGAGATCGGGAACCTCGCGCCATCCGCCGCCTGAGAACCCGTTGGCCAATGCCCACTGGTCGCGTTCACCGTGCCGCCCAGACCGAATCACCCACGCATTCGCCATGCGAGCATCCTCCTACCTCGGTGGTCGCACGTCGACTTGTCTGGCGTGGAGCGCTGTTCGACGCGGCGGCAGGGTGCATCCGCCCAGTACGGCGTCAAGGGCGACCTGCGGCTTGGCCCGAGCCCTCGCTTGTGAGGTGGAGTTGATCGTGGCGCCCGCTTTGGCCCCCGTCACGCGCCTGCTCCGACGAGTTGCATGAGCTGGGTGTAGTCGGTCACAACGTCGTACTTCACGGCAGCCGCGTGCTTGCGGTTCAGCTCGGCGAAGAACTTGCGGGCGCATTCGATCTTGCCCTTCTCCACACCCCTGAGCTGCATGGACGAGAGCGAGCCCTTGGTCTCGGCGACGAAGTAGACGTGCTTGACCGCGCCTTCCTTGAACGCGATGGCCCAGTCAGGGTTGTAGTCGCCCACCGGAGTCGGGATGAAGAACCCGCGCGGCAGCTTGGCGTAGACGATGACCTCCTCGCTCGAGTCCAGCTCGGTCACGAAGTCGCGTTCGACCTTGGAGTCGGTGACCACGTAGTCGTAAATGTGGCGCTTGAGCTTCTGTCCGGCTTTTTCGAAGTCCTGTTTGGTCTGACTCTCCGTGAAGATGGCAATGTCGTGCCGCTCGGTAAGGGTGTCGTAGCTGAGGTGTTCGACGATTACGGTGGCCTTTTGCTCGTTGATCAGCCGGGCGCACTCAGTGATGAACTGCTCGGGGTTTTGCCGGTACTTCGCAAATGTCGTCGGCTTGATGCGACCCAGGATTACGCCGGCCGTGCGGCGGGTGAGCTGGGTCTTCTCCGTGATCTCGCCGAGCAGGTCGTACTTGACCTGCGACGACGCGGAGACTGTATCCGTGTGCATGCTCGTCGAGCTGACCGTGAAGCCCCCGCCAGTGGCCAGGTCATCGACGTCGAGTGCCGCACGCTGCTGACCGGACTGCACGATGTATTGCATTGCCGCAACGTTGAGATGGGCGTCGAGCACGGTGACACACTTGTCAATCAGCTCGGCGGAGTCGAACTCGACTTGGTAGACGGCCTTGTGGTTGATGCGGTTCCAGAGCTCTTTGAACTCCTTCTTAGCGAAGTTGTCCTCGTTCAGCGGGATGCGCTTGGGCTTGCGCCCATCGGTGATGAGGTCGACGTTTAGGTAAAGGGCGTCGACCAGCGGCAAGATGCAGTCCACAACGGACTTGAGCACGTCCGAAGTCGGCTCGGCGAGGGTACTGGCCTCACGCGCGGCCTTGTAAGCGTCCGAGATGGTGTCGTCGTCGTTGATGTAGTCGTTCTTGACGAGGTACTTGTACAGGGCGTTCGCGAGTGCCTCCTCGACGACGCTCTCGCCGGACTCGGTTGTGAAGGTCTTACCCACGAAGTACTGAACACTGGCCTTGCGGGGTCGAGATGCGAGGGACTCGCTGATCTCCTTCTGCAAGCCTGCCACGAAGTCGGTGTAAGACTCGTCGGTGACGACGGTCAGCTCGTTGATGTCGTGCACGGTGACAGGGTTGTCCATCCGCTCGCCGTACTGGTCTACGGCGAGCCGCAGGCCGCGCCCGATCTCCTGTCGGCGGGAGACCGTGTTGTCGCTCTTCTTGAGCATGCCCATGACGAACACGTTGGGGTTGTCCCAACCCTCGCGCAACGCAGAGTGGGAGAAGATGAACCGGACCGGCTCGGCGAACGACAGCAGTCGCTCCTTGTTGCGCAGGATCAGGTCGTAGGCGTCGACATCCGTGGACTGGCCTGCCTCTTCACCGCGCCGTGACACGCTCGGGTCAACGAGCCGCTTGGTCTTCTTGTCGATCGAGAAGTACCCCTGGTGGGTGTCCTCAACATCAATGGCTTCCAGGTGACGGCGGTAAGCAGCGGTGTCCTCGTCGAACGAAAATTGGCTCAACTCGTCAGCCACCAGCGCCTGGTATTCCTCGACGAACATGCGCGCGTAGTCGCCCAGCGTGTCTTCGCGGTCGTAGTCGCGGTACTTGGCCACCTCGTCGATGAAGAACAGGGAGAGCACCTTGATGCCCTGCGCGAACAGCTCACGCTCCTTGTCCAGGTGGGCGCGGATGACCTCGCGAATCTGGATACGGCGCTTGGCCTCGTCAGTCACGTCCGCCGTCACCTGCCCCGCAGACACGGTGTCGCCGTTACTCAGCTCTATCACGTCGCGGTTGGCGTCGATGTCGGTAATGAACAGACCCTTGTACGCCTCGATGCCACGCGAGATGTCGTGCAGGTTTGTCCCCTGATAGAGCCGCTTGACCTCCCGCTTGATGCCGCCGCTCGCGGTCTGCACCTCCAGCTCGACCCGGGCACGGGGCTTGGCTCCCTTGGCGATCTCGATCGCATCCAGGTACAGATACGCCGTGCTCCCAGCCAGCCCCTTGACGGTGATTCCGCGCACGGCGATCTTCTTGACGAGCTTCTGGTTGTAGGCGTCCAGGGCGTCGAGCCGGTGGACCTTGTTGTGCTCCACCTTGTGAGTCGCTGAGTACCGCAGCACCATCAGGGCGTTGAACCGGCTCAACGCCTCCAAGGACCTGGCCGCTCCGATCTTCTGCGGCTCGTCAATGATGACGATAGGGCGGTTGACGCTGATCACGTCGATGGGACGGCGGGACTGGAAGTCGTCGAGCACGTCGTAGATACGCCGGTTGTCCTTGCCGGTGGCGTTGAACGCCTGGATGTTGATGATCATCACCTGGACACCGGCGTCGGAGCTGAAACGTTCAAGCTCGTGCAGCTGTGAGGAGTTGTAGATGAACGACCGTGGCTTCGTTCCGTAGATCTGTTGGAAATGCTCGGCGGTGATGTGGAATGACTTCATCACGCCTTCGCGGATCGCCACGCTCGGCACAACGACGATGAACTTTGACCAGCCATAGCGCTTGTTCAGCTCCATGATCGTCTTGATGTAGACGTAGGTCTTGCCCGTCCCCGTCTCCATCTCGACGTCGAGGTTGGGTGTGTTCGGCGTCGATGCGGCCTTGCTCGGGACGAGCGCCTTCGACAGCGGCAGGTTGCGGCTGCGCTGCACCGCCTGGATGTTCTCCAGCAGCTGCGTCGGACTGAGCGCGATCTCCGAGTTCCGCAGTCCGGAGTCCGGAGTCTCAGGAATCTCCAGCGTCAACTGGGCGGACTTGGCACGGCGACCTGGGTCGATCCGATACGACACCCCCTCATCGCGAGGCTGCCCAGCAAAGCAGTCGACAACCGCATCCACGGCATCGGTCTGGTACTGCTGAACCTTGAACTGAAGCTTCATTGGCTCAAATCGCCTTCACGTCCGTCGCCGGCGAAACCTCGGCGAACACCTGCTCGGCGTTGATGCGGTCAGCGTCCGTCGCGAAGCCTGAATCACGGAACACCGCACGCAACGGCTCCCGGCTCGCGATCTCACGTACGACCGCCGGGCTCACGTCGGCGAAGCAGGCGATGATGTCGCTCTCGCCGACCACGAACACCTCGCGGCCGTCGATGGCCTCGACCGCGATCGGCATCGTCAACTCCAGGCCCCAGTCGAGCAGCACCTGGAAGAGCAAATCTTCGTCGCTGCGGTTGGGCTTGACACTGTCCGTATAGAGCGACAGCTCATCCTGTACGAGCGCATCCGGGGTACGGAGTACATCGGCAAGGTTGCTGGAGTCGACCTTGAGAACACGGAAACCGACGTCCACAGTGCCCTGGAGAGCAACATCTCCGGTCAGCACGCTCACCCCCGCTCTACGAATCCGCTCGGCGCACAAAGCCGAGATGGTTGCGAATCCGCTTGGCGCGGCGCCAGCCTTCAAATTGAGCGGCTCAGCAAGCTGCACGAGAATGAAGCTCCAAGGACTATTCCCTGCGGCATTGCGCCGGAGAACTGCCTCGGCTGTGGTTCCTGAACCCGCAAAGAAATCAAGCACCACATCATCGCCGCTCGCCGGAACTAGCTCAAGAATTTTCTGGATGAGCTTCGTCGGCTTAGGTGCGGAGAAGAACACCTGGCCATCAAACAAGTCTTTGATCTCCTTGGTTGCGCCACGATTCTCCCCCGCCTCTTCATGGGGCCACCAAGTCCACGGAACCATGCCCTCTTCTCGCTCCGACCAGAACTTCTTCCGTTGGGCCATCCCATCGCCGTTTTTGCCGAAGTAGATACGCCCATCGGCGAGGAGCTCCTCAAACTTCTCTTTGGTAGTGCTCCAGCATCGGCCGGGTGGAGGCATCAGCACTCGCCCACTGGGCGTCGTGATTGGGTAAGTGAGATTCGGACGGATGTTTGGAGCGTGGAAGGGTACCGCCAACCAGTCCCCGCGAGGATCATTGTCGCGATTAGAGTAGGTGGCCCGCTGCTTCCCGTCGGTGCCCAATCTATTGAAGCGGCCAATGGTCGCATCCCGGGCGTAACAGACGACGTACTCGTGCGCCGTTGACACAAGCGTCGCGTCATTCCTGCGGGTCAGCGTCTTCTGCCACGCGAATGCCGCGACGAAGTTCTCGGTGCCAAAGACTTCGTCGCAGATGCGCTTGAGGTTTGCGTACTCGTGATCATCAATCGAAATGAAGACGAATCCGTCTTCCGTCAGCAGGTTCCGCGCAAGCTTCAGCCGCGGATACATCATGCTGAGCCAGTCCGAGTGGAATCGACCATTGGCCTCCGTGTTGGCGATCAGACGAACGCCGTCACCATCGACCTGACCGGACTTCAGGAGATAGTCGGCCGTCGACTCAGCGAAGTCATCGTCGTAGACGAAGTCGTTGCCGGTGTTGTAGGGCGGGTCGATGTAGATAAGCTTGACTTTGCCGAGGTACGACTCCTGGAGCAGCTTGAGTGCCTCGAGGTTGTCGCCCTCGATGAAGAGGTTCTTCGTCGTGTCGAAGTCAACCGACTCCTCGCGCACGGGTCGGAGGGTCTTGGCAATCGGCGCGTTTGCGGCGAAGAGCGCCTCGCGCTTACCGGGCCACTCGAGCTGGTAGCGCTCCTGCGGTCCCTCAACAACGTGGTCAGAAAGTTCCTGGCGGAGCAGGTCGAAGTCGATCGCGCGCCTAACCCGCTTATCCTCGCCCTCGCCCTCCACGGTCTCAGTGATCACCGTAGGGAATAGTTCGGCGATCCTGTCGATGTTCCGCTCGGTCAGGTCGGGTGAGTGCATCCTCAGCTTGTCCACGGGGCGTCCTCGGTCTTCCGTGTTGCAGGGGCTGTCAGCGCGGCGAGCGCGGCGGTTCGGTCGCGAAGCTGTCGCCGTAGCTCGATTTTGCGGTTGAGCTGCGGCTCAGCTCGGAGTCTCTTCTCCAGGTTCGCGATTTCGCGTTCGAGCTTGCGGGCCTGCTCAATCCTGCCGGTCGCCTCCGACAGGTCTTCACCGGGACGCGGCGCGATCGGCAGGATTGGCATCAGGAGACCGGCGTAGAGGCCCGGCAGGTCGAGTGCTGGGGGAAGGGGCGCGCGCAGCACGTCAGCGGGCTGCCAGCCTGTCGTGAAGTAGGCAGTCAGCCGCGGGGTGGTGCCGCCGAGTTGCTTGTGGGCGGCGACCATGCGCGTGCGTCCATGCTCCCCGGACCCGCGGTTGATCTCGAAGATGATCGGGAAGCGAATGGCCCTGTCGATGGCAGTGAGTACCTCGCCGCTGACGTCATCGCCCTTGGCCTCAATGGTGAAGACCTGGATCTCGGGCACCGCGTCATCTCCGCGGAGATGGATGGTCTCGTCCGCGAGCTTGTAGGCCCAGGTGATGCGCTGCACATCGGAGACGAACTTCTCGCGCACCGTCGCGGAGATCGTGGCGTGCTCGTAGAACTTGGTCTTGGGCACGACTCGGCCGAACCTGGCGGTCGCCGGCCAGCGATACAGCGACGCCCTCATCGGGGAACGCCGCCCGGGTCGACGATGGCGAGGAAGGCGATCAGCTCGAAGTCGTCGAGCCCGCTGATGGTCTGCGTCAGCGCTGTGGTCCGTCCGGCGGTGAACAGGCTGTCGAGGTCGTGCTCCTCGGTCACGTCGATCATGGAGCGGATCGCGGCGGTCAGCAGATCGGAATAGCGGCCCATGTCCGCGCCCTCACGGGTAGCGGCATTGAAGCTGCGGCAGACCTCGGCGACGGGCTCGTCGTAGGTGCGGCAGCCGGCGCGAATCAGGTCGAGCAGGTGCTTGACCTCGGTGTGGTCGGCGATCAGGTTGCCGTCGTCATCGAGGTACACGAGGTAGTTCGGGTGAAGCCGGTTGCCGCGGTTGATGGCCTCGTCAGCGTTGACGTTTCGCAGCGCGAAGATCACACCGGGGCGCAGTCCCTTGTCGGGTTGCGCGGGGACAACGGCATGCAGGCCTTTGGGAGCGGCGGCAAGGTCGCCGTACTGTTTGACGTAGCCGAGCAGGTCCATGCGGAAGTCGTTGAGGCCGAGATCGGTGATGGACACTCCAGTTCTGACGTCCTCCAGCTCGATGACCTCCTCCTGGAGCTTGCGGAGTTGCTCCTTGCGGAAGGCGGTGTCGCTGGATTCCTGGGTGAGCACGTTGTCGTCGGCGGTCGCGGCGAGGTCGGCGATGACCATGCGGTTCTCGACGCGCTCTTTGAGGTTGATGTACTCGTCCAGTGATATGTCGGGCCAGAAGTTGACGAGCTGGATCTGTTGGTTGATCGAGCCGATGCGATCGATACGCCCGAACCGCTGGATGATCCGCACGGGGTTCCAGTGGATGTCGTAGTTGATCAGGTAGTCGCAGTCTTGGAGGTTCTGGCCCTCGGAGATGCAGTCGGTGCCGATCAGCACGTCGATGTCGCGGCGCTCATTCGGCATCACGAGGTCGCGCGACTTCGATCGCGGCGAGAACAGGGTGAGGACTTGTTGGAAGCCGAACCCCTTGCCGAGAGTTGTGTGCGGGTTTCCCTGCCCGGTCACCACGGCGGCGTTCAAGCCCTCGCCTAAGAGCTGCGGAGCAAGCTCACGGTAGAGGTAAGCCGTGGTGTCGGCGAAGGCCGAAAAGATGAGCACCTTGCGGTTGCCCGAATTGATCGGCGTAGCGATCTTGTCCTGGATGCGCTGCTTGAGCGCCTGAAGCTTGAGGTCGTGCTGCGGGGTGACGACGCTGACCCCGGTGAGCAGGTCGGAGATGACGCCGGCGTCGTGGGCGAGATCATGCTGCCATGACTCGATGTCCATGTCCGCCAGGTCGATCTGCACCTTGGTACCGACGGTGCCGCTGGACGGGATTTCGAAGTCATCGTCATCGGCTTCGAGGTCGCCGATGGTAGCGGCAAGGTCTGCGACCGAGCCAGTGTGCCCGGCGATCGTCTGGAGCGTTTGGTCGACCGTGCTGGCGAGCTTGGTGAGCGTGATGCGGAACGCCTCGATCGAGCTCTCCAGCCGTTTAAGCAGGTTGACCGTCATGAGCTTCTGGATGCCGCGCTCACGGTTCGCATGCCCGAGGTTCGCCATGCTTCCGCTGACTGCCTTGTCGTAGAGCAGCTCGTACTTCTCGCGCCTGCTCGGAAACACGTACGCCAGCGGTGCGTAGACCGCAAGGGTAAGTGAGGACAGCCGCTCGAACATCTCGTTAAAAGACGGCACGTCCGGCAAGTCCGTCAGCGGCGACCGGATCGACACCGGCGGGAGTCGCTCGGGGAACGCGCCGATGTCGGAGGTGTCGTAGAACGCCTGGATGTGCTTGCGGGACCGGGCGATCGTCACCGCATCAAGCAGTTCGAAGAAGTCGAAGTCCAGGCGGGCCATGATCGCGTCGGCGGTGCGCTGCTCGACGGGGAGCTTCGACCACTCGTTGAACACCCGCTGCGCCTGCCGGAACACCTCCTCGACGCTTGTGGTGATGTCAAGCTTTGCAGAGAGCTGCTGGGAGTCGCCCTCGTAGGCCAGGGCGAGCTGATTCCGCAGGTCGGTGAAGTGGTTGTTTACCGGCGTGGCCGACAGCATGAGGACCTTGGTCTTCACGCCCTGCTGGATGACCTGGCGCATCAGACGCTGGTAGCGAGTCTCCTTCTCAGTGGTGAAGTCAGCGTTGCGGAAGTTGTGCGACTCGTCGATCACCACGAGGTCGTAGTTGCCCCAGTTCACCCGGTCCAGCGGGATGCCCTGCGACTCACCCCTCGTACGCGACAGGTCGGTGTGGGCGAGCACGTCGTAGTTGAACCGGTCGGACGCGAAGATGTTCGTCGTCAGGTTTGCGTTGTAGTTCGTCCAGTTCTCGGCCAGCTTCTTCGGCGCGAGCACGAGCACGGACTTGTTGCGCAACTCGTAGTACTTGATCACCGCCAAGGCGGTGAATGTTTTCCCCAGGCCCACGCTGTCGGCGAGGATGCAGCCGTTGTAGGTCTCCAGCTTGTTGATAAGCCCGGTCGCGGCATCCCGCTGGAAGTTGTACAGGCTCTTCCATATCGCGCTGTCCTTGTAGCCGGTCAAGTCGTTGGGCAGGACATCCTCGCTCATGTCGTCGAGGAACTCGGCGAACAGGTTGTACAGGACCAGGAAGTAGATGCGCGCCGGAGAGTTCTCCGCGTACACCGAGGCGATGTGGTCGCAGACCGCCTCGGTCACGTCGTCGAGCTGCTCCGGGTTGTGCCAGATCTGGTCGAACAGCTGCACGTACTGCGCCGTCATCGGAGCCTCGTCGAGCTTGGTGACCATGTTCGACACCGCGTTGCCGCGCTGGTAGCCGAGGTCGGCCGACGTGAATCCTTGGAGCGGCAGGTAGGCCGCCTTGCCATCAACGATCGCGAACTGCTGCATCGGCGCGCCCGTCTTGTTCGACCGGAAGCGCACCTTGCGGCGCACCCACGCCGCGCACTCGCGGGCGATCGCTCGCTGTGTCAGCTTGTTCCGCAGCCGAATCTCGAACTCTGAGCCGTAAAGGGCCGACTCGCCGTCCCGACCATGCGGAATGAAGAACTCTCGCCGCTCCTTGGGCAGTCGGTCGGTGGCCTTTGCCGTCACGAACGACGGGGACGTGAAAATGAACTCCAGCTCCCCGATGCGCTCCAACTCCTTGCGGAGCGACTCGAACGCAAAGATCGAGAACGTCGAGGCGGCGATGCGAAGCTTCGATCCCGGGCCGATCTCCATCTTGAGATCGTCGCCGAGCAGGTCGTTGATGTTGTCGATGATCCGCACGAGCCGTCACTCCGCCTTCGGCCCGGCACGGTGGGAATCGCCCACTGCGTCACCGCTTCTGACCCAGGTATCGACCTCGCTGGCCTGAAACTTCCAAAGACGGCCGAGCTTGTGGGCTGGCATGCCCTTCTCGGCGATCCACGCGTACACGGTGTCCTTCGTGACGCCGAGGTGGGCGGCGATGTCATCGGCGGACAGCCAGGGCTCAGCCACGGGGGAACCTCCAGACGCCAGCCCGCGATGGGTGCACCGGGCACGGTACCCTACATGGTTCGCCGGTCCTAGATGGGTTTCTCCGGCCGTTGCCGGGTCTAGCGGCGTCGTCCCAGCGCCATGCTGGTAGAGCCGGGTCAGGTCGGGCCTGGCCCCGGGCACGTCCGACGGCCACGCGCGCCTAGCGACTCGCTAAATCGGGCAATTGCCGTGTAGGCGAGGTCAGTCAGGCGCTACGCGCGTAGTCGGAGAAGGGGTCTTCGCCTTCGTCGAGGATCAGCGGTACGTCGTACACCGACAGATCCGGCCTGGGCCGCACGTACCGCACCCGGTGACGCCACCGGTGGTGCTCATAGGCCGTGTCCACCTGAATCTCAGCCACGACGGTCGGCTCGACCTGGGCGTAGCGCAGCGGCTCGGGCCGCTCGAACTGGCCCGACCAGGTGGCCGGTAGCGGCTCGGGCCAGGGATGGATGACGACACGGCGCTCGGTCGGACGTGGCGGCGACAGCAGCGAAGCCAGCTCCAGACGCTGCGGCGCGGCCAGCGGGTGTGTGCGGCCGGTGTATCGCAGTCGACCCCGCCGATCAAAGCGTCCGAGGAGAGCAGTCTCGGGGTTGCGGATGCTGCCGGTGACGCCGCCGATGATCGCCTCCGTGGTGGCACGTACCCGGAACTTTGCCCATCCTCGCCGGCCAGGCTCATACCGGCTGTCGAGCCGTTTGATCACCACACCCTCGACGCCAGCCGCGGTCCAGGTAGTCAGCCACTCGCTGACCTCGGACAGGTCGGCGCTTTGCGGGGTGACCGCCAGCTGCGGCGGGGCGCCGGCGAGCAGCCGCATCAGCCGGGCACGACGCTCGACCAGCGGCGCGTCGAGCAACGGCTCCGCGCCGGCGTCGACGAGCAGGTCGAAGGTGACGTAGTAGGCCGGGTGTTCACGGGCTTCGCGCAGCAGCTGCCGGCCGGCGGTGACCCGCCGCTGCAACAGGGCGAAGTTCGTCCGCCCGCGCTCCCAGACCACCAGTTCCCCGTCGAGGACCACACCGGGCGGGACGAACGCCCGCACCGCCCGCGTGATGTCCGGGAAGTATGGCGTCAGATTCCTGCCGGCGCGCGACTGCAGGTAGACGTCGGAGGCTCCCCTGAAGGCCAGCGCCCGCCACCCGTCCCACTTCGGTTCATAGATCAAATTCGGACCCTCGGGCACCGCGTCGACCGGCGCGGCCAGCATCGGGGCGACAGGCCGGCGCAGCACCGGCCCACCTGGCGACGTCTCCCACCGCCAGGCCGGGCTCACCCCCTCCAGCCCCATCCGCCCCGACCGTGAGCGCCGCCCATGCTTCGTCCCTCCCCCGCCATCGTCAGCCAGCAGAAGAGGGGTCCGGGCCCAGATCAGGCACAACCAATGCATGGAACCTGCGCACGAAGAGTCGCTTCCTGCCTGCTGCTCGGGCGAAGGCCCCGCGTATCGACGGGGGGCGCCGTACTTGCGTGCCATGAGGGGAGGCGTGTGCGGCTAGCGAGGTGCCGTCGACGACCACGGCACTTGACGAACGGCATATCGCTCAGCGATAGTTGACTCAATGAACGTTGAGCATGCTTCCCTGTCGGGGCGCGCCCGGATCCACGCCGCGCTCGGCGACCCGGCGCGCCTGGCGATCGTGGACGCGCTCACCCTGGGCGACGCCTCCCCCGGCGAGATCGCCCACGACCTGGGCATGCCGACGAACCTGGTCGCCCACCACGTCAAGGTCCTCACCGAGGCCGGCCTGGTCGTTCGCGGCCGGTCCGAGGGCGACCGCCGCCGCACCTACCTGCGGCTGCGGCCCGAGGCCCTGGCCACGCTGACCCCGCCGCCGCTGGCCGGGGTGGGTCGGGTGGTGTTCGTGTGCACCCGCAACTCCGCCCGCTCGCAGCTCGCCGCCGCCCTCTGGTCCGACCGAACGCACACTGCGGCGGCGTCGGCCGGCACGAAGCCCGCCAGGCAGATTCATCCTCGCGCCGTCGCGGTTGCCCACCGGCACGGCCTCGACCTGATGTCGACCGGCACCGCGCACGTCGCGGACATCGTGCGCGACGACGACCTGCTGATCGCTGTTTGCGACAACGCCCACGAGGAACTCACCGGGCCGGTCCGGCCCCGGCTGCACTGGTCGGTGCCCGACCCGGTCCGCGTCGACACCGATGCCGCGTTCGAGGCCGCGTTCGCCGACCTCGCCGCCCGCGTCGACCGCGTCGCCCCCGTCATCACCCCCGCCATGAGTTCGGGAGACCACCGTGACTGACACCGGCCCTACTTGCGCGAAGACCTCTCCGTCGACCAGCATCTCGCCCTGCGCACCGCCGCCACCCGCCTCGCCGCCGAGTTCGACGGCACCTACGGCACCGAGACGGTGGAGCGGTTCCTGCACTCCAGCTACGACCAGTTCGCCACCGTCGGCAGCGTCCCCAACTTCCTGCCGCTGCTCGCCGAGCGGTTCGCCCGCCAGCGCCTGCAGGCCCTCGCCCGTGTCGAGGGCCACCACCGCGACGGCAAACCGGTCGCCCTGTTCCTGTGCACGCACAACGCCGGCCGCTCCCAGATGGCCCTCGGGTTCTTCACCCACCTCGCCGGCGAGCATGCCGTCGGTTGGTCCGGTGGCAGCGAACCCGGGATCGAGGTCAACCCGGCGGCGGTCGCGGCGATGGCCGAGCGCGGTATCGACATCTCCGAGGAGTTCCCCAAGCCGTGGACCGACGAGGTCGTCCGCGCCGCCGACGTGGTCGTCACGATGGGCTGCGGTGACGCCTGTCCGGTCTTCCCCGGCACCCGCTATGAGAACTGGGACCTCGACGATCCGGCCGGTCTCAGCCTGGCTGGCATCCGGCCGATCCGGGACGAGATTGAACGCCGGGTCCGCCGGCTGCTCGACGAGCTGAACGTCTCCGCCATCCGATAGACCACAACGCCGGGCCGAAACGCGGCTCGGGAAGTCACACCCATGGGAGAGAACAGACTAATGACCATCGCACTCTGGCGGCGCCTGCTGGCCGAGTTCACCGGCACCGCCCTGCTGGTCACCGCCGTGGTCGGCTCCGGCATCATGGCCGCCACCCTCTCTCCTGACGACGTCGGGCTCCAGCTGCTGGAGAACTCGACTGCCACCGCGTTCGCCCTGGGCGCGCTGATCCTGATCTTCGGCCCGGTGTCCGGGGCACACTTCAACCCGGTCGTCTCGGTGGCTGACTGGTTCCTCGGCCGCCGCGCTGGCACCGGCCTCACCGCCCGCGACCTCGGCGGCTACGTGATCGCACAGGTCGCTGGCGCGATCGGTGGGTCGATCCTGGCGAACCTGATGTTCGATCTGTCCGCCGTAGCCTGGTCGAGCAAGGACCGGGCCGCCGGCAACCTGTGGCTCGGCGAGGTCGTCGCCACCACCGGCCTGATCCTGCTGATCTTCGCCCTGGCCCGCTCCGGCCGCGCCCCGGTCGCCCCCGCCGCGGTCGGCGTGTACATCGGCGCGGCGTACTGGTTCACGTCGTCGACGTCGTTCGCCAACCCGGCGGTGACGATCGGTCGGGCGTTCACCGACACCTTCGCCGGGATCGCGCCCGCCTCGGTGCCCGGCTTCGTCATCGCGCAGCTCGTCGGGCTCGCCGTGGGCATCGGTCTCCTGGCTGCGCTGTACCCCGACGCCGGGCGGGCCGCCGACCAGGTGGTCGTCCCCACTGACGAACGCGACGCGGCGCTGGACCACCGCGCATGAGCACCCCCCAGGCACACGGCGGAGTGGACGGGCCCCACAGGGGCCTGCTCAACCCGTCGCGTCCCGCCGGCCGCTACCGGCTGCTCGACCGCAACAGCGACCCGGCCCGGTCGCTGCCTGCACCCCGTGCCGAGGCACCAATGAATCCGCGCTATGACCTGTACTGCAAGGAAGGCTCCTGATGTCCAAGCCCAGCGTCCTGTTCGTCTGCGTCCACAACGCCGGCCGCTCCCAGATGGCCGCCGGCTGGCTGCGCCACCTCGCCGGCGACGCCGTCGAGGTCCGCTCTGCCGGCAGCGAGCCCGCCGACCAGATCAACCCGGTGGCCATCGAGGCGATGCGCGAGGTCGGCATCGACATCACCGCCAACAAGCCGAAGATCCTCGACTACGCCACCGCCGAAGCCTCTGACGTCATCATCACGATGGGCTGCGGCGACGTCTGCCCCGCCTTCCCCGGCAAGCGCTACGAGGACTGGAAGCTCGACGACCCGGCCGGCCAGGACCTCGCCATGGTCCGTGGCGTCCGTGACGAGATCCGCACCCGGGTGGAGAACCTCCTCGCCGATCTCACCCCGACCGCCTGACGCAGCGTCGCCGCAGGGGAAAGCTCCTGCATCGCAGTAATCGGTGTGCGCGCCAACCGCCAGTTTCCCGATAGGCGCGCACACCGCAACGGTCAGCAGCAGCTTGACGCGGCTCCGCTGGTGACCGGCTCCTTCTCCGCGGCCGGGGTGCAGCAGGCGCTCTCAGTCGCCTTCTCCAGCTGCCCGGAGTCGGCCTTGACGGTGTAGACCTCCCAGGGCTCGTTGCCCGGGCCGCGCACCCAGACCTTGTCCTGGAGGGCGTAGCAGCACTCGGTGTTGTTCTCCTCGAGGGTGATCAGGCCGGCGTCGGTGAGCCGCTGGGTGGCGGCGGCGACCTCGTCGGCGCTGAACACCTCGACGCCGAGGTGATCCAGGACGGTGGGCTGCTCGGGCTCGCCTTCGAGCAGGACGAGCTTCAGCGGCGGGTTCTCGACGGCGAAGTTGGCGTAGCCGGGGCGGCGCTTGGCCGGCTCAACGCCGAACAGCTTGGTGTAGAAGGCCACGGAGCCTTCGAGGTCGGACACGCGCAGGGCGAGCTGGACACGGGACATCGGATTTCCTCCTGACAGATTCAGCGGACGTAGTGGTTGGTCAACGCGGTGGTACGGGTGCGGTCGTAGCGGGCGTCGGCGCGGCAGGCCGCGGTGCAGACCTGCCCGCAGGACTCGCAGAGCGTCACGTCCTGGACGTCGCCGGCGTGACGGCGGCGGAACAGCTTGATCATCGCTTCGTCCTTGCCTAGATGATTTTCGAAGCAGAGACCTACTGTTGCACCCTGTTTTGATATCTGTCAAGGTAGGCGTATGTCGAAACAAGCTCTTCCGGTGGTGGACCTTCAAGCGGTGGCGTGCTGCTCTCCGCTGGCGGTGCGTCCGCTGGATGTCGACCAGGCGGCGGCGGTCGCGCCGATGTTCAAGGCCCTCGGCGACCCGGTCCGCCTGCGGTTGATGTCGATGATCGCCTCGGTGCCGGAGATGTGCGTGTGCGATCTGACCCCGGCATTCGACCTGTCCGGGCCGACCATCTCCCACCACCTGAAGGTGCTGCGGGAGGCTGGCTTGGTCGACTCCGAGCGTCGGGGCACGTGGGTGTGGTACCGGGTCAAGCCGGAGGCGTTCCGCCAGCTCGGCGCGCTGCTGGACGTCTCCGCCACGCCGGCCACTGATGCCGCGTCTTAGAACGCGTGTTCGACTAACCTGTGATCGTGGAGTGGCGAACGCGCTGGTACATCACGATCCGCTGGGACCGGGCCGACAACTCGCCCACCGGCGTGACCGTCCTGGAGCGCGTCGTCGACTCCCCCGCCGACCTGCGCCGCCTGATCGCGCGGGCCCGCGCCGACCCGCACGTGGTCGCCTTCCCGTACCGGCCGGTGCGCGAGCTGGTCGGCGACGAGCCGCAGCAGTGCCACAACGGGCACGGCTACGCCGGAGGCTCGGCGACCACCCCGATGCGGGACTGGTGGCCGTGCCGCTGCGGCGGGCACCTTGTCATTCGCTGCCGCATGTGCCCCGACGCGCAGGTCGAGCCGCCGGTCGGCGCCGACTGCGACACACGCAAGGGGCAGGCCACGTCGCCGTGACCCGCCCCGCTGGTCCGCTCAGCGGACTAGCCCCAAGCCCGGAGATACATGATCCGAGGCCCGGTTACGTTCAGTCATCATCGTCGTCGTCTTCGACCAGCTCGCCTTCCCATGCCTCCTTGCCTTCCATCAGGGCGAAGACGGCGATGACGAACCCGGCGACCGGGTCGATCCAGGTCCAGCCGAGCAGGGCGTAGCCGAGCAGTCCGGCGAAGGTGGACACCGAAAGCCAGGCGCACAGCTTCGTCTCGGCGGCGTCGGCGAGCACGAGGCGGGAGTTCAACGCCTGCCCGGCCTTGCGTTTGCCATGCGCGAGCCACGGCATGATGATGATCGACAGCCCGGTGAGGACGATGCCGACGATCGAGGTGTCCGGGCGGGACTCGGTGGCCAGGTCGCGGATGCCCTCGAAGGTCACATAGGCGGCGAGGGCGAAGAATGTGATGGCGATGAACCGCAGCGCCCGCCGTTCCTTGGCCTCGTCCACGACCCCGTGCCGGATCTCGGCGCGCAGCCGGTGCAGCACCACCGCGGCGGCGGCGACCTCGATCCAGGAGTCGAACCCGAACCCGACCAGGGCGATCGACCCGGCGACGAGGCCGGCGACGACGGCGATGACGCCTTCGATGATGTTGTAGCCGATGGTGGCCTGCTCCAGCCGAATCGCGCGGCGGGCCGGTGCGCCGGTGGCCTTCGGCAGCGCGGCGCTCACCTGCGCCCGCCCTTATGGCCGTAGGTGGGGCACAGCGCGACTGCCTCGCCGGTCGCGGCGAGGAGGTGCTCGGCGGCGGCGAGCAGGTCCATCAGCTCGGGCCGGGTCAGCGTGTAGAACGACTGGCGGCCCTGCGCCCGGTAGTCGATCAGCCCGCAGTCGCGCAGGCAGGACAGGTGCGCAGAGACCGTGGACTGGGCGAGGCCGAGTTCTCGCACCAGGTCCACCACGCGGGCCTCGCCGTCGGCCAGGCGGCGCACGATCGACAGCCGTACCGGGTCGGCCAGGCCCCGGAACAGGGACACCGCAGGGGCCAGAGTTTCTCGTTCCACCTCTTGCATCATCGCCATGACCCGATGATAACGTCATCCCCTGATGCATCGTCAAACTCGGGTGTCATCGGTCACCGCTGGTTCTGGCCGATCCACATGTCGTGGCCGCCAGTCCGCGCACCGCGCGCTGGACCACCGACCGCCGCTGGCCGTCGAGATGGTGCCTGCGCCAGACTGGACCTTCCAGTACAGGGGAAGGCCGAGTCCCGACGACCGGAGGCGATCGGAATTGCGAATCGGGGAACTGGCCGCGGCGACCGGCACCACCCCCAAGACCCTGCGCTTCTACGAGGACAGCGGCCTGCTGCGCCCGGCCGGGCGCACCGCTACCGGGTACCGGGAATACACGGAGGAGGCGGTCGCGCGGCTGGACTTCATCCGCCGCGGCCGCGCCGCCGGGCTGACCCTTGCCCAGATCCGCGAAGTCCTCGCCGTCCGCGACCGCGGCCAGGCGCCCTGCCAGCACGTCGAGGACCTGCTCGCTGCCCGCCTACGCGACCTCGACGCCCAGATCGCCGACCTGCGCGCGCTGCGCGACACCGTCGCACAGCTGCACGGCGCGGCCAGCACTCCCGACCCCGGCAGCTGCCACCCCGAGCAGGTCTGCCGCTACCTGTAACCCACACGCTGCCGAAGGGGCTCGCCATGACCGCCGCCGCCGAAACAGTCCGAGAATCCGACCACGAACACTGCGGCTGCTGCGGCCGTCAGCTACCTAGAAGCGAGGTCGTCGAGCTGGGCAACACGCCGGGGGTGTTCATCTGCGTCGGCTGCGCGATCTGGGCCGCCCGCCGTGCCGGCCCGGCGGCGGCGCTGCGTCAGCTTCGGTTCACTCCGCTGGGGGCACTGGTGCGCAGGCTCGCCGGTGGCAGCACCGGTGCTGGGCCGCGGGGTGCTATCCCGGTCCTGCCCAGCACCGACCTGGACCGCACCGCGGCGTTCTACATCGCCGCTGGGTTCACCGAGACGGGCCGCCACGAGGGTTACCTGCTGATGCACAACAGCGGCGTGGAACTGCACTTCTCCCTTGAACCGGACGGTCCGGCACCTGGCCAGTGCTTCATCCACGTCACCGACGCGCTGAAGCTGTGGAAGCAGCTGCGCCACCGCGCCACCGCAGGGGTAGGCCCGATTGCCGACCAGGACTACGGGCTGCGCGAGTTCGTCCTGACCGACCCCGACGGCAACCGGGTCCGGTTCGGCAGCCCTGCCCGCTGAGGGCCGGCGACGGTCGACCTCAGGCGAGCAGCGGTTCGAAGATGTCGCGGCCGAGCGTGGTGGCCTTGTCCTGGTCGAGGACGGTGGCGGCCAGGCCGGGATGGGCGGTGATCCACGCCTGGGCGGTGGTGGCGTCAGCGAAGAAGTTGATGGTGGAGCAGCAGGTGTCGACGGAGCGGCCGGTCGCTCCGGTGGCCGCGTACACGATCACCACTTCCGCCGGCTCGTAGCTGGCGGCACCGTTGGTGATGGTCACGCGGACCGGTTGGCCGGTGTGCGGGTCGGCGGAGGTGATCACCGCGTCGGTGCCGAGCATGAACGGCATGCCCAACGCGTCGATGGCGCACATCGCGAACACCTCGACATCGCCGAGTGACACCACGTGCGGCGTTGGCGTTGGCGAGAACGGGTAGGCCGCGACCAGGCGCCCGGCGCTGTCCACGGCGACCAGGTCCTGGCGAGCGAGTTCCCGCAGCGCGTCGGCGGTGTCCAGGTCCGCCCCGTTGAGGGCAGCGCGGATGTCGGCGTCGCTGGGAGCGGTGCCGGTGGCGGCGAAGTGGCGCAGGATGGCCCGGTGCACCTGCCGCAGCCTGTCTGGCAGCTGCTCAGCCCGGCGGGGCCGGCCGGTCCGGATAGCGTCGCCCGGCCCGGTGCAGCAATCCGCCAGGCTCGGCCCCGTCGCGGCGGTAGCGGCTTCGCCGCCCATCGCCTGGCGCAGGGCAGCACGGATGGGCTCCTCGGTGGGGAGATCCAGGCGGCACGCGGCCGGGCCGTCGCCGCTGCCGCCCATCACGTCCACGCCGTTGACCAGGATCGACGGCGACGGGTAGTCCCCTACGACCTCGGTGACCACCGCCGGCGGCAGCCCGAGGTCGGCGAGCGCGGCGTGCAGCGCCTGCCGAGCGGGGGCAAGGTTCGGACAGTCCGGCACCGAACGGAGTTCAACCATCACCCGAGTGGGCAGAGCTGATCCGACGATGGCCTCGATGAACCGGCCCGCGGCGTCCGCGGCCTGTTCGACAGGGAACACGGCGAGGTCGTCGCGTCCTTGGGCCTCAGCCCACTGATGTGCGGCTTGCTTCGTCGGGAAGAACAGCTGGTGATGGCAGTAGCTGGACAGCACCGCGGGAACCGTGTCGCCCACACTGTTGTCGCGAGCTCGCACGAAGGACAGGACAACCCCATCGACGGAGATTTCCTCGATGCCATCGGCTGCCACGAGCAGTGAGATCGGCTGCCCGGTCGTCTCCAGCGACGACTGCACCGCGATCGTCTTGCCCAGCACCCGCGGTAGCCACAGCGTGTCCGGCGCACACCACGCATACAGCGTCTGCCCGTCGACCGTCAGTCGGTGCGGCGACGGCATGTCGGGCAGGGACAGACCCCAGAAGGCAACGATCCTGCCCTGCCTGTCCCGATGGTGAGTGCCGGCCAAGACACCGTCGATAGCAGCGGTCACCTGCTGTTCCGGCAGGCCGAGCCGCTCGGCCAGCGCTGGGATGGTGACCGGCGCGCCCTCGGCGAGCAGCCGCCACAGCCCGACGGCGATGCGCGCCTGGGCCGGATCGAGCACCGGCATGATCTTGACGTATTCCGCCAAGAGCCGGTCCAGTCCGCCGCCCTCGGCCCCTACAGCATCTGCTGCCGCGGTCATCGCAGCCTCCTCACAGCACGCGGCCCCGGTGGCAGAACGCTCACCCCGTGGCCGTCACGGCTCTACCGGTACCAGACTGGACCTTCCAGTACAGGGGAAGGTCAAGGCGCTCGCGCCCATCGGAATCTCCCTCACATCTGCTCGGGGGCCGCCGCGGCGACCACCATGCCGTCCGCGTCGATCCGCACGCCGGGGCCGGACACGTCGCCGCCCGCCGCCCGCACCGCCGCGATCCGCTCGAACACCTGCTTCCCGAAGCCCAGCCGCTCCACCGACGGCACCACCACCAGGTCGGCCACCCCGTCGGCGACGTCGGCGACGGCCTCCCGCCAGCCGCGGGCGCCGACGTGCTCCCCGACCACCTCGTAGCCCTGCTCGGCGCACCACCGCTGCGCCGCCTTCGTCAGCTCCTCCAGCGTGGCCCGGCCGCCGCGCACCGCCCTCGAGAACAGCACCGCTCGGCGCCGCCTCCACCGCCGCGCCTCCCGGTCCCACCGCGCGTGCTCGTACAGCCGGGACAGGTCCGGGCCGGAGCCGTCGACGTCCGGGGCGCAGCGCACGAACTTCTTCGCCTCCACGTCCCAGCGGACGTGCCAGCCGAACTCGCGGGCCTCCCGGTGGCCCGGCCACCGGCCGGTCCAGTCCGCCCGGCCACAGTCGTGGCCGCCGGTGTCGGGCTGCGCCCGGCACCACATGCGCTTCATGCCCGTGGCGAGGCACTCGGTTACGTCGCAGTCGTCGCGGTGCGCCTCGCCGATCGCCACCTGGCAGGCCGGGCAGGTGCCGCGCGGCAGCTCCTCCATGCTGTCGGTCGGGCCGGCGCCGGAGGCGCGCACCAGGTCGGTACGCGCCTCCGGCTGACCCGCTGGGGTCACGCTCACTCGCTGTCCTTCGCGTCAGGCTCGGCCGCGTCCAGGTCGGCCTCCGGGCACGGGTCCGGCTCGGCGTCGGCCTCGGCGGCCTCGGGCTCCTCGGCCTCCGCCAACGGCTCCTCGGGCTCGACGTCGCCCTCGGGCAGGTGCACGTCCTCGATCGGCCGCACGCCGTCGGCGTCCTCGACGTAGCCCTCGGCCTCGTCGTACTCCAGCGCGGCCTCGGCGTCCTCCTGCTCCTGGGCCAGCCGCCGCTCTTCCTCCTCCTCGACCAGCTCGCCGTGCCAGGTCTTCTCGGCGTCCGACAGCTCGTAGCCCTCGGCCACCAGGCGGTCCAGCCACGGCAGCACCAGGTGCTCCCGGTTGGAGTACCGGCCGGCCGCCACGGTCGCCGTGTTGCCCTCGTGCGCGGCGACGAACCGGGCGACCAGCAGCCGGTTCAGCCGGTCGATGCCGGCCGTCTGCCCGTCGCGCGGGTCACCGCCGGCCAGGGCCGCGACCAGCTCCTCCTCGCACCGGTCGAAGAAGCCGGGCATCACCACGGCGGCGCGCATCGCGTCGACCAGCAGCGCCTTCGCCGCCTTCGCGCTGCCCCACTTCTCGACGAGGAACCGCCGCCGCACTTCGCCGGCGTCGGCCAGCTTCTGCCGCCGCTCCTCGGCCTCCCGCTTCTTCAGCTCCTCGGCGACCTTCTGCGCGGGGCTCTTGTACTGCGTCCACTTCGTGCGCTTGTACCCGTGGGCCTCGGGGTCCTCGCACACGATGACGGCCCGCATGTTCCCGTACGAGCCCTCGATGATCGCGCCGAAGCCCTCGACCGTCTTCAACGCCTCCACGTCGAGCGGCTGGTCGTCGGCGTCGGCCAGGTCCTCGACCTTCGCCATCTGGCAGTTCCACGGCCAGTCCTTCGGCTTCTTCAACACCCGGACGCCGGCCGCCGTCAGCTCCTCGGTCAGCTGCTCGGTGGCGCTCTTGTCGTCGCGCTTGCGCTTCTCCTCCTGGACCCGGTGGCGCACGCCCCAGCCGGACTCGACGCCCTTGAGGATCCGCTCCATCGCCTTCGGGTCGTCCTCGAACTGCTCCAGCGCGGCGACGTCCTCCAGCGTCAGCTTGCCCGCGTCGGCCGCCTCGGTGGCCACGTCGCCGAGCGTCTTCAACTTCAACGCCGACTTGACGTGCACCTGCGTCCGGCCGGTGCGCCGCGCGATCTCGGCGACGTCCAGGCCGAACAGCTCCAGCTGCGCGTACCCGTTCGCCCGCTCGCTCTCGGTCAGGTCGGCGCGCTGGTCGTTCTCGACCAGCATCGCGACGACCTGCGCGGGGGCCAGGCCCTCCATGTCGGGCCGCACCAGGCACGGCACGGTCAGCGGCTGGCCGTCCGGCCACTCGCCGGCCTCGATCGCCTCGGCGGCGGCCGCCGCGCGGCGGTGCCCGGCGACGATCCGCATGCCGCCGTCCTCGGGGACGACGGTCAGCGCCTGCAGAACGCCGCTCGCGGCGATCGAGGCGCGCAGCTCGGTCAGGTCGCCGAGCTGGGTGCGCAGGTTGGTCGGGTGCGCGACCAGCTCCCGCGGGTCGAGCTGCGCGAGGTACGGCGCGTTGTTCGCGGTCTTGGCCGCCGCCTTCGCCGCCGCCCTCGGGCGGCGGGTCTTCGTGGGTGCTGTCACCTCTCGGTCCTTCCTACTCCACGTGAACTCGCGTACGGTCTTGGCCGTACACATTCATTGTATACGACAAGATCCACTACCGTCCAATCAGGAACCTCGCTGACCTGCCGATTTGCTCGGAACGGCGGGGCGGTCCACGATCGAACGCATGCCACCTCTGCGTAACCGAAGGCTCGAACAGCTCCTCGGCGGGCCGATCGACGAAACCCTGACCTACGCCCAGGTCAAGGGGCTCATCCCGAACACCACGGAAGGCCCCGACCTGGACTTCAAGCGCGACACGTACGGCCGAAACGACCCGGAGCGGAAGAAGCTGTGCGGCGACGTCGGCGCGCTCGCCAACGCCAACGGCGGCCTCCTCATCCTCGGCATGGAAGAGGACAACCAGGGCCGCGCCAAGAAGGACTTCGGCGTCGACATCAGCGACGGCGAGCGCATCCGGCTCCGGCAGACCGTCATCACCAACGTGCAGCCGCCGCCGACCTTCGAGATCATCCCGGTCGAGGACCCCGACCGGGATGGCACCGGCTTCCTCGTCATCTCGGTCGCCCGGACGGCGACAGCCCCGCACGCCTACATCCAGAACAAGGCGCTGCTCTACCCGAAGCGGATCGGCACCGAGACCGCCTGGCTGTCCGAGGCAGAGGTGGCCGAGGCATACCGGGCGCGGTTCGCCGGATTCAAGGACCGCATCGATGAGGCCGCCCGCATCGAAGTCGACCTCCTCCAACGTCTCGCGACCGACGAGATGTTCCTGGTCGTCACCCTGGTCCCAGACCTGCCAGGCCGCTTCACCGTCGACAGCGCCGCGCTGAGCGCCTTTCAGCTGAGCAATGCCCAACAGCCGCCAGGCGCATTCGGGATGCCGGTACGTAGCTTCGTGCGTTCCACCGTGCGGCATCGCCGCCTGGTCGGTGCCGCCACCTATGAAGCAAACAAGCCGTACTCGCGTGGGGCGTGCGAGCTGCACGAGAACGGGAGTGGCGTCTTCGCTACGGCAGTCGGTCCGCGGTCGGGACACCCGAACGGGCATCAGAACCTCGTGGACGGCCCGTCGCTCACCGTCGGCATCTGCGCGGCACTGCGGTTTCTTGCCCGCCACGCACGCGACCGCGCGGCCGCCGGTGGCCTCGCCACCATCCGAGCCACCCTTTGGCCGGTCACGTCCGCCTTCCCGGGCGGCCCGGTCGTCCCGGTCAAGTTGGTCTCCAGCGTTGGGGACCCAAACGAGGAACTCGGCACCGACGCCGTAACCGAGTCGCCGGTCGCTGACATGGTCGCCGACATCGACGATCTCTGCGACGACGGTCCGGCGCTGGTCGCGGCGACGTACCGGCTCGCCAGCGAGCTGTTCCAGGCGTTCGGTGCCCCCGAGGTGCCTGCGATCACGCCGGACGGAGCCGTCCGCCTCACCTTCTGGTATCGGGACCAGCAGGCCCATATCGCCGAGTGGGCCAAGGAGGCCAGCGTCGAGCTGCGCAGGTAGTAGCTCAGCTGATCTCCACCTCATCTCGGGCCCGCACTCGGTCGGAGTCGTTGGCTGAGAGGCGACGCCACCACCGCCCGCCGGGACTCCTTCGACCGCAGGTACGTCACCCCGTGCACCAGGGCGTCCAGCCGGTCCGGGGAGTCGCCCGACTCGGGCGTCCACGTCGTCAGCTGGTCCTCCAGCGCCGGGAACGTCCCCACGTGGTGCACGCGCGGCGGGTCGACCTCGTACCGGGCTGCCACCGGCTCGGCGCGCACCCGCTTCGACTGGCGGGCCTGCACCACGTCGATCGGCGGGTCACCGCCGCCGACCAGGCCCTCCTTCTGCATGGCCACCCAGGCGTCGACCAGGATGTCCCGCAGCCACCCCGACGAGCCCTCGTACACCACCACGTCCGCGTCGACGTCCAGGTAGCACTGCCAGATCCGGCGGGCCGCCGCCATACCGGCGATCTTCATGCTCCGGTCCGCCAGCACGTAGTGCTCGCCGTCCTCGCCCCGGCCGACCGCGACGATGCCCGTCTCGTCGCTCGTCTCCGACACCGTGTCCGCCGGGTCGACCGACACCACGGTCCGCACCAGCGGCGGCACGTCCTCCTTGTCGACCCGGCCGGCCTCGATCCACGACGACTTCCACAGCGCGCCGTCGACGTCGGACAGCAGCTCGGCGTCCAGCTCCTGCCGGCCCAGCCGGGTGCCGCCGTACTGCTCCAGCAGCTCCTCCAGCGCCTCCGCGCTGAGGTTCGCCGCGTTGTCCAGCGTCCGCCCTCGGGTGATGACCACCCGGGGCCGGCGGGACCGGGCCCGCTGCTTCTTCGCCCGCGCCAGCAGCTTCTTCACGTGCGGCAGCGGCTTCGGGGTCGTGCTGACGACCATGCGCGGGTCGGGCGCCTCACGCATGCAGAACCACAGCATGTCGAACACGCCCTGCGCCGTCTGCAACGGCCAGGCCGCGTACTCGTCGAGCCAGCAGCCGTCGAAGTCGTAGCCGCGCAGCGTGTCCGGGTCCTGCGCGCCGAACCCGCGGATGATCGCCCCGTTGGTCAGCTCCAGGTACGGCTCGCTCTTGTTGAACGTCCGCACCTCCTTCGGCGGGATCACCGCCAGCAGGCCGGCACGCCGCGCCGTGAAGCAGACGTTGTACACCTCGCGGTGCGTCTTCGCGATGACCGCGTAGTGCCCGCCCGGCCTGGTGCCCGCCCAGCCGCGCACCGTCTCGGCCCCGGTGCGGGTCTTGCCGAAGCCACGACCGGCCAGCAGCATCCAGATCCGGTAGTACGCCGGCTCCATCTGCTCGGGCCGGGCGTGCCGCCGCCAGTCGTACCGGACGAGGCCCTGGACCTCCGACACCTCGCGCAGGTACGCGGCCAGCTCGGCGTCGGTCATCAGCGCCGGGTCCGGGTACGCCAGCAGCACGGCTCAGCCCTCGG
The DNA here is from genome assembly GCF_055587185.1 of Micromonospora sp. NPDC048040. Classification (NCBI taxonomy): domain Bacteria; kingdom Bacillati; phylum Actinomycetota; class Actinomycetes; order Micromonosporales; family Micromonosporaceae; genus Micromonospora; species Micromonospora sp. NPDC048040. The sequence goes on along the minus strand of NZ_JBVJGT010000034.1, from coordinate 38,972 downwards.
TCCGCATCTCGGCTGCGCGCTGCCGCAGGTCGACGACCGCGCACCACGCGAGGGCCAGCTCCGTCGCCAGCATCACCGCCGGGCAGCCCAGCGACGCCGGCCCGACCCACCGCAGGCCCGCCCACGCGGCGGCCGCCAGCAGCGCCAGCCAGCCGACGAGCAGCGCCCGCCAGCCCCACGCCCGCCGGGCGAGAGCTCGCGCCTGCTCGCGGCCCAGGGGCGGCCGCGGCGGCACGGCGAGGCTCGGCGCCGGCGGCGGGGCGACCGGGGCGAGGCCGCGCACCGGGCCGCCCTGCCGGTACGCGGGGGCGGCGATCGGCGTCCGGCGCCCGTGCAGCAGCCGCGCCGACCGCAGGCCACGGGTCACCATCGCAGCGCCACCAGCGCCACCCCGGACATGCCGGCCAGCAGCGCGCCGACCGACACGCACCACACCGCCCAGCGGGGCGCGCGGATCTCCACCGCGATCCACGCCTCCCCGTCAGCCTTGCTCCGCCGGACCATCGGGCGCCTCCTCGTCCTCGTCGTCGTCGCCGCCCGGGTCGCCGGGCTCGGCGGTCGGGTTGCCCTGGCCGGCGCGGGCCGCCGCCTCGGCCATCAGCGCCCGGAAGAAGTCGGCGCGCTGCTGCTCGGTCATCTGCTCGACCTCGGCGCGGATCGGCCCGCCGTCCGGCCCGGTGTGCGCCGTCGTGGAGTCCGGCAGGCCCAGCGCCAGGCGCTCGACCCGCGTCGACACCTCCAGCCAGCGGGCGATGTCGCCGGGGGTCAGCTTCGACGCGTCGAGGTTCTGCAACCGGGTGACGAGCTTCCCCTGCAGCGCCGACGCGATCCGGGCGTGCCGCCGGGCCATGTCGCGCCGCTGCTCGGCCAAGCCCTCGGCATACAGCCGGTCCTCTTCCCGGTCCCACGCCGACGCCCGCTGCACCCACTTCCAGCGGGTCGCCAGCTTGTGGAGGTAATCCCGGCTTTTGTTGACCTGCTCGGCGACCTTCGCGACGGTGCGGGTGCGGCCGAGGTCGCGGTACAGGGCGAAGTACCCGTACGCCTTCTCGGGCTCGTTGCGCTGCCGGTCCCACGCCAGGATCTCCGGCTCGCTCATGGTCACCTCCTCGTGCTGCTGGGCGGGCGGCCCGGCGGGTGCAGCGCCGGACCGCCCACGTCTCAGTGCCCCGGCCTGCGTCCTCCGCTCATGGGCGGTCGGGCGATCGCCGCGTTGCCGTACATCAGGGCGTCGTCCAAGGCGGTCAGCACCATTGACGTCTCCCGGCCGGACGGCAGGCTGCGCATGGCCTGCGCCATCGCGCCCTTGATCGTTCGCCGCCACGCCTGGTGCGCCTCGGCGGTCGCCAGGTCCACCGGCGGGTGGTAGTCGCAGCGCCGGTCCAGCTCGTGCCGCTGGCGCTCGTCGAGGCCGGCGTACAGGTCCTCGCCGCTCTGGGCGGGTCCGGTCATCTCTTCCTCCAGGGGGTCGGGCCGCGGTGCGGTACTGCGGCCGGATCGCCGGTCCGCGGGCAGCCGACCGGGACGTGAGGGGGGCCAGCCTCAGCCGGCCAGGTAGTCGGCGGCCAGCAGCTCCAGGGCGCGCCACCGCTGATCGGCGGGCACCTCGCCGGAGCGGACCAGCTTGTCCACGGCGCGGTGCAGCACCGCCGCCGCGTCGGCCGGCATCGAGCGCGTCTCCAGCACCGTCTCGATCGGCACCAGGCGGTGCGCGTGCCCGATCGGCTCGCCGCTCTCCTCGTCGAGCCACACGCCGTCGCGCAGCTCGCCGAGGTGCCGCTCGAACACGGCGAGGATGAGGCCGAGCGCGGTGGCCACGTTGCCGACGTTGTGGGCGCCGTGGGCCGTCGCGAGCGCGTCCAGGGTGGACTCGTAGTCGCCGTACCCGGCGAGCCAGCGGGCGTCCGCCTGGGTGAGCTTGCGGGCCTCGTCGAAGCTGGCGCGGGCCGCCTCGAGTTCGTGCGGCAGGAACACCAGCTGCACCGTGGCGAAGTCCAGGTTCGCCTCGGACAGGCCCTCCAGGTCGACCTGCGCGAGCAGGTCGAGCTGCTTGTCGTCCAGGCCCGAGTAGGCCCGCCAGTCCACGTCGTCCAGCTCCTCGTACAGGTGCTTCAACGTGGCCGGGTCGTCCTCGCCCTCGATCGCGTTGTGCGACAGCTGCAAGGCGACCTGCCGGGCGCGGGTCAGCGGCTGGTCGACCACGATGACGTCGACCTGCTCCAGGCCGACGTCCAGCGCGGCCATGATCCGGTGGTTGCCGGACAGCACCACCATCCGCTCGCCGGCGGTGTCGTTCCACACCAGCGGCGTGCTGGTGAGCGCGCCGTCTCGGCGGACGTTCGCCACCAGGCGGTCGTACACCTCCTTGCGCATGTACCGCGCGTTGACCTCCAGCAGGGTCAGGGTGCGCGGGTCGACCCGTTCGGGGCGCAGGTTGAGCGGGCCGCCGTCGGCGGGCCCGGCCAGCTCGTCGACGTCGCTCACCGCTCGCCTCCGCCGCGGTACTGGATGGCGAACCCGGGGATGCCGAGGCCGAAGTCCGGGTCGGCGGACGCCGGCCGGATCGGCGCGTGCAGCACGAACTCGTCGGCCGAGCAGGCCGGCCGGTCGGGCATCAGCCCGGCGGGCACGCCCGACCAGCGGAACCGCTCCTGGCAGGCCAGGCAGCGGATCGAGAGCTCCACGATGTACGCCACCACCGTGGTGTCGTCGTCGGAGGCGGTCAGCCGCTGCACGTCGGCGTCGAGGTGCATGTCGACGTGCTGGCACGGCTTGTCCGGGTCCGCCGACGGCGGCGGCATCCGGAACCGGCCGTGGTCCGGGCACACGCCCGTCTCGGCGCCCTTCTCGCACTGGTAGGGCGTCATCGCGTCCCACAGCGTCTTCGGGCAGCCAGCCAGCTGCTCGGCGGCCGGCGGCTCGCCGGGCTGCTCGTCGCTCATCGCTCGTCCTTCCCGTGGCGGCGCTTCCACTCCGCCAGCGCCTCTTGCAGGGTCCAGTCACCCAGGGGGCCGCCGTACTGGAGCTGGTAGCGGTGGATGCCGTCGGCGGCCGGCTCGCTGCGCTTCTGCAGCTTCACGCCGGGGATGCCCCGGCCGTACTTCGCGCTGTTCGGCCGGTCGGTGAACGCCGTGGTCGACCAGCCGAACAGCCGCTTCGACAGGGACCGCTGCAACAGCAGCTGCGCCTCGCGGCTGGCGGCCGCCATCACGATCAGCTTCGCCAGCCGCCGGTACCGGGTCCAGGACACCGGGAAGTCGCTCATCAGGTACGCGGTGCTCGGGTCGAACTTCGGCGGCAGGTACGCGAACGCCCCGATCAGCTTCCCGTCCACGCTCACGCCGCAGGCCAGCAGCGGCGACCCGGGCAGGATCGTCTTGCTCATGAACTGCGACCGCACCGCCGAAAACTGGCCGCCGGTCAGCACGTGCAGCGCCATCCGGTCGCCCAGGTCCTCGTCCGGCCCGATCTTCGGCAGCAGGATCGGCGCGACCTGCTGGGCGGGCGCGACCACGCGCCGCGCTCCGGAGCTGGCGTACACGTAGATCGGCATGCCCCGGTTGGAGGTCTGGACAACGCCGCGCAGCCAGGGGCGCAGCTCGTCGCGGGCGATGTGCAGGCCGAGGATCCAGTGGGGCCGGTCGAGCACCGCCCCGATGATCTCCTCCTTGCCGTCCTCGTCGAGCATGTCGTAGCTCGGTGCCGGCCAGTCGAAGAACTCGTCGATCCCGGCGAACTGCGCCTCGTAGTCGCCGGCGAAGAACGGCGGGAACATCGCCACCGGCGCCTCGGCGGGCACGACGTCGCGCAGGTAGTCCCGCACGTCCCCGCAGTAGTAGTCCGCCAGGCGCAGCGTCAACGCCGACAGCTTCGCCACCGTCTTCGCGTGCATCGTCGGGAACTGGCCGACCGTCGCGCGGACCATCCGCTCGTAGTAGACGCCCTGCCGGCCGACGTACTGGAGGAACCGGGTGCCGAGCATCAGCGTCGCCAGGGTGTCCGTCGACGTGCCCAGGTACGGCTCCAGCCAGGCCAGCTCCTCGGCGTGCTCCTCCTTGAGCCGGTAGTCCAGCTCCCGGCCGGCGAGCCACCAGCCGAGCGCCGAGCTGTACGCCTGGACGTCGTTGCCGTGGATCGCGCGCCCTTCGCCCGGGCGGCTGTGCAACGTCCGCTCGATCGTGAAGTTCCCCGAGCAGCCGACGTACAGGTCGGTGTCCGGCCAGGACTCCGCGTGCTCGTAGATGATCGAGCGCAGGTCAGCCGGGATGCTGCCGTGGAACACGCCGCTCACCACCTTCCCCCGTGGCCGGGCGTCGAGCGCCGGCCAGGACTCGAACCTGGGCCTCCACCGTGGAACGGCGGCGTGCCAGCCAACAGCACTTCCAGCGCGACCGCGTGCTATGCACGCGCAGTGCCAGATCGTAGCCGTACACCCGGCCTACGGCGAGAGGTGCTGGCGACTTCCGATCTTGCCGTGGCCGGGCGTAGCCCACAGTAGATCTATCGGGCCGCAATGTTCTACAGTGACCCCGCACCCAGCGCCAGAGGGCAGGAGGAGGACGAGGTGGCCAGGGACTACACCTACGCCGAGGCCGCGGCGAAGCTTCGCATCGCGGAGACCACCCTCCGGCGCTGGGTGTCCAAGGGCCGCATCCCCTGCCACCGGCTCGGCCGCAAGGTCCGCTTCACCGACGAGGACCTCGAAGCCGCCTACCAGGCGTGCCCCGCCCTGGCCGGGCGCCGCTGACGTGGGGCCGCCGGATGAGGTCACTCCCTCAGCTCGTCGTTCCCAGCCGACCCGATGCGGGCACCTGCAGGCGCCGCCCCACCTCACACCCCCTAGACCGTCCTAGGAGGATCGGTCGCCGACGCGCCGCGAGCCACCGCCCCCACCCCACCGGCACGCCGCCCACTGCTGGTTCCTACTCCGCTTGATGAGCTACGCGGTCCCCGACTCACTGTCTACGGACGGTGAACTCTGGCCGGCGACGCTGCGGCAACATCCGCTTCTGCCGAGTTGTGCGGGGCTTGGCGCCCCGACTGCCTCACGCGGCCGATCGGCGGCCGCCACCCAGAAGCCGATCCGACGCTCTCATGCTTGACCAAGTGAAAGGCTATAACTTACTGTTGCTTACAGTAAGTTATAGTAAACGAACGAAGGGGTGCAGATGAAGGTAGGTGGCCGGGACTTCGACCTCACGAAGCAGGAGGTGGAGGCCCGCATGATGGGTGAGGATCCTGAACTGATTCAGAAGCACATGGTCGAGGTCAACGGGCAGATGTTCCCGCCCAAGCAGGTCCTCGGGCACGTCACTGGATGGGACCGCACAACGTTCACAACCATGGAGGCGCAACGCGTACTGACCCGGATCGGGTTCGTGTGTACGGAGGCGCGTGCAGGGCGGATCCGGGAAGCAGGCCAGTTCATCATGGACGCCGTCCGCGACTCAGTTCAAGAGACGATGAGCGACCACGGTGACGCACATTTCGCACACGGGTTCAGGTCGGCCGCCGGCATCGCGCTGCGGCAAATCCAGAAGAGGCTCGATGACTTGAGGGAGCAGATGAAGGGCAAAGGCCTCAGCCAGGCTGAGCAAGCGGTCTACGCCCATCTTGACGAGCTCAAGTCCGAGATCGAAGCCGATTGCGAACGCTTCTGGCGAGGTAGCGGCGTGGACTGGCGTCCACTCAAGCCTGTGGCCAAGGCTGTCATCCGGCGCACCGACGAAACGAGGTCATCGCCGAGGCGCCAGACTCGCGAGCGATAAGCCCCGCCGGGAACCACCGAACGTGGCTTCCCGTGCCTGCGAACGCGGCAACCCTAATCAACCTCGCCCCCCGCGCCTCTACGCCGCCAAAGAAACGTACGCCCTGGCATCCGGATCTGCCGCGATCCGCCCGCTACGGATGGTTACGTGCACGGCGCGATCCAAGCCGGCCTGACCGCCCAGCTGGTCCTGCCGGCTGGGCCTGCCAGACTTCCGACCTTCTCGGCTAGGAGGCCGCTCCGTAACAGCGCTTGCGTTCCTGCTCCCACAGTTCGTCGTCGCTCAGCGAGGCATACTCGGGCCGCATCTCTCGGGCCAAGCCGTAAAAACCCGAATTCGGTCGGTCGGTGCTACGGGAGACGACCAGTGCGCTCCACAGCGGCTCGCCTTTGTCGAACGCTCGACGGGAGACCTTGTCGAGTGGCTGGCTCAGGAAGTCCGGCCTGGTGTCCACCCGCTTCGCGAGGGGGCCATAGCCGATCAGTCCCTTCGCTGTAGCGACGCCGAAAAGGATGTCCGCGATACGGTCGACCCGGTCGACCTCGAACGTCTCAGGCATCCGGTCACGGTAGAGCAGGTCTGGCCCGTGGCGGTTCAGCTGATCCGCCACACTTGTGGCCACCGAGGTACTTCGAAGCGGCCTGATCTGCCGCTGACAACGCGTCGAGACGACCAAATGTGCCGAGAGTAGAGCGACGCCCAGCTCGGGCGTGGGGTCTGGCGGGGCGGTCAGTCGCGTCGCAACTGGCGGGCACCGGCGGCGGCGATGGTGGTCACCAACAGCAGGCCGGCGGCGATAAGGGCGTAGGCGAGCCAGACCGACGCCCCACGTGGTTGGAACGCTGACTGCTGCCCAAGGTCAATGACCGGCAGGATCAGGTCCAGCGTGTATATGGACGCGACGAAGTCGGGCGCCTTGCCGGGCTCGACGGCCAGGGGTGGATGCAGCCCGAACATCATGGTGCCAACGACGAGCAGGGCCGCAAGCCATCCGGCGGCCCTGATCGGTCGGTAGCCGTATCCAACGGTCAGGTCCTGCAGATGCCCCCACAGCCGTCCTGGCAGGGCAAGGATGTCACGCCGGTGGCGCTCACCGGCGAGCAGGACAGTACGCGCAACGTCGTCGCGGCCCGCGCTGCGATACATCTGCGCCAACTGCGTGTACGCCTGAGGCCGGAATCCGTGTGGGTCCAGCCGCAGCCACCGCAGCCGGTCAGCCCCGTTATCGAGCTCGGCCAACGTTTCGTACGTCAGCCCGTCGAGGTGCAGGGCCGACGGCCAGGTCGCCGGGTCGTCACGCAGCAGCCCGATCCGCGCATGGCTCAGATCCACGACGCCACCGGGTGGCTCAGCGGGCAGCAACACCAGCTCCCGGGCGACAACGTGGCGGCAGTCCAACGCGGTCCTCCCGGGAGGGACGGTCAGCGTGGCCCGCTCGAAGCACAACCGGCTGTTGATCTCGGCATAGCGCAAGCGGACCGTGCCGTTGGCGGTGAACCCGTCACAGAGGTCGGCGTTTGCGCCGACCCGCAGGTCTTCACCGGAGAGTGCGACGCCATCGGGATTCTCGAGGACGGCGCCTTCCCAGCGCAGAGAACCACCGACCTCTGCGTTGTTGAGCCGCAACGTGCCCCGGCAGGTGAAGCCGTGCTGAGCGAGCACGTCGGTGCCAACGCGGAGCCAAGTGCCATCGAGCGCCGTCACCGGGCCGGTCAACTCCGCCCCGTCAAGTATCAGAGCGCCGCCGATCTGCGCGCCCACCAGACTGATCTCGCCGGTGCTCTGGCAGCCGGTCAATTCGAGGCTCGCATCCAAGGTCACCATGGAGGCCATCAGGCCAGGCATGGCTGACCTGTGGAGGCTCAACCGTCGCAGGTGAGAGCCGAAGACATTCATCCGCTCGTCAAACCGGCACTCATGCAGGCTGATTGGCACCATGATGTCGGCATGCTCCAGCTCCAGCGCACCAGTGATATGCGCGCCGGTCAGCTGCAATGCCGGCAGGTCACCGGCCTCAACCGCAGCGCCGCCCAACAGCAGGAACCGAATCACCTCGCTGCGGACCACCCGGTCCCGCCGACCCCGTACGTCCACCGGGGTCCCGGTGCCGAACGCGTCGACCGCCGCCCGCTCCGTGTCGCTGACATCCGCTATCCGCATCACGGGATTGTGGAGCACAGGCCAACAAACCGGTATGGCCAGACCGGCCGGCCGACGACACGACACACCGTCATGGCTCCGCGATTAGCGCGGTCATGCCAGTGGTCGGATGGTTGGGTCCGTTAGAGCGCGAGGTTCGATCCCCAGCGCCGGCAAACCGACAAACGCCCGCACGTGCCGCAGCGCGGCAGCACTTCGTCACCTTTCGGATTCAGCGTGCGCACCTATCATGTCTGCCATGGAGCGCGACCTAGCTGATCTTCGTTGTTTCGCTGCGTTGCTCGAAGCTCATCGCCAGTGGGAGTCAGAGACCGGCCAACGGGCCAGCCTCAAGGCGCTGCGGGAGTGGCTGTGGTTCTACTGGCAGGCACCTCGGCGGCCCCAGCCCTTGGTTCGCAATAAGTATCCGGCATTGATTCCGTGGTCCATGGCCGCAAGGCAGGTCATCAGCGGCAGCATCCCTGGCGGTTTGGTGATCGAGCACCGCGAGCCAATCAAGCTGGTGATCCGCGAGCTGTTGGACCAGTCACCAGTCGACCTTGGTCACCTCCGCAAGGTGCTGGATACGCGGCTTACCTGCTGTGTGATCACCAAAGAGGAGGATCGGGCGGTCACCAAGGCCGGATACGGTACCGCCAAAGTGCCTGGCGCTGGGGACGATCCATGGGCACGCTACCGGGCTGCTGGAATCGATCCCGACACCTTCGCTCCGCTGACGCCCTGAGCGCCAGCTCAGCAGCCGAACGAGCGTCGCTGCCGGGCACCGTCCATCCCGTGCCCGGCAGCAGGCGAGATCAGCCGCGGGTTGTGACGGCCAGACCCCGGCCTAACCGCCCGGCGGCCGTCAGCTCGTCGACGCCGAGGAAGCCTCCGACGATCTGCCGCACCGGCTCGTGGTGCCGTCGGGTCGCGTGCACGTAGACGTTCATCGTCGTGGTCACGCTCGCGTGCCCGGCCATCGTCCGCAGCGCGGCCAGGTCGACGCCCTCCGTGGCCAGCAGCGTCAGCAACGAGTGCCGCAGCCCGTGCATCGTCATCCGGCGCGGCAGGCCCTTCTCACGTGCCAGGTCGCGGATCTTCACCCACCGGTCCGTGTAGAAGTCCTCGTACCGCCAGTGGTTGCCGCGCGGCGCCACGAACACAAACTGCCGCCCCGGCTCTCGGCTGGCGGCGGCCACCCGGTCGGCGACCGTCCGCATCACCGACGCCGGCAGCGGCACCTCCCGGTAGCCCTGCTTCGTCTTCGGCTTGGGCTCGACCACCCACCGGCGGTTCACCTTCCGCAGGACCTGCACGATGGACACCGTGCCCCGGGCGACGCTCACCGCCCTCGGCGGCAGCGCCGACACCTCGCCCCAGCGCAGCCCGGTCGACAGCTTGCACAGCAGCAGGTCCGCCGCCTCCGGGTCGACCGCGTACGCCGCCTCGAGGAACAGCCGGGCCTCGTCGGGGCTCTCCAGGATGTCCCGCTCGGCGCGCGGGCCCTCGGGCAGCGGCAGGCCGTCCATCGGGTTGGCCGTCCGCACGGCGGGCTCGCCGTCCTCGCCGGGCCGGCACGCCGCCTTGAAGATCGGCACCACGGACTCGCCCCGGATGTTGGCGATCGTCTTCGCCGAGAGGCCGGCGTCGCGCAGGCCCTGCTGCCACTCGCGCATCTCGCGCCGGGTGATCTCGACGATCGGCCGGTCGCCCAGCCGCGGGAAGACGTGCTTCTCCAGGCGCTCCCGGTACTTGCGCACCGTCTCCGGGTGCGGCTTCACCAGCTGGCCCAGCCACTCCTCCGCGTACGCGCGGAAGGTCAGCGGCTGCTCGCCGGGCTCCGGCGCCGGGGCGGCCACGCCGGCGGGAAGGAGCTCGGCGAAGCCGTGCTCGGCCAGCTGCTCCGGCCTCGGCATCCGCTCCCCGGCGGACTCGACCAGCGTCCTGAACCGCTTGGCGTCGGCCAGGTACTCGAACGTGCGGCTGCTCCACGGGTTCTCGCGGCGGCCGCCCTCGCGCCACTTCACCCGCCACCGGCTGCTCTTGCCGTCCTTCGTGGTCCTCTTCTCGACTGATGCCACCGTTCCTCCACGTGAACGCGGCGGCCTCGCCCCGGGTCCTGTGGGCTCTGCCGCCGACGCACCTGTATGCGCAACAGTGGGACCGTAACCGTCTCGCCCGACCGGCACAAGATCGCCCCGGCTGCGGGGCTCGTCCAGGCCCGTGTTCCCACGGTGTTCCCACGGCGGCATCAGCCCAGGAAACGACGAAGGCCGCCAACCTGAGTAATGCCAGGTCAGCGGCCCAAAGCCTGCGTGTTCGATCTTGTGTCCGAGGGGGGACTTGAACCCCCACGCCCTATACGGGCACTAGCACCTCAAGCTAGCGCGTCTGCCATTCCGCCACCCGGACTTACTCGTCCAGCCTACCGCGCCGACCTGGGGGATCTCATCACCCGTAGGCCGCTCTGGCGGGCCGCACGAGGAGTTACTGTACACGGCCCGGGTGGATCATGCACATCGGCTTCCGGCCGGTGCGTCCGCGCAGGTCGGGCCAGTCCACGACGCGGGACGACCGACGCCGACCGGTGGGCCCGGGTGGCGTCCGGCGGGTCCGACCCGGCAGCATGACCACGTGTCCCATCCCTCTCCCCTGGCCGCCGTCCAGCACCGGGCCCTCGCCCTGCGCGCCGCGGGCGATCTCACCGCCGCCCGCCGGTTGCTCGCCGACGCCGTCGGATCCGCCCGGCCGCCGTACGGCAAGGATCACCCGGATGTGCTGAGCACCGCGCACCTGCTGGCCCGCCTGCACCGGGAGGCGGACGACCCGGGCGCCGCCCGCCGGACGCTGGAGGAGGCGTACGCCGCCGGCGAGCGACGCTGGCCGCCCGCCGACCCGCTGATGTTGGCGCTCTCCTTCGAGTTGGCCGCAGTAGCGCACGAGTTGGGCAACCGGCACGAGGCGCGCCGCAACTACAGCCTCGTCGCCGCCCTGGGCCCCGCCGTGCTCGGTGTCGAGCACCCGGCCGTACGCACGGCCCGGCAGTATCTCGGCGATGCCGCTCCCGCCCCTCAGCAGCCCGCGCCGGGCGCGCGGCCGGGCCTGTCGGCCCTGTCGGAGCCGACCATCTCGCTGGCCGCCCTTTCCACCGCGTGGCGGCCCCACGAGCCGACCGCGATCCCCCAGCCACCCCGGTTTCCGGCCGCACAGACCCCGACGGTGCAGCCTCCGGCCGCGCAGCCGCCCGCGCCTCAGGTGACCGCCGGCCCATCCACGGCACCGCCCGCGCCGCCGTACCACCGGCCGATCCCGCCGCCGCCCACCGTTCCGGCTCCGCCGGGCCCGGTTCGGGCCACCGCCACCCCGCCGCACACCCCCGCGCCCCCGTACCCGCCGCACACCGGCGCCGCGCCGGTGCCACACCAGCCGCCGGCCCAGCCCTACCCGGGTCCGCCGCATGCCGGCCGGGTGCCGCCCCCGCCGGCAGTGCCCGCGCCGCCGCACGCCACCCCGGTGCCGCCTCCCCCGGCGGTACCCGTCCCGCCGCACACCGGCGCCGCCCCGGTGCCGCCCCGGCCGGTGGTGCCCAGCCCGCCGCACAGCGGATGGGCTCCCCCGGCCCCGCCCGTCGTACCGAACCCGCCGCACGCCGCCCGGGTCCCGGCTCCGCCCGTACCGCCGCACGCCGCCGCGACCGGACAGGCCGCTCCGCACGCCGTCCCGGCGCAGCAGATCCCGCCGCCCCCGGTGGTCCTGGCACCACGCGCGCCGTCGGCGTCGGCCCGGGCCGCCGTCCCCTCACCGCCGGTCCCCCCACCACCGGTCGTGCCACCGCAGCCGTCGACCACCGCCCCGACGCGGCCACCGCACGTCCCGCCGCCTCCGGCGGTACCGCCGCGCCACGCCAGCGGTACCGCAGCGCCGCCGCAGTCTCCGTGGGCCCCTGCCCCTGCCTCGGCGCAGCCGTCCACGGAGCAGGCTCCGGCGGCGCCCGCGCCGCAGAGCCCGCCTCATCCCGCCGCACCGGCGGCCGAAGGCACCTCCCCGTCCGCCCCCGCCGCCAGGACGATCCCGCCACCACCGCCGATCCCGCCGCACGTGGCGCGCGCCGTCTCGTCTCCCCCGCCTACGGCGGCGCCGGGCCCGCGACACGCGGCGCCTCCCGCCACCGCCGCCGTGTCGGTGCCACCCACGCCGCCCGCCATCGCGCCGTCGCAGCCGGGCCCCGCCGCGCCACCGCGGCAGCGGACGGCCCACGAGGCGACGGCCGACGCCACGCCCTCCACGGCACCGGAACCCACCACCGAACCGGCCGCGTCCCCGGCATCCGGCGGTCGGCCGACCGCGGCACCGACGTCCGGCGACAGGACGCCGACACCCCCCACCCCGCCGTCGGTCCCCACCGCGGCACGCCCGACGCCCGACGCCGAGGCGCCGCGTCCGGCCGTGCCGGACGACGCGGCGCCGGCCGGGCCGGAGACGTCGGAACCGTCGACGCGCGGTCCCAGGTGGGACAACCCCACGATCCAGGTACGGCAGATCGAGCCCCTGCTCGCCGAGGAGGCCGCCCGCGCCGCCAACGCGAAGCAGGCCGAGGCCGCTGCGGGCACGTCGGCCGCCACCGCGCCGCCCGGCGCGTCGGAGGCCGCCCCCGCCTCACCCGGGACGTCGGAAGCAGCCGCAGCGCCGCACACGCCCGCGCCGACGACACCGGTCAGCGCCCCGCCCACAGCTCCGGTCAGCGCGACCCCCGTGAGTACGCCCCCCGTCAGCTCGCCCCTGGTGAGCGCACCACCTACACCACAGGTCAGCGTGCCGCCCGCGCCCCCCGTCAGCGCACCACCTGTCAGTGCGCCGCCCGCGCCCCCGGTCAGCGCACCGCCCGGGCCGGTCCGAGCGGTCAGCCCGCCCCCACCGCCGCCGGTCAGTGCACCGCCCGCGACCCCGCGGCAGACGATCCCGGCCCCTCCGGTGATCCCCCCGCCGCCGCGCGTGCCGGTCACCGCCTCACCGCTGTCACCCCCACCGGTGGTCCCGCCATCGGTCAGCGCACCGCCGGTTCCCCCGGTCAGCGCGCCACCGGTCAGCGGACCGCCGGTCAGCGCGCCTCCCGGGTTTCCACCCGTCAGCGCACCGCCGCAGTCCTCGCCTCCCGTGAGCGGGGCACCGGCGCCGCCGTGGAGCATGACCGCTCCGCCGTGGAGCAGCACGGCTCCCCCGCAGGCGCTGACCGGGCCGGCGGCCACCGGGAGCGACCGCGACCAGGACGTCGAGGACGAGCCGGACCAGGAACCCGCGCTGGAGCGGGAGCCGGGCCGGGAGCAGGGGACCGGCGAGCAGGGGACCGGAGAGCAGGCGCCGGCGTACCTCGACATCGACGAGACGTTCCCCATGAAGGAGGTGCCGTCGCCGTCCACCGCGCCCGGGCCGGCCCACCATGTGCCGGCCTTCCCACCGCCGGCGGCGTACCCGATGGTCGCCGAGCCCGAGGAACGCGGCCGGAGCCGGACGGCGGTCGTCGTCGCCGTGGTCGTCGCGGTCCTGGCCCTGGCGGCGCTCGTCGGGGTGGGCGTGCTGGTGCTCAGCCGGGACGCGGCGCCGCCCGCAGGGCCCGCCACACCGGCCGCCTCGACGACCGCAGCGGCCTCGCCGAACGCGGCCGGCCCGCCGCCGGGCGACCTGACGCTGCGGGACGACTCGGCGACGATCACCCTGAGCTGGACGGACCCGGCGCGCGGCGGCGTGCCGTTCATGGTGGCCGGCGGCCGGGCCGGGCAGAAGCTGGGCGTGATGGCCACGGTGGACCCCGGCCAGACCAGGTACACGGTCAACGGGCTCAACTCGCGGGTGGACTACTGCTTCACGGTGCTGGCGGTCTACTCGACGGACTCGTTCGCCACGTCAGGGCAGGTCTGCACCGAGCGGGAAGGCGACACGCCAGCGACCTGAGGCTGCCCCCCGGCGCGGCGCGCACGCTCGGTGTCCACAGCGGGACAGCGCGGGTTCCCCCGCCCCCGGCCGGGCCATATGATGGCACCCGGCTCAGGGGAGGGTCGCCGGTCAGGCGCGCCACCTGCCAGGACAACATGGGAGGCAGCCGGTAGTGGCCACCATCGACGACGCCGCGAACTCCGGCGGCCCACGGCCCCGCTCCCGCCGGATGCGGGGCGGTCTGGTCACCATCGGGACGGTGGCGGCGCTGCTGGCCGCGATGGGGCTGACCGTCCTCGGTCTCGGCGCGGCGGACAACGCGGTGGCGAGCTACGACGCGAGTTCCTGGCTGTGGAGCACCGCGCGCAGCGAGATGGCCCGGGTCAACGGGGTCACCGCGCGGGTCGACACCCGGGTCGAGATCCCGGCCGCCCGCCGGCACCCGATGCAGGTCACCCAGACCGACCGGCTGCTGATCCTGCGGGACCTGAACACCGGCCAGGTCAGCTCGCTGGACCTGGCCACCCTGCAGATCACCGCGACCACCCGCACCACCCCGGGCCTCGGGGTCAGCGTCGCCCTGCACGAGGACGCGGCGTTCGTCGTCGACGCCGTGCAGGGCATCGTCCGGCAGCTCGACCCGCGGTCCCTGACGCCGGTCGGCGAGCCCGTGCGCTACCCGCCGGGCATCACCGGCGGGTCCTTCGACGGCGAGGGCCGGCTCTGGATCGCGGTGCCCAGCGAGGGCACCGTCTCGGCGATCACCGCCGCCGCGCTGCCCTCCGCGCCCGCCTCGGCCGCCGCCGGGGCCGGCCTCAGCCCGAAGCAGGTGGAGACGTACGACGTCGCGGAGGCCAGTCACGAGCTGGTCGTCTCCACCCTGGACGACGGCGTCGCGGTGCTCGACCGCACCGCCGGCGCGCTGGTCACCGTGCAGCGGGGCCAGGTCCGTCCGACGCCGCTGACGATGAGCGCCCCGGGCGCGCTGCCGGCGCGGACCAGCGGGCCGGCGGTGCCGGTGACGGTGCCCAGCGAGCGGCGGGTGCACGTGGTCGGCGACGGCGGCGAGGTGCGCGCGTTCACCGTGCCGGGCACGGGCGACCGGCTCAGCCCGGCGGTGGCGTGGGCCGGCCGGTTCTACTGCGCCGACGAGGCGTCGGGCACGGTCTACGCCTTCGACGCGAACGGCCAACTGGTCGACACCATCCGCGGCAAGGGGACGGGGCCGCTGGAGCTGGAGGTGCGGGAGAACCACCTCTTCGTCAACGCCCCCGACTCGGCGACCGCCCGGGTGGTGGACGACAAGCACCAGGTCCGCGAGGTCGACAAGTACGCCAACGACGTGCTCGGCGGCGACCCGCCGCCGGCTCCCACGCCGCCGCCCCCGCCGAAGAAGCCCAAGGTCGGCAAGCCGGGCGCACCGCGCAGCGTGACCGCCGCCGCCGGCAACGCGCAGGCCCGGGTGAGCTGGCGGCCGGCCCCGAACAACGGCGCGGAGATCACCCGGTACGTGGTGGAGGGCGCCGGCCAGCGGGTGCAGGTGGGCGCCAACCAGCGGGCCGTGGAGATCAAGGGCCTGACCAACGGCGAGACGTACCGGTTCTCGGTGCACGCGGTCAACGCCAAGGGCGACGGCCCGGCGCGGACCAGCAACCCGGTGACGCCGACCGCCGAGGTACCCGACCCGCCGGCCAGCGTGACCGCCCAGGAACGGCCGGACGGCACGGTGCTGGTGCGCTGGCCGGCGGCGAACGGTCAGGGCAACACCATCGCAAAGTACGTGGTCACGGCCACCTCGGCGGGCACCAACGCGCCGGCCGGCGAGTCCCGCAAGACGGAGCTGGTGGTGCCGGCCGGTGAGCTGGAGTACGGCACGCAGTACGCGTTCACCGTCGTCGCCGTCAACGACCGGGGCGCCGGCTCGGCGGCCTCCCCGGTGAGCAACACCGTCGTGCCGTACGCGGCGCCGGACCGGCCCGCCGACCTGCGGGCGACCACCGTCGCCGACCGGCCGGGCACGGTCGCGGTGCAGTGGTCGCCGGCCGGGGCGAACGGCCGCCCCGTAACGAAGTACCTGGTGGACGTGGGTGGGCGCACCAGCGAGGTGACCGACACCCGGGCCACCGTGGACGGGCTGGGCAACGGCCAGAACGTCACCGTGAAGGTGAAGGCGGTCAACGAGGCCGGCCCGGGCCCGGAAGCCACCGACACGGCCCGCACGGTGGCCGAGCCCCGCATCACCGTGACCGGCTCGTCGGCGACCGCCACCTCCGCGACGGTGACGTTCACCGTGGACGCCGGCGGCGGCAAGGCGACCTGCTCGCTGAGCACGAACGGCGAGCCGACCAAGACCGGGAACTGCTCCGGCATCACGATGACGGGCCTCACCCCGGGCACGGTGTACACCTTCACCGTGACCGCGAGCAACGCCGCCGGCAAGAGCACCGCCAGCCGCGCCCAGGCGACCGACGCGCTGTACGGAATCGCCACCTGCCGCAACGGGGCCTCCGGTCCGGAGGCCACCTACTGCAACCAGGACGTGGATGGCCGCAACGGCAACGAGGTCTTCTCGGTGCCCCGTCAGGACAACAACCGGCAGGTCGGCTGGGCGGAGCCGGGCACCCGGCTGAAGGCGTACTGCAAGAAGCAGGGCGAAGAGGTCTACGCCTACATCTACAACAACCACAAGCGCAGCACCTGGTGGGTGCAGGTCGAGTACAGCGGGAAGAACTACATTCCCTGGGCCTGGCTCAACCTCGAGGGCGGCGACAACATCAACGTCCTGCCCACCTGCTGACCACCCAGGCAAGGAGCACCACCGACCGTGAACACCCACGAGCCGCTCACCCAGCCGGAGGTGCAGGGCTTCGCCGCCCTCGCCGCCCGGCTGGCCGAGAACGTCAACGCGGTCGTGCTGGGCAAGCCACAGGTGGTCCGGTTGGCGCTCACCGCGCTCTTCGCCCAGGGACACGTGCTGCTGGAGGACGTGCCCGGGGTCGGCAAGACCACCCTGGCCCGGGCCATCGCCGCCACCGTGAAGGGGCAGTGGCGGCGTATCCAGTTCACCCCCGACCTGCTCCCATCGGACGTGTCCGGGGTGACCATCTTCAACCAGGCCACCCGGGGCTTCGAGTTCCACCCGGGGCCCGTGTTCGCCAACATCGTCATCGCCGACGAGATCAACCGGGCCTCGCCGAAGACGCAGTCGGCGCTGCTGGAGGTGATGGAGGAACGCACCGTCACCGTCGACGGCGTCCGGCACCCCGTGCCGCAGCCGTTCCTGGTGGTGGCCACCCAGAACCCGGTGGAGATGGACGGCACCTACCGGCTCCCCGAGGCCCAGCTCGACCGGTTCCTGGTCAAGCTGTCCGTCGGCTACCCCGACGAGGCGGTCGAGGTGGAGGTGCTGCGCGGCGCGACGGTCCGCTCCCCCGAGGCGCTCACCGCGGTCACCGACACGGCCACCGTCGGGGAGATGGTCCGCATGGCCCGCCGGGTCCACATCGCCGAGCCGCTCTACACGTACGCGGTGCGGCTGGCCGCGGCCACCCGCGCCCACCCGCAGGTGCGCGTCGGGGTCAGCCCCCGGGGCGTGATCGCCCTGACCAGGGCGGCGTGCGCGTACGCGCTGATCGACGGGCGGGGCTGGATCATGCCGGAGGACCTCAAGGCGCTGACCGAGCCGGTCTTCGCACACCGGCTGCTGCTCACCCCGGACGCGCAGGTGCGCGGGGTGACCGCCGCCGAGGTGCTGCGTCAGGCGGTCGCCTCGGTGCCGGTGCCGCTGCCCTCGGGCCAGCCCGCCCCGGTCCAGGGCTGACCGGCAACGCCGGTGTCCGCGCTCACCGCCCGAGGCGTCGGGCTGCTCGTCGCCGCCGTCGTGCTGCTCGGCGCCGGCTTCCGCTTCGCGTACCCGGAGCTGACGCTGCTCGGCGCGGCCGCCGGCACCGCCGTCGGCTACGCCCTGGCGACCGCGGCCTGGCGGCCCCGGCTGGAGGTGACCCGCAGCGCGGACCCGGACCGGGTGGCGCGGGGCGAGCCGGCCGCGATGACGCTGACCGTACGCAACGCCGGCCGGCTGCCGGCGGCGAGCCTGGTGGCCGAGGACCGGTGCGGGAACCGGTCGGTCCCGGTGCCGCTGCTGCGGCTACGACCGGGCCGCGACACCACGGTCCGCTACGACGTGCCGACCTCCCGCCGCGGGGTGGTGCCGGTCGGACCGCTGCGGGTGACCCGGCGCGACCCGCTGGGCCTGGTGGCGCTGGCCCGCCCGTACGGCGGCACGGTGCCGGTCTGGGTGCACCCGCGCATCCATCCGCTGCACGCGGTGCCCACCGGGGCGGGACGCAGCCTGGACGGCCGGGTGGACAAGGTGCCGCACGGGTCGATCACCTTCGACTCGCTGCGCGAGTACGTGGTCGGTGACGAGCTGCGCCGGGTCCACTGGCGCACCAGCGCCCGGGTCGGCGAGCTGATGGTGCGGGAGAACGTCGACACCAGCCTGCCCCGGATCGTGGTGCTGCTGGACAACCGGGCGGTCGCCCACCCGGAGCGGGTCGACGGGGTAGCCGAGTCGTTCGAGTCGGCGTGCGAGGCCGCCGCCTCGGTCGTGACCGCCGCGGTCCGCGAGGACCTGCCGGTGATGCTGCTGATGGTCGCCCCGCAACCGTCCGGGCCGGACACCACGGGCGACGAGACGGGGCACGGCCGCGGGCCGCTGGACCGCCTCGCGGCGGCACAACTCGCCGACGACGACGTCCTCCAACCCGCCACCGCCCGACTGCGGCGGGAACGGCTCGGCGACACGCTCGTCTTCCTCACCGGTCCGGGCGGCCGGGGCGACCTCGGCGCGGTGGGCGCGCTGCGCGCCGCGTACCCGTCGGTGGTGGTGGGGATCTTCGCGGCGGCGGAGCCGGCACCGTCGGGCGCGGCCGGCCTGGTGGTGATCGACGCCCCGGACGGCGCCGCATTCGCCGCCGAGTGGGACGGGGTGCGCAGATGGTGAGGGCGACCGGCGGAGTCCGCGACGGCACGGCGGCGCCGCCGCTGGCCGACAGCGGCGGCCAGGCCACGGGCAACGGCCAGGCCACGGGCAGCACCGGCCAGACCACGGGCGGCGCCGGGCCGGACCGGGACGGCGCCGGCGGCAGCGGGACCGCCGGGCCGGGGCGGGCAATACTGCGGGCGCTGCGGGCCGTGCCAGTGCCGCTGGCGCTGATCGCGATGATCGGCCTGGCCGGCGCGGTGCTCGGCCGGGTCTACGCCGGCCCGCTGCTGACCCGGCTGGTACTCGGTGCCGCAATTGGTTCGGTGCTGGTCAGCGTGGCGGCCCGCCGGCTGCCGTCGTGGCTGGTCGCGCCGGTCTCGGTGACCGCGATGGCCGGCTGGACGGCCTGGTCACTGCGGCTGACCGCGACCCGGGCCGAGCTGCCCGGCGGTCTCGCCGAGGTGACCGCGGACGCCGCCACGAACGGCATCCCCCGGCTGCTGACGGCGATGATCCCGGTCGAGCCGACCCCCGACACGGTGCTGGTGCCGCTGGTCGCCGCCTGGCTGGCCGGGCTCGCCGCGGCGGAGGTGGCGCTGCGGGCCGGCCGGGTGCTGCTCGGCTACCTGCCGCCGGTGCTGCTCTACGCCGCCGCGCTCTACGTGGTCGGCCCGAACGCCGACCCGGCGATCGGGCCCACCCTAACCTTCGTGGCCGTGGCGGTGCTCGGCCTGGCGGTACCGCCGGGCAGCGCGGCGACGGCCGGCGGCGACCCGACCGCCGGGCTGGCGCCCGCGGTCCGCGCCGCCGTGCGGACCCGGCTCGCCGCCGCCTCCGCCGCCGGGCTGGCGGTGGTCGTCGGCCTGGCCGCCCTACTCGGCCCGGCGCTCGCCGGCCAGGTCGACGGCCGGCCGGTGGACCCGCGCCGGTACGTCGAGCCGCCGCAGGTGGAGGCCCTCGACGAGAGCCCCCTCATCCGCATCTCCGGGTGGGCGCTCAACCCCGGACAGAAGCTGCTCGACATCCGCACCGACTCCCCGGACACGCCCGCGCCGACCGGGGCGCCCACCCCCGACCCCGACTCCGGCACCGGGCCAGAAGCCGGCGGCCGGCCGGCACCGATCCGGCTGGCCGTGCTCAGCGACTACGACGGCGTGACCTGGCGGGTCGGCGCGACGTACCGCAACGCGGGGCGGATCCTGCCCGCAACGGCACCCGCCCCGAACAGCACCGTTCAGACGGTACGACAGGAGATCACCGTCGCCGAACTCAGCGGCCGGCTGCTGCCCGCCGTCGCCGCGCCGCGCGAGGTCACCGGGGCGCGGGTGGCGTACGACCCGACGACCGGGACGCTGATCCGGCCGGAGGGGCTGACACCGGGCCTGCGCTACACCGTGACCTCGGCCGCGGAGACGCCGGACGGAAACCTGCTCAGCACGGCGGACGTGCCCGCCGGCGACGAGGTGGCCCGGGTGCTGCGGGTCGCCGACGGGGTGCCCGAGCCGCTGCGCCGGCTCGCCACCCAGCTCGCCGAGTCCAACGGCGCCCCGTACGCGCGGGCCACCGCCGTGGAACAGTTCCTCGCCGAGCACTACCGCCTCGTCGCGGACGCGCCGAGCGGGCACGCGTACCCGAACCTGAACTTCCTCCTCTTCGGACCGCGCGACGCCGGCGGCCAGCGCGGCACCTCCGAACAGTTCGCGGCCGCGTTCGCCGTGCTGGGTCGGCTGGCCGGGCTGCCGACCCGGGTGGTGGTCGGCTTCCGGTCCACCGGCGACGGCCCCGTCCGGGCCGGCGACGCGTACGCCTGGCCGGAGGTCCTCTTCGACGGGCTCGGCTGGGTGCCGTTCGACCCGCTGCCCCGACCCGACGAGGAACCGCGCCCGGTGGAGGAGGACTTCCGCCCGACGCCCGACGAGCCGCCCCCGTCGGAGGTGCCGGAGCCGACGGTCGAGCCGACCGCCCCGCCGGAGCCGGTGGCCGCGCCGGGTGGGTCGACCGACGCCGGCGGACCGTCCACGGCGCTGCTCGTCGGCGGCGGTACGGGCGGCACCCTGCTGCTGGTCGTGGCCGCGCTGGTCGTCCTGATGTCGATGCGCCGGGCGCAGAGCCGGGCACGGCTGGGTCGGGGCGACCCCGGCCAGCGCATCGCCGGCGCCTGGCGGGAGGTCACCGACGCGTTGCGGCTGGCCGGCCGAGCGGTCGGCGGGGACCTGGCCGCCACCGAGGTCGCCGCCCACGCCTGCCGGGCCGTGACCGAGGCTCGCGCCAGGATGTCCGGGCCCCGGACCGGCTCCGCCTCCGCAGGAACCGGCCTGCCGGGCGACACGGCAGGCACCGGGCGGCTGGACGCGCGGGTGGAGGAGTTGGCCGGCCTGCTCAACCGGACGGCGTTCGCCCCGGGCACGGCCACGCCGGAGCAGGCCGCCCGGGCCGTCACCACCGCCGGCGACTACGTCGCGGCGCTGCGCGCCGCCCGCCCCTGGTGGCGCCGCGTCCTCTGGTCCGTCCGCCCCGGTCCCCTCCGCTGGCCCAGGTGACCCCTCCCCGACGCGGGTGAGCGCCGCCCAGAGGCTGGGCGCTCACTCGATCAGCCCGACACCGCGTCTACCCCGCCCATCTCCACCAGCAGGGCGAACGCGTCCTTGTCGCCGTATGGGTCGGCGACGGCCGCGAGAAGCGGGTCGACGAGGTCGCCGACAGCGGTGCCGTGCCTGCCGTCATGGTGGTGCGGCGAGGGCAGTCAGCAGTCGGCTTTGATCTTCTTCATGGTGAGGCGGGACTCGACCCGCAGGACGCCGGGCAGGCCGATGAGCTTGCTGCTCACGAAAGCCTCGTAGGCATCGTGATCGGCAACGGCGACGCGGATGAAGTAGTCGGGGCGGCCAAACATCCGGCGGAACTCGCTGACCTCGTCGTAGGCGGCCACGGCGGTCTCGAACTCCTGCACGGTCTTCAGGTCCTGGGCGTGGATCTCCACATCGATCAGCACTTCCAGACCCCGACCGGTGGCCGCCGGGTCGATGACGGCGCGGTAGCCGGTGATGACACCGGCCTCCTCCAGCCGCTTCACCCGGCGCAGGCACGGCGGCGGCGTCAGACCGACCCGTTTCGCCAGCTCGACGTTGCTCAGCCGCCCGTCCCGACCGAGGTGAAACAAAATGTCGCGGTCAAGCGCGTCAAGCCGATACTTATTACTCACATACCAATGATACGGCAATAAGTTGAAACCACATTGCCTGCAATTCGCATTAAAATTGCATCATGAAAACACTCCCGATCGCCGCCGACGACCCCACTCGCGCCGGCCCCGCACCGTCGGACGCCCGAGCCGCCCTGCGGGACTCCGTCTCCGTGGGGCTGGGCTTCGGCCCTCTCGGCATCGCGTTCGGAGTGTTCCTCACCCACTCCGGCCTCGACTGGTGGTGGGCGAGCCTGATCACCACCGTCATCTACGCCGGATCATTCGAGTTCCTGCTCGTCGGCCTGGTCACCGGGCTGGCCCCCCTGACAACCGTCGCGGTGACCGCCTTTCTGGTCAATGTCCGGCACGTCTTCTACACGTTGTCGTTTCCCCTGCACCAGGTGCGCAGCCGCGCCGGCAAGGCCTACGGCACCTTCGCCCTGACCGATGAGGCGTACGCGCTGACCGCCGCCGAACAGGCCCGCTCCTGGCCCGGCCGCCGCATCCTGTGGCTTCAGGTGTTCATGCACCTGTACTGGGTCGGCAGCGCCACCGCCGGCGCCCTGCTCGGTTCACTGATCCCCGACAACGTCATCGGCCTGGACTTCGCTTTGACCGCCCTGTTCACCGTCCTGGCCCTCGACGCCATCCGGGCCCGGCGTGGCGACCTACCGACCCCGGTCCTGGCGCTACTCGCCGCGGTGGCCGCCCGGCTGGCCTTCCCGGGACAAATGCTGCTGGCCGGCTTCATGCTCTTCACCGCCGCGCTGCTGACCCGCCACCTGATCACGACCAGACGGCCGGCCCATGCCTGAGAGCCCGTACCTGCTCGCGGCAGTCGCCGTGTCCGCCGTAGTCACCTGGGGCCTCCGCGCGCTTCCCTTCGTAGCCCTGGCCCGGCTGCGCGCCAGCCGAACCGTCCACTACCTCAGTACCCGCATGCCGGCCGGGGTCATGGTCATCCTCGTGGCGTACTGCCTGCGCGACCTGCCACAGGTCGACTCCGCGCGCCTGCTCAGCCCGCTGCTCGCCCTGGCCGTCACGATCGGACTACACCTGTGGCGTCGCAACGCCCTGCTCAGCATCCTCGGCGGCACCACCGTCCACGTGGTTCTGCTGAACACCCTCCTCGCTCACTGACCGGCCCACGATCGCGGACAGCACGAGGAACGAGGCACGGAGGCGGCGGACGAGTTTGCGCAGGCCGGTGAGTGCCGCAACTCAGGCGACCCGGCGCGCGCCGGGCCAGGATCAGGGCATGACCAACGCAGGAGATGGCGAGCAGCACGACGGTGCCGTTGCGGGCTCTTCCCCTCCCCGAGAACGGGGCCACCGGGCGTACCCATGGCTGATGCTGATCCTGGCGCTGCCCGGCGCCGCATGGTCCCTATACACGGGCCTCATCGCCTCCGCGGCATTCTTCGGTGAGCAGCCCTCTCCGACCGACCACGCCACCACCACCGCCGCTGTCCTGTCCGGGGCATCTCTGTGGCTGGTAACGGCTCTGCTCACCGCAGTCGTGTTCCGCCGCGCGGTGGTGCCGGTGCTGTGCGGCCTTGCGGCAGCCGGCTTCACCGTCGCGGCCATGTCGGTGCAGCCGCGTGCTCCGCTGAGCGCGGCGGACAGTGCGGGCTGGCTGTCGGCCTGGACTCCACCGACGAGTTGGGCGATCGTCCTCTGGGGCGTTACCGCGCTGGTGCTGTCGATGTACGGCCAGTCCAGGGCGCGCGGCCGCCGCACGGCCCGCTGACGACCGGGCGTGCCCCTCCGCGGGCAGCGGGGTGCCTCTGCCCATCCACCACCGCACCACCTGCTCAGAACACCGTCACCGCACCCTGCCATGGCCGCTGCGGTCACTTAACCACGTGGAAGTCGGGGTGGGCGATCCACGCGCCCGTCGCCGCCGCGTCGAGATACACCGCGTCGCCGGCCCGGACGCACTGGCCCGCGTCGCTCAGTCGGCGGAGCAGGTCCGCCGAGGGTGGTCCGGGGAACTCGACGAGGACGAAGCCCTCGACGCGTCGCGCCACCCGGTGCGCGATCCGGGCCAGGGCCGGTCGAGCGGCGAGGTCGCTGACGAAGACGTGCAGCACGATGTCGCAGCGCACCGCCATCCCGGTGGCCCGCTCGACGAGCCGTAGCTCCTCCGGGTCGGTTTCGAGGTCCGGAGCCTGGACGTCGAAACCGTAGGGAAGGCCGTCGGCGGAATACCACAGGCTCGGATCGGTCTCGTGCGGCCTCAGACCCTCGGCGGTCATCTCGGCCACGACGATCGGCGTGACGCGCTCGGCCGGGTACGGACTCAGGACGCTCACCGCTGTTCCCGCCACGGGGCGTAGTAGACCGCATCCGACGACGGGCTGTCGAGCCCGACGCCCGATTCCGTCCCCGCCGAGCAGGACGCGTAGTCGGTTCGGCGGAGTTGTGCCGTTCCGCATCCGCACCTGTTCAGCCGGGCGCTGCCCTCGAACGAACCGCAGAGCAGCCAAGCAGGCCGCTACCCAGGTGCCATCGTGTCACTTTCGCCAGAACAGGTGGTGTGTCACGCCGCTCGGGCTGGGCACAACCTCGAGATGGAACCGGTCGAGCAGCTCATCGCAGGACTCCCAGAGTCGTAGTCCGGACCCGAGCTTCACCGGCGAAACCGCCACATGCATGGTGTCGACGAGGTCCGCGTCCAGGAACTGCCGGATGGTGGTAACCCCACCGCCGAGTCGGATGTCCTTGCCCTGCGCCGCCTCCCGCGCCTGCTCGAGGACCGTGGCCGGGTCGCCGTCGACGAAGTGAAAGGTGGTGTCGGAGAGCGTGAACGAAGGACGTTTGTGGTGGGTCATGACGAACACCGGGGTGCGGAACGGAGGCTCGTCACCCCACCAGCCGCGCCACTCATGGTCGCTCCAGGGCCCGCGCTGGGGCCCGAACTTGTTGCGGCCCATGATTTCGGCGCCGATGTTGCGTGCGTAGTCCCGCGTGAAGTAGTCGTCGAGGCCCCGACTTCCCCCGGGGGCGGTGCGCATGGGCCAGCTCGCCGTGGCGCCGGCCCAGGCGAACAGCCTCTCGGGATCGGCATGACCGAACGGACGCTCGAGGCTCTGGCCCTCACCGGCACCGATTCCGTCACTCGACACATTGAAATTCTGCACTCTCAGTAGTTGAGCCACGCGTTCCTCCTGTTGTCGACAACGCTGGTGAGACTCTCCGCGCCGGAAAAACTCATCGCTGCTCGATCCCTGGGTTGGACACGCCTGGAGTGTCGGTGACATCTCGTCGGAGTGCCCGCAGCACGTCGAGCTCACGGTCGATGTCTCGACGCTTGGCTTCGAGCCTGGCGACCTCCTGGGTGAGAAGTGCTTCCATGACGCCGGTGCGCTCCTCGGGGGGTGCCTCCAGGCAGGGGAGCAGTTCGCCGATGGTGATGCTGCACAAGCCTGCGGCGAGCAGGTGCTGGATCATCACGACGCGCTCGATCATGCACGGATCGAAGTCTCGCCACCCTCCCGCGGTGCGCTGGGAACGGATGAGCCCCTGCTCCTCGTAGTAGCGCAGTGATCGGGCGCTAACGCCACTGGCCTGAGCTAGTTCACCGATGCGCATCACACCTCCGACGGTCTCGGCTTCGCGGCAAGTGTTGCACCTGACATTGGTGTGAAGTCCGACCCTCTTGGAGGTCGCCCCCCGGGTGCGACCTTCCTCAAGGAGGTGCCATGCAGCAGATCCATGTCTGGTTGGACTACGTCTGCCCGTTCTGCTCGATCGCCGACGAGTTGATCGACCGCGCCATCACTGGGCGGAGTGATGTCGAGGTCATCCACCACGCCCACGAGCTGCGTCCCAGCCCGACCCGAACGCTGCGGCCGGAAGACCCCTACCTGCCGCGCATCTGGGCCCAGACCGTCTACCCGATGGCGCGTCGTCACCACGTGCCGATGACACTGCCGACGATCTCGCCCCAGCCATACACGGCGATCGCATTCCGCGGCAGCCTCTACGCCGCCGACCAGGGTCACGCTCACGCCTACCACCGCCGCATCATGACGGCCTTCTTCCAGGAGAACCGCGACATCGGCGACAAGGCCACGCTCGCCGAGCTCGCCACCGACGTCGGCCTGGATCGCGCGGCCTACCTCGCGGCACTGGAGGCCCGGGACTACGCCCGCCGGCACGCCCAGGCCCTCGATGCGTCGGCCGCCATGGGCATCACCGTGGTGCCCACCATCGTCATCGGCGCACGACGCATCGAGGGCGTCGCCACCGAGGGTGTGCTCCTGCGTGCCCTCGACGAGGACGCGGCCAGGGGCACCGCGTGAGCGTCGACGACACCACCCTGGACGAGCTGCTCACCGAGGCCGTCGCCTTCGCCCGCGACCATGTCGAGCAAGGCGGCCTGCCGTTCGTCGGCGTGGTCGTGACCGAGGACGGCGAGGTGTCGCCGTACGGCGTCAACCAGGTGCGAACAACAGGTGACCCCACCGCCCACGCCGAGATCGTGGCGATGCGTTCCCTCGCCGCACGTCGTGGGGCTGAAGCGCTGACAGGCCCGTTGAGGGGAGTCTCAGGCCGTTCGCCACCTACCTGCAACGCCGCGGCATCCCGATGCCGACAACCACCTCACCTACTCCCAGAAGGAACCGTTCATGCACTGGCTCCACCTCGCCATCGCCGTGGTCTTCGAAGTCGCCGTCGCGATCTGTGCCGGCAAGGCCCAAGGCTTCGCCCACCGCGGCTGGACCGTCGCGACCCTCATCACCGGCGGGCTGGGCACCTACTTCCTCAGCCGCGCCCTGCTCACCTTCGACGTCGGAGTCGGCTACGCCTTGTGGACCTCCCTCGCTGGCGTCGGCATCACGCTCCTCGGAGCGCTGCTGTTCGGTCAGCGGCTCACCCAACGCAAGGCCATCGGCATCGCCCTCGTCATCGGCGGCGTGGTCGGTCTGCAGCTGACCGGCACCGCCTAGAACCTGCCCCAGCCACGTCCAGCACTCACCGAAGGAACCCCGTCATGACACAGAACCACCCGTCCCGCACTGCCTGGTTCACCCTGCTCCTCGCGGGGTTCTTCGAGGTCGGCTACGCCCTGTCCGTTGGTGGCAGCCACGGCTTCACCACCTGGTCCTGGTCACTGGTAGCGGTCGTCTTCTTCCTACTCACACTGTGGGCGCTCAGCCTCGCGCTGCGCACCATCGAGGTCAGCATCGGCTACGCGGTCTGGGCAGGAATCGGCGCCGTCGGAGCCGCGCTGCTCGGCCCCGTCTTCTTCGACGAGACCCTCAATCCCGCCAAAGCCGGCTGGCTCGCCGTGATCATCGCCGGTGTCATCTGGCTCAAGCTCGCCGACCGTACGGAAGCAGCACAGACCCACGCCTAGGTCTCCCCCAAGCGCCTTACCCCGGCACAACGCGGACCCCTGGCGCCGATCTCGACAACACCACCCGAACGTGAGGGCCAGCAGCCGCCTGCCGCTGGCCCTCCTCTGTCTGCCGTCGCAGCACTACGCCCGGAGGCGGCGGACGAGTTTGCGCAGGCCGGCCTGCCAGCCGTCCGGGTCCTCCGCGCGGCGGAGGGCGTACGCGGCGACCTCCGGGTGCGGCAGGATGAGGAAGCGTTCCTCGGCGAGGCCGGCGATCACCGAGTCCGCGACCCGGTCCGGGCTGAGCACCGCGCCGGAGGCGGCGATGACCCGGGCCCCGAGGTGCCCGGCGGCCAGCCCCTCGGCCAGCATGGGCGTGTCCACGCCCTGCGGGCACAGCGCGCTGACCCGCAGGCCCTGGTCCCGGTAGGTGACGGAGAGCCACTCGGCGAAGCCGACGGCGGCGTGCTTCGTCGTCGTGTACGCCGCGTCGCCGACCGCGGTCAGCACGCCCGCCGCCGAGCACGTGTGCAGCAGGTAGCCGCCGCCCCGGGCCAGCATCGCCGGGAGCACCGCCCGGGCCGCGTAGACGTGGGAGAGCACGTTCACCCGCCATGCCCGGTCCCAGCCGGCGTCGTCGACCTCCACTCCCCCGCTCGTGGTCACGCCCGCGTTCGCGCAGAACAGGTCGATCCGCCCGTACCGCCGTTCGGTGTCGGCGACCAGCGCGCGGACCTGCTCCTCGTCGGTCACGTCCAGGGCGGCGGCGTGGGCGACCGGGCCGACGCCGTCGGCGACCGCGCGGGCCGCGTCGGCGTCGAGGTCGGCCACCACCACGGCGGCCGCGCCCTCGGCGGCGAACCGCCGCGCCAGGGCCGATCCGATGCCGCCGGCCCCGCCGGTGATCACCACCACCCGGTCGGTGAGGTTCAACGCGGCTCACCCCGACCGAGGCGCGTGATCAGGTCAGCCAGCGCCGCCGTGCCACTGGCGGCCACCTCGGGGGTGGGCAGCAGGGCCAGCACCGGCACGTCGATCCCGGCCTCGGCGTAGCGGCGGACCTGCTCACGGCAGTGCTCCGGCGAGCCGTGCAGCACCAGCGCGTCGACCACCTCGTCGGGTACGGCCGCGCCGGCGCCGCGCCGGTCCCCGGCGGCCCAGGCCCGCCACATCGGCCCGAGCACTTCCTCCCGGCCCAGCCAGCGGTGGAACTCGGCGTACGCGGGAACGGTCAGGTAGCTGGTGATCAGCCGGCGGCCCAGGGCGCGGGCGTGCGCGGCGTCGGTGGTGGGGCAGACGAAGATCCGGGCGACCACCTCGAAGCCCGGGCGCCGCTCGCCCACCTCGGCGAGCGCCCGCGGCACGTCGCCTGCGGCGAGCCAGTTCAGGATGACGCCGTCGGCCTCCGCGCCGGCCAGCCGCAGCATGCCCGGGCGCAGCGCGGCGAGCAGCAGCGGCGGAGGCACGGCCGGCGGCCGTTCCAGGCGGAACCGGCGCACGGCGAAGGTGTCGTACGCCTCGTCGACGGTCGCGCCGGACAGCGCCGCGCGCAGGAAACGCAGCACGTCCCGGGTGCGCCGAAAGGGCTCGTCGAACGGCACGGCGTTCCAGTTCCGCACGATGACCGGCGAGGACGCGCCGATGCCGAGCGCGAACCGGCCGGGCGCGGTCTCGGCGAGCGCGGCGGCGCTCATCGCCAGCAGGCCGGGCCCCCGGGTGAAGACCGGCGTGATCGCGGTGCCCAGGCGTAGCCGCGGCTGCCAGGCGGCGGCGAGCGCCAGCGGGGTGAACGCGTCCGCCCCGGCGACCTCGGAGGACCACACGTCGGTGTAACCGGCCCGGTCGAGAGCGGCGTAGACCGCGGCGTGGTCGGCGAGCGGGATGCCGTCCAGCGGCACCGTCATGCCCCATCGGGTCGTCATCGGTCGATGGTGCCCGCCGGCTGTCACCCGGATCAAGATCCCGCCCCGGTTTCCCGGTAGCCGGGCGGTCGGGCGGTCGGCGGTGTTACGACTGCGGGATGGGCGCGCGTGACGGCGGGGCGAGCTGACCATGGCCACCCACGAGGCGGGACGCCGGCTGCCCTCGGCCGCCGACCGGCCGACGTTCCTCGAACTCTTCTTCGACCTGGTGTACGTCTTCGCGCTCACCCGCATCTCGGTCCGCTCATTCGAGGACCTGGCGCTGGAGCCCGGGGGCGCCCGGGGCTGGGGCGCGGTCACCGGCGGCGCCAAGACGCTGCTGCTGCTCCTCGCGCTCTGGGCGGTGTGGCAGGGCACCTCCTGGACGACCAGCCGGTACGACCCGCACCACGCCTGGTTGCAGGCTGTCGTCATCACCGCCCTGGTGGCCAGCATGGTGATGGGGGTGGCGATCACCAAGGCGTTCCGGGAGACCGGGCTGATGTTCGCCGTGGCGTACGTGGCCGCGCAGCTCTCCCGCCCGCTGATCCTGCTGCTCGCCCTGGGCTCGCACCCGTACCGACGGCTGAACCTGCGGATGCTGCTCGTCTTCAGCGCGACCGGCACGCTCTGGATCATCGGCGCGTTCGTGCCGACCAATCCGCGGGTGCTGCTGTGGACCACCGCGCTCGCCGCCGAGTACCTGGCCGCCCGGTTCGGCTGGCCGGTGCCGGGGCTGGGTCGCTCGACCGTCTCCCGGTGGGACATCGCTGGTGAGCACCTGGCCGAGCGGTACCAGCAGTTCTTCCTCGTCGCGCTCGGCGAGACGATCCTGGTCGCCGGCCTCGCCTACAGCGAGGGCCCGTCCGGCGTCGGGCACACGCTCGCCTTCGCCCTGGCGCTGGCCACCTCGATCGTGCTGTGGCGGATCTACGTGCAGCGGGCCGGGCAGATCCTCGCCGAGGCCGTCGTGCGGGCCCGGCACCCGGCCAGCATCGGCCGGTCCGCGGCCGACACCCACCTGGTCATGGTGGTCGGGCTGACCGCCACCGCGATCGGTTACAAGCTGGTGATCGAACACCCGCTGGACCGCCCCGAGGCGGCCTGGCTGGCGATGGTGCTCGGCGGGCCGGTGCTCTTCCTCGCCGGCCGGGCCCGGTTCGAGTACGAGGTGTTCAGCCGGGTGTCGCCGTCGCGCTGGATCGCCGCCGTCGTGCTGCTGGTCCTGATGCCGGTGCTGCTGCGCACCGCGTCGCTGGTGGCCGCGGCCGTCGCCGCCGCGCTGCTGACCGCGGTCGCGGTCGCCGACGCCCGCCGGGCCCGGGGCGCGCCGCCGGAGGCCGCGGCGCCGCCCTTCTGAGCACCGGGTGAACCGCCCGACCCGCCCCGGCAAGACGCCGCATCCAGCATCGACGATGGGCGCCGGCCGCGAGCTAACCTCCTCGCATGACCTTCTCGCTCGTCGCCCGCTCCGACGACGGCCGCCTGCACGGCGTCGTCGTGGCCAGCAGGTTCCTGGCCGCCGGCGCGCTGGTCCCGGCCGCCGAGGCCGAGGTCGGCGCGCTCGCCACCCAGGCGCACGTCAACCTCGCATACCGGCCGCAGGGGCTGACGCTGCTGCGCACCGGGGTGGCCGCGGCCAAGGTGGTTGCCGGCCTCGTCGCCGCCGACCCCGACCGGGACCACCGCCAGCTCGGCGTGGTCGCCGCCACGGGCGCGGGCGCGACCTGGACGGGCCCGGCCTGCCACCCGTGGGCCGGCGGCCAGGCCGGCGACGGCTGGGCGGCGCAGGGCAACATCCTGGCGGGCCCGCAGGTGATCGACGCGGTGCGGGACGCCTGGCTGGGCGGGGCGGCGCTGCCGTTCCCCGACCGGCTGCTCGCCGCGCTGCGCGCCGGGGACCAGGCCGGCGGCGACCGCCGCGGCCGGCAGAGCGCCGGGCTGCTGGTGGTCGAGCGCGGCGGCGGGTACGGAGGCACCAGCGACGTCCTGGTCGACCTGCGGGTCGACGACCACCCCGATCCGGTGACCGAGCTGGGCCGGCTGCTCGCGCTACACACCCTGCTCTTCGGCCGGCCCGATCCGGCCACCCTGCTCGACCTGACCGGGGCGGTGGCCGCGGAGGTCGGCGGGCTGCTGGCCGCGCTGGGTCTGCCGGTCGACCCGGACCGGCCGGAGGAGGCGCTCTTCGCCTGGGCCGGGATGGAGAACCTGGAGGAGCGGCTGGTGCCCGGCCGTATCGACCCCGTGGTGCTGGACCACCTGCGCAAGGCGGTGCCGCGGGTGCCCGCGCCGCGCGCGGCGGGCGACCCCCTCGCCACCACCTGACCCGCGTCGCCATGCGACGACCGTCCCGGGCAGGGGCGGACACCCGCGCGGGGAGACCGCGAGCAGCCCGGCCCCCGGCCTCGCCGGTCGCGCGGACGCGGCGGCGGCTCGCGCGGTCGGCGGGAGGAGACCGGTCAGCCGCCGAAGGAGAGCCAGCGGAAGCCGGTGGCGCCCAGGACGGCCCGCTCCCGGGCGGTGAGGTCCGCCCGGCCCGTGGCCTTGCGGATCAGCGTGAGCCGGTCCCAGCCCAGCTCCGCCGGGACGGGCCGCCCGCCGGTGAGCAGGCCGGCGACGACCTCCGCCGCGGTGGGCGTCAGCCACGGCTCCCGGTCCAGCGCCGCCGCCAGGTCCAGGCCGTGCACCCCGACCTCCACCACGCGGGTACGCAGGAACTCGGCCAGCGCCATCGCGTCGCCGTGGCGGGTGCGCACCACCCGGCCGGGCGGCTGGGCGTCGACGGCGGCCAGGGCGTCCCGCCAGGCCCGGTCGAAGTCGGCCACCAGGGCGGAGCCGTCGAGTTCCCGGGCCTCCCGCCGGCCGCTGTCGATGCGGGCGGCGTCCACCGGCGGGGCGAACTTGGCGGCGCCGTAGTACCCGGCGGCGTCGACCTCGGCGCCGGGCGGGGCCGCCGCGGCGAGCATGTCGACCAGCCGCCCGGCGCCGGTGCGTACGTGGGCCAGCAGCTCCCGCACGGTCCAGGGGCGGCAGTCGGTGGGGCGGTCGAGATCCGCCTCGTCGACGCCGCGCAGCACCTCGCGGAGCCGCGCGCACTCGTCCCGGAACGCCGCCCGTACCCGCTCCACCGGTCCTCCCCCGTCCGCGTCTGCCGCCCCGACCCTCTCACACCGCCGATCGGCGGCGGCGTGGCCGTTTCGGCGGTCGCCGGGCGGGTACGCGCGGCCGGGTCGAGGAGAGGAGCGCCACCGATGGCCGGGATCATGATCCGCAGCACCGCGTTCAACGACCACGACGTGTTGCCGACCCGCTTCTCCCGCGAGGGAGGCAACGTCTCACCGCCGTTGGAGTGGTCGCAGGTGCCGGAGTCCGCGACCGAGTTGGTCCTCTTCGTCGAGGACCCCGACGCCGGGAAGACCCCGTTCCTGCACTGGCTGGTGACGGGCATCGCGCCGACCGCCGCCGGGGTGCCCGAGGGCGGGGTGCCCCTGGGCGGCCGGGAGTGGCCCAACGACTTCGGCACGACCGGGTGGGGCGGGCCGCACCCGCCGCAGGGCGACGATCCCCACCGGTACTTCTTCCGGCTCTACGCGCTGGACCGGCCGCTGGAACTGCCCGACACGCCGCACGCCGACGACGTGCACCGCACGCTCGTACAGCGGGACATCGCGAGCGCGACGATGGTGGGCACCTACTCCCGCTGACGCGGGCGCAACGCCTGCCGGGAGGCGGCGAGCCGGGGGCCAACCCTGCACCTGGAGGCAGCAGGGCCGCTTGAGCCCTGCCGGGAGGCGGCGAGCCCGACTCAGCCCTTGACGCGGGGCACCAGACGGTGGACGGCGGCGAGCACCAGCGCCATCACCATGCCCATCGTTCCGGCGATGCCCGCGGCGCTGCCGGCGTACCCGACGAACAGCGGTCGGCGGGCCAACTCGTCGGGCGGGGTGGCGCGCAGGTCGAGCAGCCAGGCCAGGGCGAGCCCGCAGGCCACCGCCGCCAGCGCGCCGCCCACGCCGAGCACCGTGGCGGCGACCCGGTGCGCGTCGGCCGACTCCACCTGCGCCTGTTCGCGCTGCGTGACCACCAGCAGCAGCCCGGCCAGCGCCGCCCACACCCCGACCACCAGGAACGCCGCCACCGCGTCGCTGGGCCGGTGCCAGCCGGCGGAGAGGGTGGCTACCCCGGCGACCGCGGCGTAGCCGGCCCCGAGGAAGGCGCCGAGCGCCCGCACCTTGCGCGGCAGCACGAGCACCAGCGCCACCGCGACCGACGCGGCGACGGTGGCGTGCCCGCTGGGCAGGCTGTTGCCGGCGTAGATCCGCTCCGGGTCGATGCCGAAGTCCGGCCGGGCCAGTGCGTACTTGAGCAGCTGGGTGGTGCCGTTCGCGCCGGCGATCAGCAGGGTGGCCGTGACGGCGAGCGCGATGCGACCCCGGATCAGCGCGATGAAGCCGATCACCGCGGTCGCCGCCAGCAGCGACACGACCGACATGGCGTTGAGGATCCGGTCCACCGGGCCGTCGATGCGGTCCTGACCGATCCGGTTGCCGGTCAGCGCGACGGTGTCGACCCACTGGCCCGCCTCGATGTGCAGGGCGACCCGCCACACGGCCAGGAAGGCGGCTGCCTGAACGATCGCCAGGACGACCAACCAGACTGCGGTCCAACCCCTCGGCGTCGCTCGCACCCGCACACCGTAGCGGCCAGCCCGCCCCGGCCACCCGCTGGCCTGCCCACCACCGACGGATAGGTTGGGGGCGAACGTGAGGAGGTGGCGGGTGGTCAGCACACCGGAGCGCGAGACGACCCCGGCGGACCGGCCGGAGAGCCTCACCGACCTGCTCGGCGGGCGTCGGGGCGCCGTCGACGCCACCCTGCCGCCGGTAGCGTTCGCGGTCGGTTGGCTGATCGGCGGCCACTCACTGTGGGCCGGGGTCGGCGCGGCGGTCGTCACGGGCGCGGCGCTGGCCGGCTGGCGGTTACGGCGGGGCGACCGACCGCGCTCGGTGCTGGTCGGGCTGTTGGCGGTCTGCGTGGCCGCGCTGGTCGCGTTGCGCACCGGACGCGCCGAGGACTTCTTCCTCGTCCAACTGCTCTCCAACGCGGCAAGCGCGCTGGCCTGGGTCGTCAGCATCGCGGTGCGCTGGCCGCTGCTCGGGGTGGTGGTGGGCGTCGCGCTCGGGCAGCGCGGCCGGTGGCGGCGCGATCCGGCGCTGCTGCGCGGGTACGGCCGGGGCAGTTGGGTGTGGGCGGCGACCTATGTGCTGCGGGTGCTCGTGTTCCTGCCGCTGTGGCTCGGCGGCCAGGTGGTCGCGCTGACGGTCGCCCGGGTGGCGCTGACCTGGCCGCTGGTGGCGACCGCGCTGGCGGTGAGCTGGGTGGTGGTGCGTCGGTCGCTGCCGGCGGGTCACCCGGGGATGCGGCATCCGGTCGTGCCGGCCGTGGTGGTCGCGGCGGAGAAGTGAGGGAGAGGCCGCCACGGGGGGAGCGGCCTCTCCGGTGACGTACGTTACTCCGTCGCGGTCCTGCGCGTGATCCCGTGACGGCCTGTTTTTGCGGGCTTTTTCGCGCCCGTTGCGTATCCGGGTGGTGGGCGGGTCGGTCCATTCCGCCACGTCGGTCGGAGGGCCGGCCCACCCGGCCTGACCGTGGGAGTCGGGGCCGTCCGCCGACCGGGCGTCGACGTCCAGCGGCCGGGCGTGGAGGGCGTCGCCTCCCACGCCCGACGCGGCCACCGCGCCCCGCCCGCGCCCCGCCCGCGCCCCGCCCGCGCCCCGCCGCCCGGGATGCACGGCCACACTCCTTCCGCCATTGCCGAGCGCCTCCTGGCTGACCGGCGGCGACCGGCCGATGCCCCCTCGTCATGCTGGGGGCTCCTATGGATGTCAACCAGCTGGGCAGCACTGACGTTGGCAGCTACAGCCACGCCGACCTCTTCGGTGTGAACGCGGGTACTCAGTATGATCGCGTGTCATCCGGTGGTGTCCGGTGCCGTCGACCGTGGCCGTGATGCTTGCTTCTGGCAGCTGTTGTCGCTTGGTGGCGATGCTCTCGCTGCCTCCTCGCTGCCCTGCGCGGCGCCGACAGGCAGTGGCGGTCGAGACACACGCCGTCTCGTTGCCGGCCCTGGCTCGATCTGTCAGACACGAGCCGGCAGACTGAGCGCATGACAACCACGCCCGACGACCTCGTCGCGCGCGCGGAGCAACGCCGGCTCACGTGCGGTACACAGCTCACCGATGGAACGCGCGCCAAGCTCGGGCAGTTCTTTACGCCAGCGCCGGCCGCTGACCTGATCGTTGGTCTCGCCGATATGCCTGACAAGGGGAGCATCCGCAGCCTCGACGCGGGCGCCGGTACGGGGTCCCTTACTGCGGCGCTAGTCGCACGAGCCGCCCGCGAAGCCCCCGACCTCAAGCTGCACCTGACGACGTTTGAAGTTGACGCCAACGTCAATGCTGAGTTGACCGTCACACTCGCCGACTGCGCTGATGCGCACCCCGTCACTATTGATCAGCGCACCGACGACTTCCTTGTTTGGGCAGCCGAACAGCTACGCACGGGCGCTGAGCCGCAGTTCGATTTGGCGATCTTGAATCCGCCGTATCGCAAGATCCGCGCCGACAGTCCTGAGCGTGCCGTGCTGGATCCCGTAGGCGCATCGACGACGAACCTCTACACGGCGTTTGTCCTGCTCGCGTTGCGGCTGCTCGCGCCTGGTGGTCAGCTCATTGCTATCACTCCGCGCAGCTTCGCGAACGGCACCTACTTCCAAAAGTTCCGGGAGGAGCTACTGAGAACCGCCGCGCTGCGCAACCTGCATGTATTCGACAAGCGCAACGTCGTGTTTGCGGATAGCGAAGTTCTTCAAGAGAACGTGATCTTTCGGGTGGTCGTTGGAGACGTGCCGAGTACCGTACGGATCTCAACCAGCGAGGGATACACCGATAGCCCGATCTCGCATGAGGTGCCGTATGGGCAGGTGGTAAGCCCGACCGATCCCAAGTCCTTCATCCGGATCACGACTGACATCGCCGGGCTCAAGCTGGCCGAACGGGTGGCTGAGCTACCCGCATCGCTTGCCGATCTTGAGCTGAAGGTGAGTACGGGGCGCGTCGTGGACTTCCGAACTCGGGCCAACCTGCGGGCTGAGCACGGCGAGGGCACGGTGCCGCTGCTATTTCCAGGGCACCTGAGCGCCGGGCGTATCAGTTGGCCGATGCCTACCGGCCGCAAGCCGAACGCCCTCGCCGACAACATCGACACCGCGTCGCTTCTGCTTCCATCGGGAGCGTATGTGCTGGTCAAGAGGTTCAGCGCCAAAGAGGAGCCACGGCGGGTCAGCGCGGCGCTGCTACTGCCGGACGACCTCCCAGGCGCGACCGTCGCGATCGAGAACCACCTGAACGTCTTCCACGCGAACAATGCTGGTATAGATCCCCAGGTCGCGGCCGGTCTGGCAGCGTTCCTGAACAGTACGCCGGTCGACCAGTTCGTTCGCCTGTTCAGTGGTCACACGCAGATCAATGCGGGCGACCTGCGCAGTCTTCGGTACCCGTCATTGGAGCAGCTGCGCCAGATTGGATCGAGGATCGGACAGTCGGTCAACGTTGGCTCTGTGGATGCAGTCGTGCAGGATGTGGTGCCAGGCCTGTACTCATGACCTTGGAGCACCTCTGTGTCTTGGGAAGATGCGCAGAACGCCCGTGTTCGAGAGGCGCAAGACGCGTTGAAGCAACTGGGGCTACCTAAGCCCCAGCAGAACGTTCGTACAGCTCTTGTGCTCTTGAGCATGCTCGACCTAGGCCCGAACGAGCCGTGGATATCAGCGCGGCGGCAGACGCTCGGCATCACCGAGAGTATGAACTGGATGGCAGAGCGCTACCCCTTGGTAAAGAAGGGGCGGAAGGATCCAGTTCGGTACGCCCCGAACAGCCGGGAAAGCGTCCGCAAGGAGAGCGTTCACCAGTTGATGGCTGCGGGAATCCTTGAAGCTAACAGCGACGCGCCCGACCGAGCGGTGAACAGCGGGGACTACTCATACCGGCCGACGGAGATCGCGCTTGTTGCCCTTCGGACTTTCGGCACGTCGGGTTGGCCTACCGCTCGGGCTATGTTCGAGCGAGAGCTTGGGTCGCTCCGGGACCGGTGGGCCGCCGAGCGTGAGAGGCATCGGGTGCCGGTACGGCTGCCGGACGAGTCCAACGTGACGCTCAGCGCCGGCAAGCACAGCGCTCTGATCGCGGCTGTGGTAGAGGACTTCGCGGCCTACTACACACCGGGCGCCAAGGTCGTGTACCTGGGCGACACAGGCGCCAAGTGGGTCGTGAACGAAGAGGCGTACCTCGCCGACCTCGGGATCAAGGTCGACCCGCACGGCAAGATGCCCGACGTGCTCCTGCATGACGTCGACCGAGACTGGCTGGTCTGCGTCGAGGCCTACCAGTCAGTCGGGCCAATGGACGCGAAGAGAGTCGATGAGCTGCGGAAGTTGTTCGCCGGCTGTCGCCCCGGCTTGGTGTTCGTGACTGCCTTTCCAGACAGGGCCACCTTCCGGGCCGCCGCAGTCGACATCGCCTGGGAGACGGAAGTTTGGATCCGGGATGCACCCACACACTTGATCCACTTCAACGGCGAGCGGTTCCTCGGGCCCTATGAGACACCGCCAGGTGAACTGATGTGATTTTGGAGCTGGTTGACTTCGTCATCGGCTCGCGGCGGCCTCGCAGCGTCTCGCCGGAGAAGCCGGCAAGTCGATGGTGACGTGCGGTCGCTCGAAGGCAGCTTCGATGTGCGGTCGCAGCTCAACGGCCCGTTGGGTCTGAGCGCGAACGCGGTTGCGGTGCACCGTTGGATGTCGTTCGGTGCTCTCTTGCACCTCGGAACGCGGCTCCGTTGCTGATTGGTGCCGCATGTTGTCGACAGCCGCCGGCCGTTTCGCTGCCTTCTCGCTGCTTCCTGCCTCGGCAGCGGAGTGTTTCTTTGCTAGCCATCGAACCGTTCTCAGGTGAAGCCTGGATCGCGCAGCGGTCGGAGCGCCGACCGGTGTCGGCTCCCGGCGTATACCTCTACTGAACCGTCGGGGAAGGTCGCGGTCGCGACGACGAGGCCGGGAGCGACGTAGGGCTGGGCCGGGTCACTGAACCCTAGGGTCTGCCTCGGTCGGATGCAGCAACATCACGAAGACGCCCTGGTTCTCCGCCCCGAACTGCACCAGCCCGTCGTCCTCGTCCTCCAACTCGTCGACGGTGTAGATCTGGTTGTGCAACCCGTCCACCTCTTCACGGCAGGCCGCCGCCTGGCAATAGGCAAGCAACGGTCCGGGAAGCGGCCGGTCCAA
The DNA here is from genome assembly GCF_055587185.1 of Micromonospora sp. NPDC048040. Taxonomy (NCBI): domain Bacteria; kingdom Bacillati; phylum Actinomycetota; class Actinomycetes; order Micromonosporales; family Micromonosporaceae; genus Micromonospora; species Micromonospora sp. NPDC048040. Next base: position 372 of record NZ_JBVJGT010000034.1, on the reverse strand, counting down.
GTCGCCAGGCGCGTTGTCGCTGGGTGGGATGTCGGCGAACCAACCGGCCACGAACTCACGCAACGCGGCGACAGGGTCACGGGGCAGGATCCGCAGCCAGTCGAGGCTGGGAAGCGGATGCTGCGGTGTGGGCCGCACTCGGTCGAGAACATCGAACGGCAGACGGTCCACGATGTGCAGCTGTCAGAACGAAGGTTTGCCTGGCAGACGGTACGGAAACGGCTGTCCTCAGCTATGTCGCCCGGCCTGTGTCGGCTGACGACGAGCCGCAATTCACCTAGTCTTGTTTTTTAACCTTCGGCTCTCTGGCCTGATGTCTCGCGCTGTCGTGGGTGGACACGAAGACGGCTTCGGTGATCATGTCGTCTCGCC
>NZ_JBVJGT010000033.1:3674-73622 GCF_055587185.1 Micromonospora sp. NPDC048040 | reverse complement strand
CGGATCGCCGACCGGCGCCGGGACCACCTGCACAAACTGTCGACTCGACTCGTCCGCGAGAACCAAACGGTCGTGATCGAAGACCTGACGGTGCGGAACATGCTGCGCAACCACCGGCTGGCCCGCGCCATCTCCGACGCGGCATGGTCGCAGTTGCGAGGCATGTTGGAGTACAAGGCCGCCTGGTACGGGCGCACCCTGGTGACGGTGGACCGCTGGTTCCCGTCGTCCAAGCTGTGCTCGAACTGCGGGCAACTGACTGAATCCCTGCCGCTGAACGTTCGATCGTGGCAATGCCCGTGTGGTGTGACCCATGACCGGGACATCAACGCAGCGAGGAACCTTCTGGCCGCCGGGCTGGCGGACAGGTAAAACGCCTGTGGAGCTGGTGTAAGACCTCAACGGAGTCCCTCCGGGCGGGCAGTCGGCGGTGAAGCAGGAAACCCCCACGGGCGACCGGGGGAATCCCGGCCCTTCAGGGCCGGGAGGATGTCAAGAAGAGGTCTCCTTGACGCGCGCGCGCACGGTTGTCGGAGTCGGTGTGGAGCCGGCGGACGAGCCCTATCGACGGCCCACGACGAGGGCATGGCTGAACCCCATGTCCTCGTACCGCTCGACGTGCGAGAAGCCCGCATCGAGGGCCGCTTGCTCCATGTCGGCGGCGGAATAGGCCATGCCTTCGCCGGAGGCCAGGGTGAGGAAGTACGGGGAAACCAGCCCGGCGCTCATCGAGCCGGTGCCCGCGTCGTCGGAGACGAAGTTGTAGATGAGGCAGATGCCGCCCTCCGGCAGCGCCGCCCGGCACTTGCGCAGCAGTTCGGTGTTACGTTCCCGGGACCAGATCTCGAAGATGTGGAACACGAACACCGCGTCGGCGCCGTCGGGCAGCGGGTCGGCGAGGATGTCACCGGCGTGGAAACGTACCCGTCGCCGCAGATCCGGATCCTCGATCCGGTCCGCGGCGAGGCGGGTGACGCTCTCCTGGTCGAAGACGGTGACCGTGAGGTGCCGGTAGCGTCGGGCGAGTTCGATCGCGTTCGTCCCGTCGCCACCACCCACGTCGACCGCGTGCCGCACGGTGCTGAAGTCGTAGCGCTCCAACAGCTGCGCGAACGCCTTGCGCGACGCGTCGCCCATGTTGGCGTAGAACACCTGCTGCAGCTCGGGGTGCGCGGTGAGCCGCTCGTAGAGGGTGGTCCCCGGGCCCGGCAGATGACGGAGCCCCACGTTGGTGCCGCGACGTACCGATTCCGCCAGGTCGGGCAGGGCTTGGTTGATCACCTTCGCCTGGACGTCGACGAGCGCTCCCAGGAAGCGGGGGCTCGACCGCAGCAGCTTCCCGCGTGTCATGGCGGTGTTGACGTACGCGTCACCGCGCTTCTCGACCAGCCGCAGCGCACAGAGTCCCAGCAGCATGACGCGGGCAGGCTGCGCCTGGATACCGATCGTCGCGGCCAGGCGTGCCGAGTCCATTCCTCCGCTGCTCTCCAGGTGCTCGAAGATCTCGAGTTCCAGGCTGGTGCGCACCAACTCGAACGCGGTCGTGCCGTGGATCAGCAGTCGGAGGTAGTCGGCTTCCGTCAACGCCACGTGCCGATCGGTGCCCATGGTGCTCCTTCCTGCCCTGCGCAGGGGTTCGGGGGGACGATCCGATCGTGGTGGCGGCGTGTCGCCTCCGGCACCTCCCTGGGTGCCGCGTCGTCGGTGCGCCGCCCGTGGCGATCAGACGTGGACCCGGATCCGGGGAACGCGGACGCCTCCGCCGCACCGGGGAAGATGCCGCCCCGTGCGATCGGCTGCGACGATCCGAACCGGGCCGGACCGTGCCGCGGCGGAAGGTGGCGCGGTCCGGGCCGTACTTCTGCTCGGAATCGTCGGCGCGACCGCGTACGGCGACGAGGAAGCGGTGAGGGCGGACATGGGTGGCGTGACGCGGCTGGCGATCATCGGGGCCGGTCCCGCCGGTCTCTTCCTGGCACGGCTGATTGGCCGCAGGCTGCCCGGGGTGACCGTCGACGTCTACGAGCGCAACCGGCGCGAGGACGTGGCCGGCTTCGGCGTCGCGTTGTCCGACCGGACCATGCGGGAGCTCGCGACCTGGGATCCCGAGGTCGCCGAGCGCCTCGGGCGCGTCGTGCGGCCGTTGTCCGGCATCGAGCTGCGGCTGCCCGGCGAACGCCTCCGCTACGACGGCTTCCCGATCGCCACGGTCTCCCGCGACACGATGCTGGCGCTTCTGTCGGAGGCGGCACGACGGGTCGGCGCCCGGCTCCACTACGGGCATGATGCCCGCGCCGACCAGTTCGACGCGGACGTGATCGTCCTCGCCAACGGTGCCCGCTCGGCGCAGCGGACGGCCCGTGCCGCGGACTTCGGCACCACCGTGCGCACCGGCGCCGCCCGCTACATCTGGTTGGGCTCGGCCGCTGACATCGGCGACGCCGCCACGATGTTCTTCGTGCCCACCGAGCACGGACCGATGGCCGCGCATGCCTATTCGTGCGGTGACGGGTTGAGCACCGTCGTGGTGGAGCTCGACGAGGTGACCTGGCGTCGGACGGGTCTTGACGTCCGGTGTCGTCCCGGCGGCGTACCGGGCGAAATCAGCGGCGACGGGCTGGCACTGCTCGACGACGTCTTCGCCGACCACCTCGGCGCCCCGCTGGTCAGCAACAGGAGCCGGTGGTCGCGTTTCGACGTCGTGACGAACCAGCGGTGGTCCGACGGCAACCTGGTGCTGGTCGGCGACGCCGCCCACACCGCGCATTTCAGCGTCGCGTCCGGCACCACGATGGCGCTCGCCGATGCGGCTGCGCTTGCCGCCGCGCTGCGCGAGCAGGACACCGTCGCCGCCGCGTTCGCCGCGTACGAGCGGGCGCGACGGGGGCGGGTGACCCGCGTGCAGCGCCTGGCGGGACCCAGCATGCGGTGGTGGGAGACCTACGGGCGGCGCCTGCACCTGCCGCCGGCGCAGTTCGGCATGCACTTCATCACGCGGAGCACGGCGATCAGTTATCTCGGCCTGCGCCGTCGTTGTCCCGCCCGCGTCGACGAGGCGGAGGCGGCGTACCGCCGTGCCGCCGGCGTCGACCCGGACGGCCCTGCTCGCAACGCCGTCGCCGAACCGCTGACACGCGGTGCGCTGCGTCTGCCGCACCGGCTTGTCAGTCTCGGTGGACCGGCGTCCGGCGGCACCACCGGTCCGACACTCGGCGCGGGGGACGGGATCGACCCGCGTCCGCGGCCGGTTGCGGAGCTGCACCCGCTCCCGCCCGGATCAGTTCCGGCGGCCGACGGCTGGACGGTGGGCACCGAGGGGCGGCTGCTGGTCCGGGGCGTGCACGCGTTGAGGATCGTGGCACTGGCACCGCCGGACCCGACGGCGTCCGCGCCGGTCGACGGCGACGGACTGGTCGCCGTCGCCGCGCTCCGCGGGCGCGGCGTCGACGGTGTCCTGTTGTTGCCGGACTTCGGCGTCCCCGGCTGGTGGGACCGGACCGTCGAGTTCGGCGGCCGGATCCGGGCGGAGGCCGGTATGGTGGTCGTCGGCTGCGTGCCGATGGACTGGTCGATCGACCTGTGCCGTGATCCGTCCGTCGACGCGTGGCCGACGCGGATCCACCTGGCGCTGGTGTCGGCCCGTCTGGACCTCGTGGTGCCGTGGCCGTGCTCGGCGACGCGGATGGCTCCGGGCAGCGAGGCGGCGTGACAGCACCTCGTGTTCCTCTGGAACACGTCCGGATCGGCTGTGGGCGAACGGCGGTTCGGACGACGCGGCCGGCCGCCACGCGCCGGTGGGCACGTGACGGCCGGCTGCTGACCTCGTCGGGGCGGACCCCGGCGCGGGCCGGACGATCAGGCGACGCAGTTGGCCAGTTCCGGCGACGGCGGGGTGGCCGTCACGCCGGTGAAGAGGTTGACGCAGGAGGTGAGGAACTGCGGGTTCTCCTCGGGGATGAAGTGCCCCGAGTTGGGGGCGACGACCTCGCGTACGTCGTCGGCGACCTGCCGGAACGAGGCCGCGACCCCAGGCCCGAACGTCGCCGCCGAGCCCATCGCCAGGACCGGCATGGCCAGCCGCCGCGCCGCGTTGGCCCGGTTGTTCTCCGCGTCCCCGGCGTACGCGCGGTAGTAGTTGAAGCCCGCCGTCCGGTCGGCCGGGTCCCGGTAGTACTGGTAGTAGACCTCCCTGTCGATGGCGTCGCGGTTGACGCTGAAGTCGAAGATCATGCCCAGGTAGGTCGACACGTCCTCGTTGTCGAGGATCCGCTCGGGGATCGGCGAGGGCGCCGCGTTGAACAGGAAGTGGAAGCTGAGGGTGTAGGCGTCCTCCAGGCCGAATCCGGACAGCGTCGAGTCGAGCACCGCCAGTCGCGTGACCTCGGTGGGGAACTCACGGGCGTACGGGTACGCGACCAGCACGCCGACGTCGTGCGCGAGGATCGAGACCTGACGGTGTCCGAGGGCGTGCACCGCCTGACGGATGCGCTGCGCGGTGGTCACCTTGTCGTATCCGCCGGCGAAGGAGCTGGAGTCGCCGAGGCCCGGCAGGTCGAACGCGATGACCGTGTGGTTCCGGGCGAGGGCCGGCATGACGTCGTGCCACGCCCACCAGGTCTGCGGCCAGCCGTGCAGGAGCACCAGTGCCGGTCCGGATCCACCCTTGACGTAGTGCAGCTGACCGCCGTCGACCGGCACCATGCCGTGCTGGAAGGACGCGCTGAAACTCGCCTTGCCGATGGTCGGCTCAGCGTAGGTGCCTGCGGCGGAGGAGGACGACGCGCCGACGACGAGCACCGTCGCCGCGACCGCGAGGGACGCGATGCTCCTCCGCCACAGCGACCTCGTCCGGGCGGGGGAGCCAGCGTCGTGCTGCTTTCGCCCACGGCGAAGTGCGGACAATGTCATTGTGCCCCTTTCGGTGTTTGCCGAGCGTCGGGCGCGCCCGAGCCACGACGAGACGCGCTTTCCGGCGCAGGACCGCAGGCTAACGATATGCATAGATGTAGGTCTTAGCCTGACAAGATCCGTCGTTGGCGACGATCTTATGTTTGGCGAAGATAGTCGTCAATTGTCCGTGTGGACTGCCGCCTCTGGCTCACCGGGTCCATGTCGCGATCGCACGGACGAAAAAGCGCCCCGACCGATGACTGGCGGCCGGCGGGCACGTCGGTGGCGCGGCCGCTCCGCGCGTCCGTCCGCGACAGGCCGGCAGCCGACGGGGGATCGGTCCACTCAGGCGGCTGCCCCCGGTGTGGCCGGACCCGCCATCCGCAACACGGTGTCGCGTCTCGGCTGCGTCGGACGTGGCGGAGCCGGGGGTGGTGTCGACACCAACTCCACGACGTACACGACGTCGTTGGTGCCGATGCCGCCAGCTCCGAACCGCTCCAGCCACGAGTCCGCCGTCGCGGGATCGGTCACCTCGGCAAGTGTCTGGACGTGGCCGGTCTCGATGTCGTACAGCCTGATGGCCAGCATCGCGTGCTCCCTTCTCGCGGCGACGGGGCGTGCCCTGGACCGGGCGGCGTGGGGCGGGCCGGCCCGGACCCGAGCCCGGCTAGCCGGCGGCTTCTGCCTGCCGGATCACCACGTCGGTGAAGGTCCGCAGATCCGGGTCGTCGAAGAGGACGGCGGCGTCGACCTCGATGCCGAGCTCCTCCTCGATCCGGCCGACGATGCGCACAGCGGAGATCGACTGCCCCTGCAGTTCGAGAAAGGTGGCGCCCGGGGACGCCTCGCGGGCGTTGAGGACGTCACGCCAGATGGCGCTGATGCGCCCCTCCAGCTCAGCGGGGTCCCGGGGGTTCGGAGCAGTTCCGGGGACGTCGTTCATTCGTCACCTCTTCCAGGTTGCGCGCTCGGCTCTGCGGTCATCCTGGGCGGTGTCGACAGTGGCGCGCATCTCTGCGGATGCGCATTCCGGGAGATCGGCTCCCGACGTACGGCCGGCCGTTCGCCGGTCCCACTTCCACGGCGCATTTCATGAGATGCCGGCCCCGCGGTACCCGCCGAGACTTGCTGCGTGACAACCGACGCTCCAACCACCCCGTCGCGACTGGCCGCGGCCGCCGCCGACGTGCAGGACGGCATCTGGTACGTCACGCGGCTGCACGCGGACGCCCCCGCCTCGACGGTCCGCCGCGCGTACTGGGTCACCGGCGACATCGACGTCGAGGCCCTGTGCTCGGCCTGGCGGGCGGTGCTCGACCGGCACGAGGCGCTGCGGACGACGGTGGCGACGGTGGACGGCAGGCCCGTCCGGCGTGTCAACCCCGTGCACCGGGACGCCGTCGAGGTGCGGGACGTGCGCGACGGGGCACCGGCTGTGCTGCCGGGCGACCTCGGTGTCGGGCCGTCCGCCCGGATGACCGTCCTCCGAGTCACCCCGCGGCACCACCGCATCGTGCTCGCCGCCCACCAGGCGGTAGCGGACGACGTGTCGATGTCGCTGGTCGCCGGAGAACTGTCGACCGGGTACGCCGACGCCGTCCGCGCTCCCCGCCCGGCGTCCGCACCGACCCGGCACCACCGCGAGCGCCCCCCGCACCGGACGGAAGCAACCATCTGCCGCGAGGCTGCCGACCGGTGGCTCGCCGAGCTGGACCCACCTCCGCCGGCCGCGTCCCTTCCGGTCTACCGGCCCGCCAGCGGAACACCGACGGTGGCCGACGAGGTGACCTTCGACTGGGAGCGGGACCTCTACACCTCGGTCCGGGCCCTGGCCCGGGCGGAGGGCACCGCGCCCCTGACGATCGTGTTGGCCGCGCTCCAGGTTGCCCTTGGGCGGTACGGCGGCGACGACACGCTGACGGTGGCGATGCCCGTCTGCCTACGCGGGCCGGGCGAGGAGGGCACGGTCGGTCCACTGTCGACCCTCGTTCCCGTCGTCGGCAGGCTGACCGCCACCACCACGTTCAGGGAGCACCTGCGCCGTACGGCGCGGCGGCGGCGAAGCGCCGAGACGCACGGACGGCTGCCCTTCCCGCGCCTGGTCCGTGGCGTCAATCCGCCCCGCCCGGTCGACGGGATCCCGCTCTGCGACGCGGTGCTCGCCGAGGGCCGGCACCAGGGCACGTCGCTGCGGCTGGCCGGCGCCGCCGTCCACGAGCTGAGGACCCCCGCCCACACGCTCCTCGCCGATCTGATGCTCACCGTCTCGCCGGCTGGTCCGTCCCTCGCCGGAACGCTCGCCTACCGCGCCGACCGGATGGGGCGCTCGACCGCGGAGGGGTTGCTCGCGCACCTGCGCACCCTGCTCACGGCGGCCGTCCGCAACCCCGACGTGGCCATCGCCGATCTCCCGCTGGAGACGTCCCGGCAACTCGCGACGGCGGTACGCGACCTGGATGCCACGGCCGATCCGTCGACGCCGGCGCGGCCGGTGCCGGATCTGATCCGCGAATGCGCCGAGCGGTTCCCGGAGGCGGTCGCCGTGCGGTGCGAGGAGGAGGGCCTGACCTACGCCGAACTCGTCACCCGGGCGACGGACCTGGCGGCCTGGCTGCGGGCCCGGGTCCCGGTCACGGACCGCGCCGTCGCCGTCCGGCTGAACATGGGACCGGCGTTGGTGACGGCCTCCCTGGCCGTGTTGCAGGCCGGCGGGCACGTGGTGTGGATGAGCCCGGACGACACCGGGGAACGGGCCGCGATGGTCCTGACCGACCTGAGGCCGGCCGTCGTGCTGCTCGGCGGAGACCCGGCCGACGACCCGCTGGCCGACTGGTACCGGGCTGAGCGGGGCGGACAGGTCCTCGCGCTGCCGACGGAACCGACCGCGGGGGCGGTGGCGACACCGTGCGACATCGACCTGGCATCGGCGGCGTACGCCGCGTTCACCTCAGGCTCGACCGGGCGACCGAAGGGGGTCGTCCAGACCCACGCGGCGCTCGCCCAGTTCGCCGCCTGGCTCGCGCACATCGGCGGACTCGGACCCGGTGCACGGGTGGCGCAATGGGCCGCCGTCGAGCACGACCCGAGCCTCTGCGAGGTGTTCGCGGCTCTGATCTCCGGTGCGACGCTGGTGCCCGTACCGGGCCGTGTCCGGGCCCACCCCGAGCGGTTCGTGCGCTGGCTCGACCGGGAGGGCGTCACGCTGTTGCAGACCGTGCCGAGCTTCGCCCGCGAGCTGGCGGTCGCGATGGAGCGGGACGGCGCCGTGCCGAATCGCCTGACCCACCTGATCCTGATGGGGGAGGCGCTCGCGGCCAGCCTGGCGAACCAGCTGCGCCGGCTGCTCCCGCACACCCGGCTGTGGAACGTCTACGGGCCGACCGAGACGGTGGCGGCCAGCGCGTACCGGATCGATGCCCTGGTCCGCGGCGAGCGGGTGCCGATCGGCCGGCCGATTCCCGGCCGGCAGGTGCTCGTCGTCGACGAGCGGGACCGTCCCTGCCCCACGGGGGTGACCGGGGAGATCGTCGTTCGTAGTCCGTACGCCGTGCCGGGTTACCTGCCCGGCGCGGACGGGAAGGGGCGAGGCGACGGCGCCTTCCGGCCCCTGCGCGGCGCCGATGCGGCCGCCTCTCCGACGGCGGGTTGTTACCGGACCGGCGATCTCGGACGACGCCGCTTCGACGGCACGCTGGAACATGTCGGCCGGCTGGACCACCAGGTCAAGCTAGCCGGACACCGGCTCGAACTCGCGGCGGTGGAGGCCGTTCTCGCCGAACATCCGCTCGTGGCCGACTGCGCCGTGGCCGCCGTGGCCGACCCGGACGGACTGGTGAGCCGGCTGGTCGTCTTCGTGGTGGCCCGTCACCGCGGCGACTGGCAGACGCTGGTGACGTCGCTGCGGACGCACCTGCGTCGTCGGTACGGTCCCGTGATCCACCGCGCCTCCTTCGTCGCCATCGACGGGGTGCCACGCAACGTCGGCGGCAAGGTCGACCGGACCAGGCTCCCGGACCCTGTGCTGGCCGCCGGGTCCGCCGCCGGGCGGGATCCGACCGCGACCGAGCAGGAGATCGGGCGGCTCTGGGCGGAACTGCTGCCGGCCGGGCCGGCGGACGTGCACCTCAGCTTCTTCGCCGCGGGCGGCCACTCGCTGCTGTTGGCTCGGCTCGCCCACCGGCTCACCGAGCGCTTCGGTGTGGACGTGTCCGTGGCGGAGCTGATGACGGCCCCGACGGTGGCTGGCATGGCGGCGCTGGTGCAGGCGGCGGCCGCCGGGTGCGGCGACTCGACAGCCGGTGGAGCGTTCGCTGCTGCCGGGCCAACCACGACGATGGGATGAAAGAGCATGGCTCAGTTCGACAGCGCTGCCAGACCGGTGGTTCTCGACGGCGCCGGACTCACGATCGACGGCGTGCGACAGGTGGCCGAACAGGGCGCACCCTGCGTGGTGCCGGCGGAGTCGCTGGCCCGCGCGGCCGGCAGCCGGCAGCGGTTCGAGGACATCGTGCGGCAGGGCATCCCGGTCTACGGCGTGACGACCGGGTACGGCGAGATGATCTACATGCTGGTGGACCAGTCCAAGGAGGTTGAGCTCCAGACCAACCTGGTCCGCAGTCACAGCGCCGGCGTCGGCCCGCACTTCTCGGAGGTAGAGGCCCGGGCGATCGTCGCCACCCGACTCAACGCCCTGGCCAAGGGCTATTCCGCCGTGCGTCCCGAGCTGATCACCCGCCTGGAGCTGTACCTGAACCTCGGCATCACTCCGGCCATCCCCGAGATGGGCTCGCTGGGCGCCAGCGGGGATCTGGCCCCTCTGTCGCACATCGCGAGCACGGTGCTGGGCGAGGGTTACGTGCTGCGCGACGGCCGGCCGGTGCCGGCCGGGGAGGTGCTCCGCGAGCACGACATCACGCCGATGGAGCTGCGGTTCAAGGAAGGCCTCGCGCTCATCAACGGCACCTCCGCGATGACCGGGCTCGGTGCCCTGGTGATCGGTCGGGCGACCGAACAGGTCCGCCAGGCCGAGATCGTCGCCGCGTTGGTCATCGAGACCCTGCAGGGATCCACCGGCCCGTTCCTCGCGGAGGGTCACGACCTTGCCAGGCCGCACCCCGGCCAGATCGACTCCGCCGCCAACATGCGTGCGTTGATGAGCGACAGCGGGCTGACCGTCTCGCATGCCAGCCTGCGGCAGCAGCTCGCCGACGAGTGGCAGCCGGACAAGGCGGTGCAGCGGACGAACATCTACATGCAGAAGGCGTACTCCCTGCGGGCGGTGCCGCAGGTGCTGGGCGCGGTGCGGGACACCCTCACCCACGCCCGGTCGACGGTCGAGGTCGAGCTGAACTCCGCCAACGACAACCCGCTCTTCTTCGGCAGCGGCGAGGTCTTCCACGGCGCGAACTTCCACGGCCAGCCGGTCGCCTTCGCGATGGACTACGTCACCATCGCCCTGACGCAGCTCGGCGTGCTGTCCGAGCGCCGCACCAACCGCCTGCTGAACCGCCACCTGAGTTACGGTCTCCCGGAATTCCTCGTCATGGGCGACCCGGGCCTCAACAGCGGCTTCGCCGGCGCCCAGTACCCGGCCACCGCACTTGTCGCGGAAAACCGCACGATCGGCCCGGCCAGCATCCACAGCATCCCCTCCAACGGCGACAACCAGGACATCGTCAGCATGGGCCTGATCGCCGCCCGCAACGCGCGCCGGGTCCTGACGAACAACGACACGATCCTGGCCGTGGAACTGCTCGCCGCCGCGCAGGCGGTCGACGTCTCCGGGCGGTACGCGCAGCTGAGCCGGGCCGGGCGGGCCGCCTACGAGCTCACCCGATCCATCGCACCCACTCTGCACCGCGACCGCCACATGGCCGACGACATCGCGGCGGTGGCGGCGGCGCTGAGCCGCGCGGACCTCCTCGACGCCGTCCTGCGCGCCGACGTGGTCCTGCGCTGACCGACGAACCCCTGTCCGTGACTCCTGGAGGACATGACGTGAACAACGACGGTTTCGACTACGACCTGATCGTCGTCGGTGGCGGGCCGGCCGGCTCCACGGCTGCCACGCTGGTGGCGATGCAGGGGCACCGGGTCCTGCTGCTGGAGAAGGAGACGTTCCCCCGGTACCAGATCGGGGAGTCGCTGCTGCCCGCCACGATCCATGGCATCTGCCGACTGACCGGCGTCACCGACGAACTCGCCCGCGCCGGGTTCCCGGTCAAGCGCGGCGGGACGTTCCGCTGGGGACGCAACCCCGAGCCGTGGACGTTCGCGTTCGCGATCTCGCCCAAGTTCGCCAGCGAGGGTGCCACGGCCTACCAGGTCGAGCGCATGAAGTTCGATCAGATCCTGCTCGACAACGCCCGCCGCAAGGGGGTCACCGTCCGTGAGCGGTGCGCCGTGGTGGACGTCCTGGAGGACGGGGATCGGGTCTGCGGCGTCCGCTTCGACGACGAGGACGGCACCCGACGGGAGGTCCGCAGCCGCTACGTGGTGGACGCCTCCGGCCACCGCAGCCGCATTCACCAGCGGATCGGCGGTGACCGGCACTACCCGGAGTTCTTCCGCAACCTCGCGCTCTTCGGGTACTTCGAGGGCGGCAAGCGGCTTCCGGAGCCGAACAGCGGCAATATCCTCGCCGTCGCCTTCCCCAGCGGCTGGTTCTGGTACATCCCGCTGAGCGACACCCTCACCAGCGTCGGCGCCGTGCTGCGACCGCAGGCCCTGGACCGGATCCGGGGCGGCGACCGGGAGGCGGTGCTGCGCCAGTTGATCGCCGAGTGCCCGATGATCGCCGACTACCTCGCCGACGCGACCCGGGTCGAGAGCGGCCCGTACGGCGAGGTCCGCGTCCGCAAGGACTACTCCTACATCAACGACACCTTCTCGCGGCCCGGGATGCTCCTGGTCGGCGACGCGGCCTGCTTCATCGACCCGGTCTTCTCCTCCGGGGTGCACCTGGCGACCTTCAGCGCGTTGCTCGCCGCCCGCTCCATCAACAGCTGCCTGGCCGGGGAGCTGGACGAGGAGAGCGTCTTCGAGGAGTTCGAGGCGCGCTACCGTCGCGAGTACAGCCTCTTCCACGACTTCCTGGTCGCCTTCTACGACATGCACCAGGACGAGGAATCGTACTTCTGGACGGCGAAGCAGATCACCGACGACAACGTTGCCGGCGCCGTCGAGGCATTCGTGCAGCTGGTCGGAGGCGCCGGGTCGCAGGAGCGGGCGTTGGTCGACGCCGAGTCGTACATCCAGCGCCGGGAACCGGCGTTCCGGCAGCTCGCCGAGGTCGTCCAGGGGCCGGTCTCCGAGGCGGGCGAGGACCGTAACCTGCTCGGCGCGTCGATGCTCAGGGAGGTCCTCAAGGAAGGGGTTCGCGTGCAGACCCAGGCAGCCATGGGCGGCAACGTCGACGATCTGCACCCGCTCCGGCCGGGCGGCCTGATCCCGTCCGCCGACGGCATGCGGTGGCGCCGGCCGGCCGGCGACGAGGCGGCGGCCGGGGGCTCGGCCCATGCCGGCGGATGACCGCCGTCCGGCAGCGTCCCTGTGGACACTGCCGGACGGCGTCGCGCCCGCCGCGCCGGAACACGTTCCGGAGCCGGCATCCGGACCGGACGAGCCGTTCGCGCTCTCCCGGCAGCAGGAGTTCCTCCGCATGGTCGACGGAGGCGACGACGCCGGCCCGTTCGGGCCCCGGTACACCATCGTCGGTGGCTGGCGGATCACCGGACCGCTCGACGTCGCGACACTCCGGGCAGCGCTCGCGGACGTGGTCGAGCGGCACGAGTCCCTCCGCACGTCGATCCTCCGGGAGCCGGGCAACGTCCACCAGCGCGTGCGGCCCGCCCGGACACCCCGCCTCGAGGTCGAGGTCCTCCCCACCGAGCCGGCGGCCCGCGACGAACGGGCGGAGCTTCTGCTCAACGACGTGGAGTCCCGCCCGGTACGGATGGACCAGTGCCCCACGCTGCACGCCCGGCTCGGTCGCTTCGACGACCGTGACGCGGTTCTCGTGCTCGCCGCCCACCACACGGGCGTCGACGGCTGGTCGATCCAGGTGGTGCTGCGGGACCTTGCGCTCTGCTACGCCGCGCGTCGCGCCGGACGGCGACCGGACCTTCCCCCGGTGCGTCAGTACCGCGAGTACGTGCAGTGGCAGCGGCGCGTCGCCGCCTCGCCGGCGTTCGCCGCCGCCCGCCGGTACTGGGGGCAGCGGCTGCGCGGGGCGGCGGTGACGCCGGTCCGGATGGACCGACCCCGTGGGGCCCAGCGCCCGGACGTCACGTCGTGGTACCGATTCCTCTACGAGGACGATCTGCGCCGCCGGGTGCAGGCGTACGCCACCGCCCGGCGCTGCACCCCGTTCATGGTCATGGCCGCGGCCTACGTGCGGTACCTCGCCGACACCACCGGCCGCGCCGACGTGGTCATGCCGACCTTCACTCCCGGCCGGCGGCCGGCCTGGACGCTCGACATGGTCGGTTCCTTCTTCAACCTGTTGCCGCTGCGGGTACGGACCGACGGCTGCGTCGGCTTCGACGACCTGCTCGACCGGGTTCGGACGGCCTGCCTCGAGGCGTACCGCAACGAGATCCCCTTCGTGGACCTGCTGGGCGTGGCGCCGGAGCTGATGGGCGCCGCCGCCGGTGAGGAGCACGCGGCTTGCGTGTTCCAGCTGGTGCAGTCACCGTTCATGGCCGTCGGCGAGCGTGTCGGCGACCTCACCTACCAGGCGATGCGGCGCCGGTTGCGCTCGCAGCCGGTGGGCTCACAGATCCCGGACGGGGCGCTGTGGGCGGTGGAGTTCGACGTCGGAGGCGGCATCGTGGGCAGTGTCGGGTACTGCCGCGGCCAGTTCCGGGCGGAGACGGTGGCCGAGCTGGTGGCGGGCTACCGGGACACCCTCGCCCGTGCGCTGCGGACCTAGGCCGGCAGCGGGCAAACCGGAAGATGCCCGCGCAGCCGGGCCGACACGGCGATCAGTACCGGTGCGACGCGACGTCCTGGCGTCGTCGTACCGGGACGAGAAACCGGAGGTGATGATGCCTGTCGAGGCAGCACGATCCACGTTCTACGACCTTGTCCATGTCGACAGCAGCCGGGACCACGCGGTGGAGGCACAGGCTCTGCTGCGTATCGTCCGGGCCCGTCACCCGGAGTCCTCGTCGGTGCTCGACGTGGCGTGCGGCGCCGGTGAGCACCTGCGACACCTGATTCCGCACGTCGCCGTCGCCGAGGGCGTCGCCGTCGACGCTCCGATGGCGGCCGCGGCCCGCCAGGCGCTGCCGGGCACCACGATCCACGAGGCGGAGCTGCCGCACCTCGACGTGGGCCGCACGTTCGACGTCGTCACATGCCTGCACGACGCCCTGGCGCGGTTCCCGTTGTCGGGCTACCGGGCCGTCCTGCGGGCACTGGCCCGGCACCTGGCGCCTGGCGGGCTGATGATCCTCGCTCCGATCTGGATGCCGGACCAGGCGACCCGGAGGACCGCCCGCGAGGCGCTGACGCGCGCCGAGGACGGCCGTACGGTCGCACACATGGCGCGGGGGATACCCCGCGACGGCGCCCATCGCATCGAGCGGCACTTCCTCGTCGCCGACGGGGACAGCGTCCGGCACGTCGAGGACACCCGGGTGCTGCGGGCGTTCGGCCGCCGTGAGCACCTCAGTGCGCTCGCCGCGGCCGGCTGCGGCGGCGATTTCCTCTCCGTCGGCCTGGCCGGGCGGAGGCTCCTCATCGGTGTGCGGCGCTGAGCGGCGGGATCGTCCCCGCACCCGGCAACGCCCCCAGACCCTGATCCGAACGCCCGCGAGGGAGAGACATGCGCGTCCTGTTCGCCATCGACCCGTCGATCGCCCACCTGTACCCCATGGTGCCCACTGCGTGGGCACTGCAGAACGCCGGCCACGAGGTGCGCCTCGCGTCCTTCGGCGGCTTCGCCGACCGCATCGCCGCCACCGGCCTGACCCCGGTGCCGCTCGGTGACGCGTCCTGGGCCGCCCGAATCTCGGACGATCCGCTGGAGCCGCACGGCCCGGAGGAGGCCCAGCGGTACGCGGAGGCTCTCGGCCTCAACCCGGAGGAGCGCGAGTACTGGTACCTCTTCTACCAGTATCTCCTGACCCCGACCGGGGACTACCTGCGCCCCGACCGGCCCGAGCCCCACGCCCTCATCGAGTTCGCCCGGGCGTGGCGTCCCGACCTGATCATCTGGGACCTGACCCAGGCCGCCGGCGCGGTCGCGGCCCGGGTGTGCGGCGCGGCCCACGCCCGGCTCGTGTTCGCGTACGACCCGTCGGGCTGGAGCCTCGACCGCCTGGCCGCCGGCCGGGACGCCCTCGTCGCCGCGGGCCTCGACGAGAATCCGCTCGCCACCCTGGTTCGCCCGCTCGCGGAGAACTACGGCGTGGAGCTCGACGAGGAGTTGCTGGTCGGGCAGTGGACGATCGACACGGCGCCGCCCGGGCTCGGCCTGCCGACCCGCACCCGGAAGGTTCCGCTGCGGTACGTGCCCTACAACGGCGCGGAGCCGGTGCCGGACTGGTTGCGGGAGCCGCCGCGGCGACCGCGGATCTGTCTCACCCTCGGGGAGTCCTACCGGCGCTTCATCCGCGGCGACTGGAACCGGACGCCGATGCTGCTCGACGCCCTCGCCGACCTGGACGTCGAGGTCGTCGCCACGCTCAACGACGTCCAGCTCGACGGGTACACCCCGCCGGCGAACGTGCGGACGGTCGAGTACCTGCCGCTCAACCAGCTCCTGCCGACCTGCTCGGCCGTCATCCACCACGGCGGCCTCGGCACCTTCCAGGCCGCCGTGGCCAGCAAGGTGCCGCAGCTCGTCTGCGACACCCTGGAGTCCATCATGCTGCGGGTGGAGGAGGACGCGCCGGAGGCGGAGCCGGACGACGTCGGGGTCTACCGTTCCGGCGTGGAGTACGGCGTCCGGGAGGCGGAGGCGCGCGAGGAGCCCACGGTCCGTTGGGTGATGCCGGCGAAGAAGCTCGAAGCCACCCCGGTGGCGAACTATGTGGTCTCCCGGGGTGCCGGCGTGCGGCTGGACCACCAGACCCAGTCGGTGGCGGAGCTGCGGGAGGCGATCCTGGCCGTGCTCACCGAGCCGTCCTACCGGCAGGGCGCCGAGGCGATCTATGATGTCTGGCGCGCCATGCCGAGCCCCAACGATGTCGTGCCGGTCCTGAAGAGCCTCGCGTTGGACGCCCGAAATCGCCGATGACAGCTGACCGGGCAGTCGTCTCAGCCCGCCCGGACCCGAGGCCCGCCCTCGCGGGCGGGCTGACGGCCGAGTTGAGGAGGCACCCGCCCGCCATGACCGACACACAGACCGATCCGTCGCCCGAGGCCCCGGCACCGGTCGTGGACGCCGAGTTCGCCGTACCCTTCCCGGACCGGCCCGCGTACGCCGACGCCGTCGCCGCGGTTCGCGCCGCCGCCATGGCGTACCACAACGGCAGTGACCTGTTGATGGACGACGCGGCCTATGACGCGTTGCTGGCGCGGGTCGAGGCGACCGAGGCGACGCGGCCGGACTGGACGGCGGCGGACTCGCCGTCCGGGACGGTGGCCGCCGGCGTGGCGGCGCACGGCGACGTGGAGCACAGCGAACCGATGCTCGGCCTGGACAACGTCTTCGGCGAGGAGCAGCTGCGCCGGTGGGCCAACCGCCTGGAGAAACTGCTCGGTCACCCGGTGGCCGCCTTCGTGGTCGAACCGAAGATCGACGGTCTCGCGATCGCGGCCTGGTACGTCGACGGCCGGCTGGTCCGGGTCGCGACCCGTGGCGACGGACGGGCGGGGGAGGACGTGACCGGCCAGGCCCGGCGCGCGGTCGGGCTGCCGGAACAGCTCGCCCGACCGGTCACGATCGAGGTCCGCGGCGAGGTCTTCATGACCGACGCGGACTTCGTGATCGCCAACGAGATGCGCACCGGGCACGGCGAGCCTCCCTTCGCCCACCCCCGCAGCGCCGCAGCCGGCACCCTGCGGGCCGAAGGACGGGCCTACGACGCACCGCTGTCCTTCATCGCCTACGGGGTGCGCGGCGCGGTGACCGAGCCGACCGGGGAGGCGTCGCACTCGACCGAGATGGCGGCGCTGGCCGACCTGGGCGTGCGGACCACCCTTTCCGCATCCGTGCCGCTGGCGGTCTGCCCCACCCTCGACGAGGTGCTTGCCGCCGTGGAGGCGCTGCGTGCCGCCCGCAGCGCGATCGGGTTCGGTGTCGACGGCGCGGTCGTCAAGGTCGACGGCACGCGGGACCGGGAGCTGGCCGGCTCGTCGAGCCGTGCCCCCCGCTGGGGGGTGGCGTACAAGTTCCCCGCGGACACCCGGACCACGAGGCTGCTGGGCATCGAGGTGCAGATCGGTCGTACCGGCGTGGTCACCCCCGTGGCGGTGCTCGAGCCCGTGCAGATCAGCGGTGTCACCGTCACGTCGGCGACCCTGCACAACTTCGACGACCTGACCCGGCGCAACGTGCGGGTGGGAGACGTCGTCTTCGTCCGCCGGGCGGGTGACGTCATCCCGGAGATCACCGGCGCCAAGCTCGACGAACGTGACCCGGCCTCGGCGCCGTACGAGCCGCCGGGAAGCTGTCCACGCTGCGGCGGGGAGCTCGACCGGACGCAGAAGCGCTGGCGATGCGTGCGTGGACGGGCCTGCGGCGCCCACGAGGCACTGGCCTACTTCGCCACCCGGGACGCGATGGACATCGAGGGCCTCGGCGACAAGATCATCCAGATGATGGTCGCCGCCGGTCTGGTCACCGATCCGGCCGACCTCTACGATCTCGAACCGGCCGCCCTGGTCACCCTCGACAGAATGGGGAGCGTCTCGGCGGCGAAACTCGTCGCGAGCATCCAGGCGTCCAGGCAACGCCCCCTGTCCCGCGTGCTGATCGGTCTCGGTGTGCGCATGACCGGCCGGGCCCTCTCCCGCCGGATAGCCCGGCACTTCGGCTCGATGCGGGCACTGCTCGACGCGAGCGTCGAGGACCTGCAGCGGGTGGAGGGCGTCGGCCCGGACCGGGCCGCCACGATCGCCGCCGACCTCGTCGAGCTCACCCCCGTGATCGACAAGCTCGTCGCGCGTGGCGTCAACATGGTCGAGCCGGGAGCGGCGTCCCCGGCCGAGGCGGGCCCCGCCACCTCCGGGCCGGTCGCGGCGCCGCTACGCCGGCCGGACGGAGCCCCGATGCGGGTCGTCGTGACCGGTGCCGTGCCCGGGCTCAACCGCAACGAGGGCAACGAGGCGGTCGAGCGACTGGGCGGGACCGCCTCGTCGTCGGTCTCCGCCCGGACCGACCTGGTCGTGGTCGGGGAGGGCGCCGGCTCCAAGGCGGACAAGGCGGCAGCGCTGGGCGTAGGGGTCATGCCGGCGGCCCGGTTCGCGGCCCTGATCGCGGCTCACGGCGCCGGGGACGCGGAGACGGTCGCCGAGATCATGGCGGGCAGCTGACCCGGGACGAACGGCGCGTGCCGCGCCCGCGGACGGGCGCGGCACGCGCGGTGTGGCGGTCGGGGGCGTGCGGGTCAGGGCGCGTCGTGCATCGGCCACGGCCCGTCGTACGACGTCAGGTCCGGGACCCGCCAGCCGTCGAGGTCGTACTCGTCGAGGCACGCGTCGGCGAGCGCCTTGTACCGGTCCAGATCCCCGCCGGCCATCGCGCCGGCCAGCAGCTCGATCCGGGTGTTCTCGTGGTTGCCGGCGTAGTTGCGCTCGTACAGCTCGTGCCGGCCGCCGAACTCGGAGCCGACGGCGTCCCACAGCAGCTTCATCACCTTGACCCGGTCGACCGCCTCGACGCCCTGCGAACCGCGCAGGTACCGGTCGAGGTACGGTCGCAGCTCCGGGTTACGGAAGTCCTCCGTGCCGGAGTTGACGTAGATCAGGCCGCTGGCCACGTCCTGCAGGATGATCTCCCGGACCCGGGGGTAGCCGACCTGCATGAACCATCGGTATGCCATGCCGTACCGGGGATTCGGTAGGACGGCGCCGTCGTGCCAGGGCACCGGCTCGCGTGCGGCCGCCTCGGCCAGCCCGCGGAACAGGTTGCGCCACGCCAGCACCTCGCCCAGCCGGCTCTGCACGCCCCTGAAGTCCGCGGTGCCGGTCGTCTCGAGCGCCTTGGCCAGCAGACCGGCCAGGAACTCCAGCTTCACCGAGAGCCGGACAGATCCGTGGAAGGTGAACCGCTCGGTGAAGCCCGACCGTCCCGCGAACGTCTGCACCTTGGCCAGGTCACCGTAGATGAAGACGTTCTCCCACGGGATCAGGACCTGATCGAGGACGAGGATCGTGTCGTTCTCGTCCAGCCGGGACGACAACGGGTAGTCGAACGGGCTTCCCGTCACGTTCGCGGTGGCCGTGTAGGACGGGCGGCAGATCAGCTTGACCCCCGGCGCGTTGGTGGGAACGGCAGCCACCAGCGCGAATTCCCGCTTGGCCACGGGAAGGCCGTAGTGGGCGACGAAGATGTGGTCGGTCAGGGCCGAACCGGTGGCGACCACCTTGGCGCCGCTGACCACCACACCCGCGTCGGTCTCCCGCTCGACGTGCACGAACACGTCCGCCACCTCGTCCGGCCGACGCGATCGGTCCACCGGTGGGTGGACGATGGCGTGGCTCCAGTAGAGCACCTTCTCCTGCGACTGCCGGTACCACCGTCGCGCGTTGTCGCCGAAAGGCTCGTAGAAGGCGGCGTTGGCGCCCAGGGTGCCGAGGAACGACGCCTTGTAGTCGGGGCTGCGCCCCAGCCAGCCGTAACTCATCCGGGCCCAGGTGGCGATGGCACCCGCGTCGGCGACCAGGTCCTCCGCGCTGCGTGGGGTCGTGAAGAACCGGTGCGTGTAGCCGTCGCTCCCCGGAGCGTCGCAGGCCGCGGTGAGCACCGGGCGGTGCTCCTCGGCGTGCAGTGCGTCGTACAGCCGCGCCGTCATCCGGACCGGGTTGCGGAAGCCGGGATGGACCGTCACGTCACGGATCCGCTCACCGTGGAGATAGACCGCCCGACCGTCGCGCAGCGACTCGACGTACTCGTCCCCGGTGAGCGGACGTGTCCCGGCGCTCACCGGCCGGCACCGCTGTCGGGCAGGGCCAGCCACCACGGGTTGGCGCGCGCCCACTCCACGGTCCGCGTCAGGCCCTCCCGCAGCCGCGTCTCCGCGCTCCAGCCCAGGAGCGTCCTCGCTCGGGTGGCGTCGGGGATGCGCCGTGGCAGATCCTGGTACGCGGCGCCGAGCTGCTTCGCCGTGTCGGCGGCGACGGCGCTCTGCGCGGCCCCGCTCACGGCGCCCACGAGAGCGACGGCCTCGGCGATGGTGGTCTCCCGCATGCTGCCGATGTTGAACGCCTCGCCGATGCCCCGGTCGCAGGCCCCGACGAGGATGGTGCCCTCGACGGCGTCGGCGACGTACGTGAAGCTGCGGGTCTGCCGTCCCTGGTCGTAGACGATCGGCGGCCGGCCGTTCAGTGCCCGGTGGACGCTGCGGCTGATCACGTAGGCGGGCCGCTGGCGGGGACCGTAGACGTTGAAGTAGCGGACCACGGACGCGGCGAGGCCGTGCTGCTGCACGAAGCCGAAGGTGAGGTGCTCGGCGAGCCCCTTGCTGGAGGAGTAGCACCACCGCTGGGCGGTGGTCGGGCCGAGGACCCTGTCGGCGTCCTCGCTCCAGGGCACGGCAGGATTCTTGCCGAAGACCTCGCTGGTGCTGGCGACGACGACCCGCGCCCCGACCTCCGTGGCCCGCTCCAGCACCCGCATCGTCCCGACGAAGTTGGTGTCGATCACCTCCAGCGGGTCGCTCAGGTAGGTGTCCACGCCGACTGCCGCGGCGAGGTGGTAGACCAGGTCCACCCCGGGGGTGATCGCCTCCGCCAGCCGGTCCGGGTCGCGGATGTCCCCTCGGACGTGCCGGGTGTGCCGGCGCAGCAGGTCGAGGTGCGGCGCCGGGTCACCGCCGTCCAGGACGGTCACGTCCGCCCCGGCGGTGACGAGCCGCTCCGCGAGGTGACTGCCGATGAAGCCGTGTCCCCCCGTGACGACGACCCGGGGCGTGCTCATCGGCCCACCCCGCGGTAGGTGTAGCCCAGTCGTTCCAACATGGCGATCTCCTCCTTGGGCAGGTAGGCGCGACCGTCGAGGACGAGGCAGTCTTCGGCGACGGGCAACCCGGCGAAGTCGAGGGACCTGAACTCCCGATGCATGGCCAGCAGGGCGACGCAGTGCGCGTCGCGCACCGCCTCCTCGACCGTCGCCGTGACGGGTAGCCCGAAGGTCTCGCGTGCGTGGACCGGGTCGACCAACGGATCGTGGATTCGCACCCGCACGCCCGCGGCCGACAGAGCGTCGACCACGCCGCGGGTCGGCGTCGCGCGCAGGTCCCCTGTGTCGTTCTTGAAGGCCAGCCCCAGGATCGCCACCGTCGCCGCCGACGGGGCCACCCCGCGGGCCGCGAGGTCGTCCAGGACCAGCCGGGCGGCGTAGCCGGGCATCTGCTGGTTGACCTCGCGACCCACCCGCGCGGTAGCGATGTCCAGCCCGTGCCGGCGGGCGGACCGCCACACCATCCAGGGATCCTTCGTCAGGCAGGAACCGCCGACGCCGACGCTCGGTCGCAGGATGTTCACGTGTCCGTTCCCCTTCGGGATGGAGTTGGCGGCGCTGATGACGTCCAGCACGTCCACCCCGAACAGGTCGCAGAACATGGCCAGCTCGTTGGCGAGGGCGATGTTGAGGTCGATCCACCAGTTGTCGGCGAGCTTGACGACCTCGGCCGCCTCCAGGGAGTCCTGTGTGAGGACCTTGGTCCCGAGCGCACGTCCCAGAAAGTCCGCTGCCGCCCGGGTGCTGTCCGGGTCGAGGCCACCGACGACGACCGGCAGGGTCTGCAACTCGGTCATCGCGGTCCCCTCGGCCAGGCGTTCGGGCGCGAAGGCCAGGGCGAAGTCTGCCCCGGCCCGCAGCCCGTTTGCCTCCAGCAGGGGACGGACGAGGTCCCGGGTCGTTCCCGGAGGGACGGTGCTCTTGAGAATCACCAGTTGTCCCGCGCGCAGGTGCTGGGCCAATGCCGTGCAGGCGGCGCGGAGGTGGTCGTCGGCCAGCGACCCGTCGGACCGTACGGGCGTGGCGACCGTGAGGAGGACGACGTCGGCCTCCGCCGACGCGCGGTGGTCGGTCGTCGACCGGAGACGGCCGCTGCCGACCCCGGCCTGGATGCGGTCGGCGAGCCCTGGCTCCCGCAGCGGCGTGGTGCCGCTGTTCAGCCGCTCCACGAGGTCGGCGTCGGTGTCGATTCCGATGACGTGGAGACCGCGGTCGGCGATCGTCGCGGCGACGCACGACCCGACGTAGCCCATGCCGACGACGGCCACGGTGGTTTGCGTACCCACGTCAGGTCCTCTCGGCCCGGGGCGTGGAGGCCCCTGCCGTCGGGCGGTTCGGCGGACCCGGCACGCCGCCCGGTGATGTGGCCCTGGCCATGCGCGTCTCCTCATCCTCGGTACACAAGACCAACTCCCGGGCCGACGCTGTTGCCGCAGCGTCGGACCGGGAGAAACGCCGGGGGAATCGGCAGCCATCGGCCGCAGTCTCTGCAGACGGTGAACTGGGGATACGCTGCGTCCCGCCCGATGCCAACCGATCCTCGTTCCCGGGCCGAGCCGCCGGCATCTTCCCCGTTGCGGTGCCGACCGGTCGGCACCGCAACGGGCGGCCCCGGACCGGGTCCGTCGCCGCCGGCCACCGTCGCGCGGCCTCGGACCTGCGTGCCGCCGCACACGCCCAGGTCGAGCACCCTGAGAAATGCCGTGAGGTCCGCGGTGCCGCGACGATGGCGGTGCGACGGCGGAAGGGCCGCCTCCCGCACCATCGTCGGCACCTGCTCAGGGCCGCTGCCGACGCCGCGACGCCACCGCCTCTCGGACCGGCGTCGACGTGTGCCGTTGCCGTATCTGGTCATCCGCCGGTGCGGCGAGGCGGCGGCAGGCGCGGGCGACCGACGGTGTGCGACACCGTGAAGGAGCATGACGACGTGAATGGCCGCGAGCTGGTGTCAGCCGCCCCGGCATGCCGACTGTGTGCGGGGCCCGTGCGGGAGTGGGTGGATCTCGGAAGGCAGCCGGTCTCCAATGCCTTCCTCAAGCCCGAGGAAGTCGACTCCGAGACCTTCTTCCGGCTGGCGGTGGGCATCTGCGCCGACTGCACCATGGTGCAGCAACTGGAGCCGATGCCGACGGACAACATGTTCCGGGCCGACTACCCCTACCGGTCGTCCACCTCCGCCGGCCTGCGCAGCCACTTCGAGGAGGTGGCCCGCCAGCTGCGGGACACCGAGCTCACCGGCGTCGACGACCTGGTCCTGGAGATCGGCAGCAACGACGGCATCATGCTCCACACGCTCAGCGCCGCAGGCGTACGGCATCTCGGGGTCGACCCGTCCGCCGGCGCCGCCGCGGCCGCCGTCGCCAGAGGGGTCAGGGTCAGGGTCGACTTCTTCGACGAGCGCTCCGCCACCGAGATCCTCGCCACCGAGGGCCCCGCGAAGGTCATCTTCTCCGCGAACACGGTCAGCCACGTCGCCGACATCGACACGGTCTTCCGTGGGGTCGACCGGCTGCTCACGCCCGACGGGATCTTCGTGTTCGAGGACCGGTACGTCAGCGACATCGTCGAGTACGCGTACTTCGACCAGATCTATGACGAGCACTTCTACCTGTTCGCCGTACGGTCGGTGGACGCGATGGTGGCCCGGCTCGGCTTCGAACTGGTCGACGTGGAGCGTATCCCGATCCACGGCGGGTCGGTGCGCTACACCGTCGCCCGCCCCGGCTCCCGAGAGCGCCGGCCGAGTGTGGCGCGGATGGTCGAGGAGGAGGCCCGCTACGGCATCGGAGAGCACGAGACGTACCTCCGCTTCGGCCGACAGATCGAGCGCATCCGTACGGATCTTGTCGCACTCCTGACCGACCTGCGTGACGCGGGCCGGCGGGTGGTCGGCTACGGCGCCACGTCCAAGAGCGCGACCGTCACCAACTACTGCGGAATCGGGCCCGACCTGGTGCCGTTCATCTGTGACACCACACCGGAGAAGCAGGGCCGTCTGTCGCCGGGCGCACACATACCGGTACGTCCCTACGCGGCGTTCTCGGACCCCTATCCCGACTACGCCCTGCTGCTCGCCTGGAACCACGCGGAGGAGATCATGGCCAAGGAGCGCCAGTTCGTCGAGCAGGGCGGCCGGTGGATCCTCTACGTCCCCCACGTCCGCATCGTCTGAGCCAGGTTGCCATCCCGAACCGGTCCCACAGCCCCGCCTCGGCGCCGACTCGCGGGGCACCGCGAACGGAGGGCCGCGTCGGAGGGGAGTCAGCCACGCCGTGCGGCGGCCCGGATTCCGGACCGCCGCGCCCGTGCGTACGCCGTCGTCGTCCCAGGCGTGGAGGTCGTCGGCCTCGTCGGTCGCGGCCGGCAGACGGCGACGGCCGCGGACCGTGGTCCGCGGCCGTGACCGGACGTGGCTATCGAGACGCCTGCGACGCCGGCGCGGGCTCCCTGCCCTCGATACGCAGCAGCCGGCGCCGCTCCTCCGGTTCGACCCGCACCCGGCGGAGCGTCATCCGCAGCATCGGTGGCGCCATCACCGAGGTCACGATCGCGACGAGGATGACGATGGTGTACATGTCCACGTCGAAGACGCCCAGCCGCAGACCCACCATCGCCACGATCACCTCCACCACGCCGCGGGCGTTCATGCCCGCCCCGACGGCCAGTCCCTCCCAGCTCGTCAGTCCACTGAGCCGGGCACCCAGGTAGGCGCCCGCGAACTTGCCGGCAATGGCCACGGTGACCACCGCCGCCGCCGTCAGCGCGAGGCCGGGGTCGCGCAGTGCCGTCAGGTCCATTCGCAGACCGGCGCTGGCGAGGAAGATCGGCGCGAGCACGGTGAGCACGACCGTCCGTAGCGGCGCGAGCTTCGCCGGATCCGGGACGCGGATGAGCAGGCCCGCGACGAACGCCCCGAGCGCGGCCTCCATGCCCAGCCCGTGGGTCAGCCCCGCACCGATCAGCACGACGACCACGGTGGCGGCGACCGTGGGTCCCGCCTCGTCCGACCGGGCCACGCGCCGCATCACCGCTCGCACCAGGACCCGGCCGACGGTCGACACGAAGATGACGAAGCCGACCAGTGCCGCGACCGACACGGCCACCGAGCCGGCGCTCAGGCCGACCGTGGCGGCCGCGACCAGAAGTGAGAGCAGGAACCAGCACACCGCGTCGTCGACGGTGCCCGCCATGAGGATGAGCTGGCCCACGGTGCGGTGCAGCAGGCCCATGTCGGTCAGGGTCTTGGCGATGACAGGCAGCGCGGTCACTCCCATCGCCACGGCGAGGAAGAGCGCGAACAGCACCCGGTCCGCCGTCCCGTCACCCGCCGGCGCGGTCATCAGCAGCCCGAGGCCGGCCCCACCGAGCAGCGGCAGCAGCAGTCCGCACAGGCTCACCACGACCGCGGTACGCCGCTTGCTGCGCAGCATACCCAGGTCGAGGTGGGTGCCGGTGATGCCGACGAGGAGCAGCACGCCGAACTGCCCGACCGCGTCGATCAGGTGCATGTCGCCGGCTTCGGTGGGCAACAGGAGCCGGGCCGCCTGCGGGAACAGGTGCCCGAGCAGGGAGGGGCCGAGAAGCACCCCGGCGAGCAGCTCGCCGACGATGGCGGGCATGCCGACCCGGGCGGCCAGCCGCCCGAGGACCCGGGCCGTCAGTAGCAGGACGGTGACGGCGATCAGGAAGACGAGCAGGGTCTCCGGTGCCAGCGGCGGGATGACCTCCAACGTCATCCCCTCCGCTCTCTGGGCGGCACCGCGCCCGGAGCGCCCTGCCACGCGGCCTGTAGCTGCCGCCCGGCCGCCCGGGCCGCCGTCAGGCTGGCCCAGGAGACCAGCTCCAGCAGGCGGCGGTCGTCGCAGCTGCCCAGCCGGTTGCCCGCCACCATGGCGTCGGTGACCCGGTAGGAGAAGAAGGCGGCGGTCAGGGCCAGGCGCCCACCCGCCCGATCCGACTTCGGCAGGGTCTCGAGCGACGCCTCCAACCCGGCCCGGTCCGTGACCGCGCGCAGGCCCGCCGGGCCGGCCAGGAGGTCCAGCAGAAGCCCCCGAACGGATGCGGGCACGACACGTTCCGCGGCGTCGTCGACGGCGGCACTGGCCCGGGCGAAGGCGGTGGTCAGGGTGGCGTTCGGGCGGGCCCAACCGAGATCGGGCGGCAGCGGCGCCGGCGGAAGCAGGTCGAGGTCCGCTCCGGGGGCGACACCCCGGCGAGCGAGCCGGGCCATCGTCACGGCGGCGAGCCAGCGCGCGACCCGGGCCGCGCGCGGAGTCATCGCGACGGGCAGCGGGGACGGGGCCAGGAAGACGTTCACCATGCGATTGAGGTAGTGGAACAGCACCGCGACACCGATGAGTTCCGGGATCTCGGCGGGATCCACCCGTGGCGGGAGCACCGCCCCGGCGGGGGTGCCGTCGTGGCGGAACCACTCGACGATCGCCCGCAGCCGCGGCTCGGTGACCTCGGCGAGCCGGTCGTCGATCAGGGCGCGGGCGTCCGGCCCGCGCAGCAGCCCTCGCAGGGCGCTGCCGTGAACGTCCACGCAGTACGGGCAACGGTTGGCCAGGGACACCGCCGCGGCCACCGCCTCCTTCGTGTCACGCCGGACCAGACCGTCGACCAGCAGTGCCTCCCGCAGCATCAGCCAACAGGCGGCGAGCACGGGGGGAGAGGCGGCGTGCAAGGTCACCGGCGGCGCGAGCAGGCCGAACTCCCGTTCGAGCCGCCGGTAGACGTGCCGGACCGCGGCGGGCGCACCCCGCACCGGCACGGGGCTCAGGTGCTCGATGTGGCTCTGGGTGATCCCACGGGTCAGCCGGGCGAGCAGGGCGCCCATGGGCACCCCGCCGCCCTGAGTCGGGCCGCCGTTCACCTGAACCGTCGCAGGCTCGGGTCCCCTGCCCGGGTGCCGTCCGGCGACGGCGCGCCGTACGTTACCGCGATGCCGCGCTGCTGCGCGGCCCGCACCAGACCCGGCACCGCGCGTTCGGCCAGGGCCGCGATCGTCAGCGCCGGATTGACGGTCAGCGCCGCCGGCACCGCCGACCCGTCGGTGACGAAGATGCCGGGATGGTCGCGGAGCTCGTGCCGGTCGTCGAGGGCCGACGTCGCCGGGTCGTCACCGATGCGGCAGGAGGACAACGGGTGCACGGTGTACGCGCCGACCTGGTCGTTCGTCCACGGCCGCACCCGGGCCAGACCGTCGCGTTCCAGGATGTCCCGGACGTCGGCGTCGGACTCGGCCCAGCCCCGGAGCGTGTTCTCCGTCGGGTCGTAGCGCAGCGAACCACGTCCGAGCATCTGCTGCGCGATCCGCTCCGCGTTGCCGCGCGCCGGAGGGGCCCCGAAGACGCCCTCGTTGTCGTCCTCCGTCATGGCGAACACCGTCAGCCAGGAGCGCCACTGGCGCAGCATCTCCTTCTTCTCCCGGCCGAACCAGGTCGGCCCGGCGGCGCCGGGCGCCTGGGCGAGGATGGTGCCCAGACCCGGTGGGAAGTACAGCTGCTCCAGCGAGTAGCGGCTGTACTCGGGCAGCGACCCGTCGAGCTTGTCCCAGGTGGCCACGCACGGGCCCTTCCCGATCTGGTGCGCCTCGTACGCCGTGCCGTCACCGCGGTCCAGACCGAGGAGCTCGCGGGCCCGTTCGTCGTTCACGACGGCGGTGTTCAGGCGTTCCCCGTTGCCGGAGAAGTAGCGGCCGACCGCCGGTGGCATCGTGCCGAGTTCCGACTCGGAGCGCTGGAGGATGACCGGGGTGGCGCCGGCTCCGGCCGCGAGCACCACCATCTTCGCCTCGATCACCCCGCCGCCCCGGGTGACGCGGTAGTCCTCGTCGTCGATGACGTCGTAGTGGACCCGGTAGCCGCCCTCCGGGGTCCGGGACAGCCGCTGCACCTCGTGCAGCGGCCGGATCTGCGCGCCGTGCGCGAGCGCGGCGGGCAGGTAGTTCAGCAACAGGGAGCGCTTGGCGTCGAAGCGGCAGCCGGCCAT
Organism: Micromonospora sp. NPDC048040; assembly: GCF_055587185.1. Lineage (NCBI taxonomy): Bacteria > Bacillati > Actinomycetota > Actinomycetes > Micromonosporales > Micromonosporaceae > Micromonospora > Micromonospora sp. NPDC048040. The sequence continues at coordinate 45,604 of NZ_JBVJGT010000033.1, read as the reverse complement.
CATCCAGTTGCAGTTGGTGCACCTGGGCTTGTCGATCGCCGACGGGACCGGGTTCGCGGTACGACCGGCGTGGGCGCAGGCGGCGGCGAACAGGCCGCCGGCGAACGGCACGTCGTTCCAGGACTGCTCGGTGACGGGCAGCGCCTCGCTGACGATGTCGTACCACGGGTCCAGGGTGTCGCGGTTGATCGAGGCCGGCCACATCCGCCGCCCGAGGCCGCCGGTGCGTTCGAAGACGAAGCGGGGCGCCCGCGGCATGGTGGCGAAATAGACGACGCTGCCGCCGCCGACGCAGTTGCCCGCGAGAACGCTCATGCCGTCGCCGACCGTGAAGTCGAAGATCCGGGTGTAGGACGAGCCGAGGAGGAAGTCGTGGTCGAACTCGCTGCTGTCGAGCCATGGACCTCGCTCCAGCACCACGACCCGGGCGCCACCGGCCGCGAGGTGGTACGCCGGGATCGCGCCGCCGAAGCCGCTGCCCACGACGATGACGTCGGTCTGCTCGATGCTGGTCATGCGGGGCTTCCCGTCGCCGTGGTCTGCGGATGGATGTCGGCGAGTTGCCGCTGGTAGGAGAAGTGCGGGAACCGCCAGAGGTCGTCCTCGTTCGGTTTGCTGAAGCCGAGGATGGACAGGCCGGGGTGCCCCTGGTCGAGGGCAGCCGCGGTGGACAGGTGCGGCGCGCTGTCGAACGCCATCGTGCAGAAAAGGGCAGCGCCGAACCACACCTCGCGTTCGGGGTGGGACGGGTCGGTGAGGTCCTGCACGAGGGCCGTGCGGTCGTCGAATTCGAGGGCGACGAACGCGGGCACCGCCGGGTCCAGGGTGAGTTGTCGAGCCCGAGCGTAGGCCTGCGCGTGCATGTTGAGCAGCCCGGCCATGCCGTCGAGCGCCTCGGCCAGCCCGAGGGCGGGGTGCGCGAGCAGGTCGAGGGCGCCGGCTTCCACGGCGCCGGCGTCGTCCACGACGCCCGCAATGGCCCGATCGCCGGGGAAGCGTTTCGTCCCAGGGATGATCGTGTCGGCGAACGCTTCGAGCGTCGCCGTCCGTACCGGGTCGGGCGTCGGCTGCCCGGCCGTCACGGTTGCCCGTCCAGGGTGTGCGACAGGCCGCCCGCGGTGGCCGCGGGCGGGTCGAACTGACCCGGCCGGCGTCCCGGACCAGCCGGGCCGCGGTAGGCCTGCGCGATGTCGAGCCAGCGGTCGGCGTCCGCACCGACGGCGGTCAGCGCGAGGTCGTCCCGGTGCCGTCGACGGGTGGCGAGAAGGCAGAGGTCGACGGCGGGGCCCGTGATCAGTTCGGCGTCCTCCGGTCCGTACACCCACAGCGCGCCCGAAGGGGCGGTCAGCTCGTACCGGAAACCCCGCTGGGGTGGGGTCAGGTTGCGGCTCAGGTAGCCGAAGTCCCACGTCTGCACGGCGAAGCCGACGACGTGCCGGATCCGGTCGTTGTGGTCGCGCCGTATCCCCAGGGCGTCGGCGATGTCCTGACCGTGGCCGAACAGCTCCATCATCCCGGCGGCGGCGAGCACCGGCGCCGGCAACGGGCGGACGAGCCAGGGCACCGTCTGCCCCGCCGGTACGGCGGCGAGCGCCTCGACCGCGTCGGTCCACTCCTCGCGCCACCGTCCGCGCAGCGCCGCCGAGCCGGTGTCGAGGTACCGGGACAGCGCGGCGGTCACGTTGGCGTCGAAGTCGTCGCCGAGTTGCGCCATCAGCGCCTGGAACGCCGGGGCGTCGGATGCCGCGACGGCGGCCATCCGGAAGACCGCGCACAGGTGGGCGACCTGGTGCCGCACCTGCCAGCCGGGCGCCGGTGTCGAGCGGGTCCAGTCCTCAGGACCCAGGTCGGCCAGGATCTGATCGAGATCCGCGCAGTCGTCCGCCAGATCAGCGAATACGTTCGCCTTGTCCATTCCGAATTCCTCTACGAGCTTGAGGTGGCCCCTTTTCCGCCGGCCATGCCGTCATTCGGACGACACGGGGACGGGCGCGAGTGGGGGAGGTCGCGAATTTCAGCGTGCCGAGGAGCGCGGGCCGAGTCCTCTTCCGCTGTGCGCTCCTCCCGGTGGCACGCTTCCCGGATCCACGAGCGCCGACGCCATCGGCGCGTCGCCTGGTCGCGCGGGTCGACTACGCACAGCGGGAGAAGAATCGCGCGTCCTGTTGGCTGACGATGGAACGGCCGTCCAGCGGTGACGGTTGCTCTGCAAATCACGGCAGGAAAGTGGGAACGATGCCCACCATCGTCGGTTCGCTACGTCGGTACGCGTTGGCCCCGTCATTGCGGGAGGTCGGCTTTGCCGCCCGCGGGTTCCCGGGCATCTTGTCGGAGGCGACGCGCCAACTCGAGGCGATTCCCCAGACGGTGGTGTGCGGCTTCGAGTGGGGTATGGAGTCCCGTGACCTGTGGGAGGTGGAGCGCCGCCTCGCGCTGATCGACCCGTACCAGCGCGGATTCGCCTATGAAGGCGCGACCATGGCGTTCACCATCCGGGATGCGATGGCGATGAACCGCACCCGTCGGGCGCGGGACCTGCTCGCCGGCCCAGGTCGTCCCCACACCTTCCTCAACTACATCGGCATCGGCTTCGCGATGGCGCGGTTGCCCCGGCCGCTCTGGCGCGGGGTGGTGCCGGACCTGGCCGGAACGCCGTACTACCCGACGATGAGCTGGCTCGCGGTCGACGGATACGGCTTCGACCGCGCCTACTTCGACACCGACCGGTGGGTGGGGAGGCTCGAGCGGCCCGCCTCGTACCCGTGGGAGGGCTCACCCGGCTACTTCCTGCGCGCCGTGGACCAGGGGATCGGCCGCGCGCTCTGGTTCATCCACGGCGGCCAGGTCGACGGCGTCGCCGCCGCGGTGGGGCGGTTCGCCGCCGGCCGGCGGGCCGATCTGTGGAGCGGCGTCGGACTGGCGGCCACCTTCGCCGGCGGCTGCGACCGCGCCGGGCTGGGAACGTTGCGCCGGCACGCGGGCGCGTACCGGCCGCACCTGGCACAGGGAGCGGTTTTCGCAGCCCGCGCCCGAACGTTCTCGGCCGCGGTGCCGCCGCACACCGAGGACACCGTCGCCGTGCTGACCGGGCTCTCCGTCGCCGCCGCGTCGGCGCTCGCCGACGACGTCGCCGGCAACGGATTCCCGTCCCGCGGGGAGCCGGCGTACGAGGTGTGGCGCCAGCGGGTGCGAGCCCACTTCGACGCGGAGCCGTCGGGCACGACGGCGCACTGACTGTGACGCGGCGGGGATCTCCCGCCGCAGGAAGACGTTGCCGCAAGCGAGCCGCGTGGGTACCCGGCCCGCTCGATCGGCGCTGACCACGTAAGGGGTACCAGTGGGTTTCATCGGTTCGCTGCGTCGCATCGTCCTGACGCCGGAGGTGCACAACACGTACGTGAGCGTGCGGGGCTTCCATGTGAAGTCACCACAGGCGCAGGGACTCCTGGAGACGATCGGTCGGACGTTCCTCGAGGGCTACGGCGACGCGGCCGCGGCCGGGCGGGTGGCCGAGATCGAGCCGGCCCTCGAGCGGATTCCCGAGCGGTTCCGCGGATTCGGCTACGAGGGCGCGGCGATGGCACTGGCCATCCGCGACGCCCTACCGTTCGGCGGCGGGAAACTGGAGGAGTTCCTCGCCGGCCCCGGCGACCGGCACGTCTACATGGCGTACGTCGGCATCGGGTGGGCGATGGCACGACTGCCCCGATTCCGGTGGCCCATGCTGCACACCCCGGACCCGCTGCTGCGCTGGCTCGCCCTCGACGGGTACGGATTCCACCAGGCGTACTTCCGTACCCGGCGGTACGTCTTCGAGCACTTCCAGCCGGAGCGGTTCCCGTGGCCGGTCGACGACGACACGGGCTACGCCAACCGCGCCATCGACCAGGGGATCGGCCGGGCGCTGTGGTTCGTCGGCGGCACCGACGTGCTGCAGGTCACCCGACTCGTCGACGGGTTCGCCGAGTCCCGCCGGGCCGACCTGTACAGCGGCGTCGGCCTGGCCGCCACATACGCCGGCGGCGCGGACGAGACGGAGCTGCGCGAACTCTGGCGCCGCGCCGGGGCATACCGCGCCCACCTGATCCAGGGCTCCGCGTTCGCAGCGGCGGCCCGGGTGCGCGCCGGGCTCGTGGTCCCGCACGTGGAGACCGCCACCCGCCTGTTCTGCGGGCTCCCGCCGGTCGAGGCGGCGGCGGTCACCGACCGCGCACGGCCTGGTCATTCCCTGCCCGGCGAACCACCGGCGTACGAGATCTGGCGGAGCCGCATCCGGAAGACGCTCGCCATCGGCCGGTACGACCGTGCGTCGGACACCCGCTAGCACTGCGGTCGCGACCGCGACCAGATCGGAGATTCGCTCAACATGACGAGGATCGCCATCGTCGGCATGGCATGCAGGTATCCGGATGCGACCTCCCCGAAGGAGCTGTGGGAGAACTCCGTCGCCGGCCGGCGGGCCTTCCGCCGACTGCCCGACAGCCGGATGAGGCTCGCCGACTACTGGTCGGCCGATCCCGCCGCGCCCGACCGCTTCTACGCCCGCAACGCCGCCCTACTGGAAGGCTGGGAATTCGACCGGATCGCGTTCAAGGTCGCGGGCAGTACGTTCCGCTCCACCGACCTGACGCACTGGCTGGCGCTCGACGTCGCCGCCGCGGCGTTGGCCGACGCCGGATTCCCCATGGGCGCGGGCCTACCGCACGAACGGACCGGCGTGGTTGTCGGGAACAGCCTCACCGGTGAGTTCTCCCGCGCCAACCAGCTCCGGCTGCGATGGCCCTATGTCCGCCGGGTGCTCGCCTCCGCGTTGACCGACGCGGACTGGAACGAGCAGCGCCTGGCGGACTTCCTCGACCGTGTCGAGGCCGACTACAAGCGGCCCTTTCCGCCCATCGACGAGGACACCCTCGCCGGAGCCCTCTCCAACACCATCGCCGGCCGCATCTGCAACCACTTCGACCTCCAGGGTGGCGGCTACACCGTGGACGGCGCCTGCTCCTCCTCACTGCTGTCGGTCATCACCGCCTGCCGTTCCCTGGTCGACGGCGACATCGACGTGGCACTCGCGGGCGGGGTCGACCTCTCGATCGACCCCTTCGAGATCATCGGCTTCGCCAAGACCGGAGCACTCGCCACCGGCGAGATGCGGGTGTACGACCGCGACTCGAGCGGGTTCTGGCCGGGTGAGGGCTGCGGGATGGTCGTGCTGATGCGGGAGGAGGAGGCACGGCGGGCCGGGCACCGCGTCTACGCCACCGTGGCCGGCTGGGGGATCTCCTCCGACGGCAGGGGCGGCATCACCCGACCGGAGGCCGACGGCTACCGACTCGCGTTGCAGCGGGCGTACGCGAGGGCGGGGTTCGGGCTGGACACCGTCGCGTTGTTCGAGGGGCACGGCACCGGGACGAAGGTGGGTGACACGACCGAGCTGTCCGCCCTGTCCCAGGCACGGCGGAAGGCCGCCCCGGACGCGGCTCCCGCCGTGATCAGCTCGATCAAGGCGATGATCGGCCACACCAAGGCGGCAGCCGGGCTGGCCGGCCTGATCAAGGCCACCATGGCGGTACACCATGAGGTGCTGCCTCCGGCGCTCAGCTGCCCGCAACCGCACGAGCTGCTCACCGCGCCCGACCGGGCCCTGCGGGTGCTCTCCGAGGCCGAGCCGTGGCCGGCCGACGCCCCGGTGCGCGCCGGCATCACCGCCATGGGCTTCGGCGGCATCAACACCCACGTGGTGCTGGACAAGCCGGGTGCCCGGCGGCCGCGGCACCTGGACACGCGGACGGTCGCACTCGCCGCAGGGGCACAGGACGCCGAGCTGCTCGTGCTGGACGGCATGTCCTGGACGGCACTGCGGGAGCGCGTGGAGCAGGTCGCCGGGTTCGCCGGAGCCGCGTCGTACGCCCAGCTCACCGATCTGGCCGTGGCATTGCGGAACGACCTGCGTGACCTGCCGTACCGGGCGGCCGTTGTCGTCACCGCCCCCGAGGACGCCGAACACCAGCTCCGCCGCATCCTCGACGCCATCGACGCGGGGGAGACATCCCTGACGTCGGGATTGGACCGCGCGTTCCTCGGTCGCGTCGGTGGTCGTGGCCGGATCGGCTACCTCTTCCCCGGCCAGGGATCAGGCACCGGCGTCAGCGGTGGAGCGCTGCGGCGCCGGCTCCCGGCCCTGGATGCCGTGTACCGGCTCGCGGCGCTGCCGTCCGACGGGGACACGATCGCAACCGAGGTCGCACAGCCACGCATCGTCACCGGCTCCGTCGCCGGCCTGTCCGCGCTGTCGACGTTCGGCATCGACGCCACCGTGGCGCTCGGCCACAGCCTCGGTGAGCTGACCGCGCTGCACTGGGCCGGCGTCATGGACGAGTCCACCCTGCTGCGGCTGGCCGGAGCGCGGGGCCGTGCCATGGCGCGGCACAGTGCGTCGGGCACGATGGCGGGGATCGCCGCCCCACCGGAGGTCGTCGCCCGGCTCGTCGGCGACCTCCCGGTCGTCGTCAGCGGATACAACGGCCCCGGCCAGACGGTCGTCTCCGGCGTGGCGGCCGCCGTCGAGGACGTCTGTCGCCGAGCCGTGGCCAGCGGCGTCGCGGCGGTGCCGCTCGCGGTCTCCCACGCGTTCCACTCGCCGTTGGTCGCGCCGGCCGCCGACGCGTTCGCCGCCGAGCTGATCGGTGTCGAGCTCGGCACCGTCGACCGGCGCGTCGTCTCGACCGTCACGGGCGAGCTGCTGCCCGCGTCGACGGACGTGGTGTCACATCTGCACCGGCAGATCACCGAACCGGTCAGGTTCAGCCAGGCAGTCGCCGCCGCGGCCGAGGAGGTCGACCTCTTCGTGGAGGTCGGGCCCGGCCGGGTGCTCGCCGGTCTCGCCGCTGGCGTCACCGACGTCCCGGCGGTGTCGCTCGACACCGACGACGAGTCGCTGGCGAGCCTGCTGAGAGTGGTCGCCGCGGCGTACGTCCATGGGGCCGCCGAGATCCCCGAGCGGTTGTTCGAGGACCGCCTGGCTCGGCCGATCGACATTGGCGCGCCTGCCGCCGTCCTGAGCAGCCCCTGCGAGGCCGCCCCGCTCACCGACGCCACCGGGGGCCAGGGCGCTACCGTCGTGGAGCCTTCGGGTGCCCCCGCCGCCGCGGCGTGGGCGGTGGACCCGGTGCCGACGGACCCCGCAGCCGCTCCGGCGGAGGCGACGCTGGACCTGCTGCGTCGGATGGCCGCCGCCCGGGCCGAGCTTCCGCTGGAGATGGTGCGTCCGGACAGTCGCCTCCTGGACGACCTGCACCTTAGCTCCATCACCGTCGGGCACGTCGTCAACGAGGCGGCCGAGCGGCTGGGCGTGCCGGCGGCGCGTACCCCGATGAACTTCGCGACCGCGTCGGTCCGTGAACTCGCCGAGACGCTCGACGAGCTGCGGGCGAGCGCGGGGGAGGGCGCTGCGGAGGAGGCCCCGCCGGTGGCCGGAGCGGCCAGCTGGGCCCGGGCCTGGAGCGTCGACCTCGAGCCGGCGCCGGCGCCCGACCCGGTGGAACCTGTCGGTGCCGGCCCCTGGCGCCGGTACGCCCGAGCGGACCACCCGTTCGCCGCGGCCCTCGCCGAGCGGCTGGAGAACGCCGAGGTGGGCCCCGGGGTGCTGGTCTGCCTGCCAGCGCAGTGCACGCCGGCCGACCTCGAACTCGCCCTCCACGGTGCGCAGGAGGCGCTGACCGGCGACGCGGGCACGAGGTTCGTGCTCGTGCAGCACGGCCGCGGGGCGGCGGGCCTGGCCAAGACCCTGCGGCTGGAGGCGCCCCACCTGCGGGTGACGATCGTGCACCTGCCGCCCGCCGCCGACGGGGTGGACCACGTCGTCGAGGAGGTCCGTGGCACCGACGGGTTCGTCGAGGCGTACTACGACCACGACGGGGTCCGGCGGCTGCCGACGCTGCGCGCCATGCCCGTGCGGCCCAACAGTTCCGACCCGCCCGTCGACGAGTCGGACGTGCTGCTCGTCACCGGCGGCGGCAAGGGGATCACCGCCGAGTGCGCGCTGGCGGTGGCCGTGGACACCGGGGCCCGGGTCGCACTCCTCGGCCGGTCGGATCCGGCGGAGGACGCCGAGTTGGCGGCGAACCTGGAGCGGTTGGCGCACCACGGCGTGACGGCGCACTACGTCCGGGCGGACGTCACCGACCCCGCCCAGGTCCGTGACGCGGTCGACGAGGTCCGCCGGGTGCTCGGTCCGGTGACCGCCGTCCTGCACGGGGCGGGGATCAACGAACCGGCGGCGCTGGGGAACCTCGACGTCGCCGCGCTACAGCGCGCCTTCGCCCCGAAGGTCGACGGGCTGCAGGCCGTGCTGGACGCCGTCGAGACGCGGAACCTGCGACTGTTGGTCACCCTCGGCAGCATCATCGGCCGCGCCGGCCTGCGGGGCGAGGCGCACTACGCGACGGCGAACGAGTGGCTGGCCGAGCTGACCCGTGCCTTCGGCGCGGAGCATCCCGGGTGCCGCAGCGTGTGTCTCGAATGGTCCGTCTGGTCGGGCGTGGGGATGGGCGAGCGGCTGTCGGTCGTGGAGAGCCTGGCCCGCGAGGGTGTCACGCCGATCACCCCCACGCAGGGGGTCGAGCTGCTGCGTCGCCTGCTCACGGATCCTGCCGTGCCCCCCGTCGTGGTGATCAGCGGACGCACCTCCGGGATCGACACGCTCGGCTACGAGCAGGTGCAGCTACCGCTGCTGCGGTTCCTGGAGCGGTCACTGGTCCACTACCCCGGCGTGGAGCTCGTGACGGAGGTGGAGCTGAGCCCGGGCAGCGACCTGTACCTGCCGGATCACCGTCTCGACGGCAACCTGCTCTTCCCCGCGGTCCTCGGCATGGAGGCGATGGCCCAGGTGGCGTCGGCGCTCACCGGCCGGTCGTCGGTGCCCGTCATCGAGAACGCGGAGTTCCTCCGGCCGATTGTCGTACCGCTCGACGGCACGACCCAGATCCGCGTCGCCGCGGTCGTCACGGACACCGAGGTGGTGGACGTGGTGATCCACAGCAGCGAGACCCGGTTCTCCGCCGAACACTTCCGGGCACGTCTGCGCTACGACGACCGACCTGCGCCCGACGGCCCGCCCGCTCCTGGCCCGGTCGGGCTACCGGCCGTGGCGCTGCGTCCGGCGGAGGACCTCTACGGCGACGTCCTGTTCCAGGGCGAGCGATTCCAACGGGTCCTGCGGTACCACCGGGCGGCGGCCCTCGAGGTCGACGCCGACCTCGCGATGGCGTCGGTGGACTGGTTCGCGCCCTTCCACCCGAGCACGCTGGTGCTCGGTGACCCCGGGATCCGGGACGCGCTCATGCACGGCAACCAGGTCTGCGTGCCGAACGCCACGTTGCTGCCGATCGGCGTCGACCGGATCCACCCCGCCGGCGGGCCGGTCGAGCCGGGTGAGTTCAGGTACTGCGCCATCGAACGCTGGCGTGACGGCGACACGTACGTCTACGACGTGGCGTTGCGGTCCGCGGGCGGGACCGTCGTCGAACGCTGGGAGGGGCTGCGCCTGCGCGCCGTCCGCAAGACGGACGGACGGGGGCCCTGGGTGCCCGCGCTGCTGGGCCCGTACCTGCAGCGCGCTGTCGCCGACGTGACCGGTGCCGGGATGGCTGTCGCCGTGGTGCCCGACGACGAGTCGGCCGGCGGTGACCTCCGGGCGCTGCGCCGGTCGCGTTCGGCCCGGGCGTTGGCGCACGCCGCCGGGCGGGTGATCCCGGTGCGGTACCGGAGCGACGGCCGGCCGGAGATCGACGGCGGCCAGGACGTGTCCTTCGCTCACGGGGCGGGGGTGACCGTCTGCGCGTTGGCGCCCTCGGTGGTCGCGTGCGACGTGGAGCCGGTGGCGTTTCGGTCGCCGGTCGAGTGGCGTGGCCTGCTCGGTGCGCACGCCGAGCTGCTGCCGTTGCTGACCGAACCGGAGACGGGTGAGGACCGGGACGTGGCGGCGACCCGTGTGTGGGTGGCGATGGAGTGCCTGCAGAAGGCGGGCGAACCGCCGGTCGCTGCCCTGACCGTCCTGCCGGTCGAGCAGCCCGGCTGGGTCGTCCTCAGTGCCGGGCGGTTCACCGTCGCGACCTTCGTCACGACGCTGCGCGACCGACCGGAACCGGTGGTGTTCGGCCTGTTGAGCAGGGAGGACCGATAGCATGTCGCGCTATTTCGAGTACCGGCACGTGGTCGGATTCGAGGAGACCAACCTTGTCGGCAACGTCTACTACGTCAACTACCTGCGCTGGCAGGGCAGGTGCCGGGAGTTGTTCCTCCGGGAACGGGCGCCCCAGGTGCTGGACGACCTGCAGGCCGATCTGAAGCTGTTCACCCTGCGGGTCGACTGCGAGTTCTTCGCGGAGTTGGCCCTCTTCGACGAGCTGTCCATCAGGATGCGGCTGGTCGACCTCGCGCAGACCCAGGTGGAGTTCGGATTCGACTACGTGCGCCTGGACGCCACGGGCGCCGAGACACTGGTGGCCCGGGGCATGCAGCGGGTCGCCTGTATGCGCGGACCGAACACGCGGACCGTGCCGACGCGGGTGCCGGATCCGCTCGTCCGGGCGCTGACGCCCTTCACGGCCCGGGGGGACGCGTGATGGCCGCGCCGGACGGTGACCGGGGTGGCCTGCCGACGAGGGACGGGACGGACACCCGGCGCGCGCTGCGACGCGTCTTCGGCACCTTCGCCACCGGCGTGACGGTGATGACCGTCGGCGGGGACGAGCCGCACGGGATGACCGCCAACTCGTTCACGTCGGTCTCGCTCGACCCGCCGCTGGTGCTCGTCTGTGTCGACCGGACCACGATCATGCACCGCTTCCTCGATACGGCGGCGTACTTCGGCATCTCGGTCCTCGCCGCCGGCCATGCGGGGCTCGCGCGCTACTTCGCCGACTCGCGCCGTCCGGTGGGACCGGCGGAGTTCGCGCAGGTCGCCGCGATCGCGGGAGAGCGGACCGGGGTGCCGTTGATCCCGGACGCCCTCGCCTGGTTCGAGTGTGAGCAGTGGCGGCGCTACGACGGAGGAGATCACACGATCGTGGTGGGCCGGCTGCTGTCGACGGCCCTGCCCGGAGAGGACGAGGCCCTGCTGTTCCACCGGGGACGGCTCCGACCTGTCGGCCCCGATCTGGAGGTCCCGTCATGACGCTGCTGCACGACCGGCTGCTGTCCCCGCCCGGTCCGCCCCGACGCGCCGCCCTGCGCATGCTGGCCGTCATGGCACGGGACCGGCTGGGCATGATCAGTGACGCGATCGCGCTGTACGGGGACGCGGTCCGGCTGCCCGTGGGGCACAAGAGCCTGCACATCTTCAACCGGCCCGACCACGCGAAGCACGTCCTGGCCGACAGCAGCGACAACTACCGCAAGGGGATCGGCCTGGTCCACGCGCGGCGGGCGCTGGGCGACGGCCTGCTGACCAGCGAGGGCGAGCTGTGGCGCAAGCAGCGCAAGGTGATCCAGCCGGCCTTCCATCCGCGGCGGATGGCGCGGCACGCCGACCTCATCGCCGTCGAGGCCGAGCAGTTGATGGACCGACTCCGGCAGTGGCGCGGCGACGACCCGGTCGACGTGGTGTCCGAGTTCACCGGGCTGACCCTGGGCGTGCTGGGCCGGACCCTGCTCGATGCGGACCTGAGCGCGTTCGGCTCCATCGGGGACGAGTTCGCCGCCGTGCAGGATCAGGCCATGTTCGAGCTCGCCTCGCTCGGATCGGTGCCGACCTGGCTACCGCTGCGACGCCAGTTGCGGTTCCGCCGTGCCCGCCGCGAGCTGCAACGGGTGGTCGATCAGTTGGTCGAACAACGGAAGGGCTGGGGGGACGGACATGACGACGTGCTGTCCCGGCTGGTCGCCTCCACCCGGACGGAGGCGGATCCGCGTGTGGCACGGCGCCGGCTCCGGGACGAGCTGGTGACGCTGCTCCTCGCCGGGCACGAGACCACGGCGAGCACCCTGGGCTGGACCCTGTACCTCATCGACAACGAGCCGGAGGTGCGGGAGCGGCTCCGTGAGGAGGCGGACCGGGTCCTCGGCGGCCGCCTGCCGACGTACGAGGACCTGCACCATCTCCGGTACAGCACGATGGTGGTCGAGGAGGCGATGCGGCTGTACCCACCGGTGTGGCTGCTGCCGCGCATGTCCGTGGCGGCTGACGTGGTCGGCGGCTACCACGTCCCCGCCGGGTCCGACGTCGTGATCCTGCCGTACACCCTCCACCGGCACCCGGAGTTCTGGACGCGGCCGGATCGGTTCGACCCGGAGCGGTTCGATCCGGCCCGGGTGCGTGAGCGGCCTCGGTACGCCTACATCCCCTTCGGTGCGGGACCACGCGTCTGCGTCGGCAGCAACCTCGGCATGATGGAGGCCGTGTTCGTGCTGGCCATGATCGCCCGGGAGTTTCGGCTCTCGACGCTGCCCCGTCACCAGGTCGTCCCGGAGCCGATGCTCTCGCTGAGGATCCGGGCCGGGCTGCCGATGCTGGTGAGCGGGGTGGGCGCGATGGCGTGACGACGCTCCTGTTCCTGGCGCAGCCTCAGCACCGCCTGCGGCGGCAGGTCGAGGAGCGAGAGCAGGGCCGGCGGGTCGAAGTCCCGCGGCGGGCGCACGGTCATCTCCGTCGCCTGGATGCTGCCGCCCCCGGCGATCCGGACCGGGCCGTATCGGGCCACCGCGGTGACCTGATCGATTTGGTCCGGGTCGCTCGCCGCAACGTTGCGGCCCCTCAGGGAGTGCGCGATGAGGTACCACGACCCGGGGGTGACCCCAGAGAGCTGGTACGGGCCGGGACGATCCATGACGGCCCAGCTGGCCGGCCGTCCCTCGGCGATGGCGTCGGGGAACAGCCCGATGAAGATCGGCGCGGCGAAGCGCGGGCAGAACGTCCGTACCTCGCCGGTGATGGTGGCGCCGCCCGTCCTCGCCGGGGTGGTCTGCTCCGTCGGCAGCGCCTGGGGATAGCGGTGGCGCCGGTACGCCGCAGGAGATATGCCGACACTGCGGTGGAACCGCGAGCTGAAGGTGCCGAGGCTGGTGTAGCCGACCGACGTGCTGATTGCCGCCACCGTCAGCGAGGTGCTGATGAGTAGCCGTTTGGCCTCCTGGATACGGATGGCCGCGAGGAACCGGCCCGGTGATATGCCGGTGAGTCGCCGGAAGAGCCGCGAGAAGTGATATCGGCTGAACATGGCCGCGGTCGCCAGGTCGTCGATCGTCAGGGGCTCGGCGAGCCGTTCTCGCATGGTCCACAACGCACGTCTTACGGCAATCTCGCCTATCAGCATTGCGCCCCCTTCCCAGTGTCGGGGCGCGGCGTTGTCCGACTGCGTCGACAACGCCGCCCGACAGAGTATTTGTATATTAAAAGTGACTATTTAATTTAGGGTTGTCGTTCTTGATCAAGATCTTGCCGCTAGATGTTATCGCCCGGAAATCGTCCAGGCAACCATGTGTCCGGTTTTCGGTCGGCGGAGCGTCGACGAATCGTCACTGACGGTGATGGATAGTTGCGCTATCTGCCCCACGAGACTGTTTCCGGTTAGTCGCTGCCAAAAGTGACGGAAGTGGTGCGGCTGTGCGGCCCAGGCTGCGGCGTCGGATGCCAGCAGTGGCCCGACGGGGTCGAGGGGCCGATACCGGCGGTGAGAATGGCCGTGGCGGCGGGGGAGACTGCTCAGGTGAGGGGGTGTGCCCATCATGCGGACGTAGCGGGCGAAACAGCGAATACACGCTGTTCCTATCGAGTTACGCGAAACGGACGCATGGTGGTGATGACGATGAGGATTCGGGAGTTGAGTAGTCGGTCCGGCCTGTCGGTGCCGACCATCAAATTCTATCTGCGGGAGGGGCTTCTTCCGCCGGGCCAGGCGAGCGCGGTCGGCCGGCAGCTGTACTACGGCGAGCACCATCTGTCGCGGCTGAGTCTGATCCGCATGCTGACCGTCGTCGGCCGGATGAGTCTGGCCTCGGTCCGGGAGGTCCTCCAGGCGGTCGACAATCGGGGGCTGCCCCTCGCCGGGCTCTGCGCGGTGGTCACCGAGGCACTGTTCGCCGAGGACGCCAGTCTGAACCTGGTGCCCGAGCGGCGCGGCGCCGCGGACCGTGTCGACTCCTTCGTGGACGGACTGGGCTGGCGGGTGGCCGACACGTCTCCCGGCCGGCAGACGCTGACGCGGGTGCTCACCGCTCTCGAACGGTTGAGCGGTGACGTCGAGGTGGACATCTTCGTTCCGTACGCCGAGGCCGCGGTGCGTCTGGCAGCACTGGAGGCCGCGTCCATGCCGCGGAGCCTGGACTCGGAGCGTGAAGCGGCAACCCTGGTCGCGCGGGCGGTCCTGTTGGAGGCGGCGATGGCGGCGCTGCGCCGAATGGCGCGCGAGCATCTGGTCGGGGTGGCGGGACGGCTCGGCGCCTGAGCGCGGTGTTGAGCCGGACGGTCGCCATGCCCGGGCCGCCACCGGTGCTGGCGGCGGGCGGGGACCCGCCGGCGGCGCCGCCGGCCGGCAATGGGGCGCCGCGAGCCACGACGGCATCGTGCGAGAAGACTCTGGTCGGTTTCCTCGGCCATGATGTTGTTGGTTCGGGCCCACTCCGATAATGCGGTTCGCCGATTGTCGGGCGCCCCGCCTCTTGTTTTTCCCCGGAAGGACAACCGTCCCCAGTGGAATAGGTGGACGGCTCGCCGACGATCACCGCCGACAACGCGACACGCGGAACTGATTCGGGTGGCCGTGGCGAAGGTCCTCGTGCGTCGAACGGGGCGGGCGGCGGTGGTCTCGAACCGTCGCAATTCGGCGCAGCGCGCGATGTCGTCGTACCGGCGCTGCCTATTCCGAGGGGGAGCCGTTGGCACCGCAACCGGTTGGCGTTCTGCGCCGACTAATACCCGCGCTCATGGTGCTCGTTCTGTTAGCCGGCTCGTATGCCGTCGCCCGCCTGCCTTCAGCGTCGGAGGCGGACCGGGCGAGGCTGGCGTCGCAGTTCGAGTTCACGGAGCTGCCCATCATCCTGCCGCCCGGGCTGCCCGTGCGTACTGTCCGCGCCGTCAACCCGCAGTATGACCACATCCGGTCATGGGTCTCCTCCGTCGGCGCCGCCGTCGCGATCAACGACCTGGACGGTGGCGGCGTGGCCAACGACATGTGCCTGGTCGACACCCGCAGCGACAGCGTGATCGTCACGCCCGCGCCCGGTAGCGGGAACGTCTACCAGCCCTTCGTTCTCGACCCCGCGCCGCTGCCGGTGCACTCGGCGATGGCGCCGATGGGGTGCGTACCCGGTGACTTCAACGAGGACGGCTGGGCCGACCTTCTCGTCTACTACTGGGGCCGGACCCCGGTCCTGTTCATGCACCGCGGCGGACGGGTCGCCTTGAGCCCGGGCAGCTTCCTGCCGACCGAACTCGTCGGCCAGCGTGGCAACGGCAACGGCAACGGGGAGTACGACGGGCAGCTCTGGAACACCAATGCCGTCTCCGTCGCGGACTTCGACGGGGACGGACACGTCGACCTCGGGATCTTCAACTACTTCCCCGACTCCCCGGTGCTTGACCCGGAGGGGCTGGCGGGCGTCCAGATGAACCACTCGATGTCACACGCCCGCAATGCTGGCGGCGCCCACATCCTGCGGTGGACCGCCGCCAGCGGGGGGCAGCGACCGTCGGTCACGTACGAGGAACAGAAGGCCCTGGACCCGGCGGTGGCCACCGGCTGGACGCTGGGGGCGGCCTCGGCCGACCTTGACGGCGATCTCCTGCCCGAGCTGTACCTGGCCAATGACTTCGGTAACGACCGCTTCTTCCACAATCGGTCGGTCCCCGGGCGGATCCGGTTCGAGCTCGTCGAGGGTGAGCGTGATCCCTTCACGCCGAAGTCGCTGGTCCTCGGCCACGACTCGTTCAAGGGCATGTCCATCGAGTTCGGTGACCTGGACGGCAGTGGGCGCTTCGATGCGTTCGTCAGCAACATCACGACGTCCTGGGGGCTTGAGGAGAGCACGTTCGTCTGGCGCAACACGGCCGCCAGTCCGCAGGCGGCCGGGTCGATGATGCGCGACGGCAGAGCCCCGTACGAGAACGTGGCAGCCGAACGCAACCTCGCGTGGTCGGGCTGGGGCTGGGACGCGAAGATGGCGGACTTCGACAACAACGGCGCCGTCGAGGTCGTGCAGACCAACGGCTTCGTCAAGGGCAGCCTGAACCGCTGGGCCTGGCTGCAGGAGTTGGCGATGGCCAACGACCTGATGCTGCGGGATCCCGCGATGTGGCCCAAGGCCGGACCGGGCGACGACATCGCCGGCTCCCAGCCCGTCGCGTTCTGGGTGCCCGAGGGCAACGGCCGGTACGTCAACGTCGGCAGCGAGCTCGGCATGACGGACGACACCCCGAGCCGCGGCGTCGCCGTCGCGGATGTCGACGGCAACGGCAGCCAGGACTTCGCCGTCGCACGGCAGTGGGGACCTCCCACCTTCTACCGCAACACCACCGGCGATCTCGGCGACTTCATCGGCCTGCGGCTGTACCGGCCCGCCGCCGCCGACGACGCGCTCGGCACTCCCGCCTACGGCGCCCAGGTCCGCGTCCGGACCGCGGACGGCCGGATCCGCGTGGCCCAGCTCGACGGGGGTGGCGGGCACTCCGGGAAACGTAGCTTCGAGATCGTGGTCGGACTCGGCGAGATCGGCGACCAGCCGGTCTCGGTCGAGGTGACGTGGCGAGACCTCGACGGCGTCGTCCACGCCCAGACGCAGGAGATGACCCGCGGCTGGCACAGCCTGATGCTCACGGATCAGGTGCGGGAGGTGAGTGGGCGATGAGCACGCAGTCCATCGACAGGCCCGTCGGCTCGGCGGGCCCGCGACGCACCGGCGGTGACCCGCCGCCGCCGAACCCTCCGACCGCGGCGATGGCCCGGGATCCGCGCTACATCGCACTACGCAACTTCGCGATCTCGATGACCGTCTTCAACATCCTCGGCTACACCGTCCTCGGTTTCGAACAGCCGTGGACCTGGCCCATCTTCGCGCTCCTGGTCGGCTACTCGGCGGAGATCCTGATCGAGTGGGTCACCGCTGCCGCGCACCGGCGTCGACCGGAGTTCGCCGGTGGCGGGCTGCGGGGGATGTACACGTTCCTGCTGCCGACACACATCACCGCCCTCGCCGCCAACATGCTCTTGTACGCCAACGACCGCTTCTGGCCCATCGCATTCGCGGTCCTCGTCGCGATCGGTCAGAAGGCACTGCTCCGTGCGCCCATCAACGGGCGGATGCGGCACTTCATGAATCCGTCCAACCTCGGCATCTCGGCGGCACTGCTGGTGTTCCCGTGGGTGAACGTCGCCCCGCCGTACCACTTCACGGAGCACGTCCCCGATGCGATCAGCATCGTCATCCCGCTCGTCATCATCACCTCCGGCACGGTCCTCAACGCCCTGCTGACCAAGAAGGTGCCGCTCATCCTCGGGTGGGTGGGCGGGTTCGTCATTCAGGCGCTGGTCCGGCACTGGACGCTCGACGTGGCGCTGTGGGGCGCGCTGGTGCCGATGACCGGGGTGGCCTTCGTCCTGTTCACCAACTACATGATCACCGATCCCGGCACCACGCCGACCAAGGGCTGGAACCAGTTCGCCTTCGGTTCCGGCGTCGCCGCGGTCTACGGGATCCTGATCGCCTTCAACGTCGTCTACACGCTGTTCTTCGCTGTCACCATCGTCTGTCTCGTCCGGGGCGTGATGTGGTGGATCATCTGGCTGCGTCGTTCCGCGGGCAGTCGGGCGAGTGCGGCCGGGAGCGTACCGGTGGGTGCACCTGAGAGGGCGTGACGTGACGGCCGGCGGCGGGGCCCGACCGGCCCCATCGCCTTGGCGGCTCGCGAGCGGCCGGCACCTGACGCCGGCCGCTCGTGGGTTGTCGGCCTGCGAGCTGCCAGTCGGCCTGCGGGCCGCCTGGTGGCCACGCCCGGTCGCCTCGGCGCGGGCGATCGGGCGTGGCCGTGGCGTGCCGGCCTCCTCGCTACGGCAAGGAGGGCTATGGCATTTGCCGCCGGCGTGCTGTCTAATAGGACGTTCGGCCCTCATAACGATCTGTCATCGAGCTGTGGCCGAACGTCAGTTGCGCTGAGTGGCGAGTCAGTGGCCCGTACACGTCGCGTTAACACTATCCGTCACCAGTTAACAGGCTTACGCATGCTTCGCCGTCGATTCGACTTTACGGAGCGTCCACGAGGCGCGGCCACTGTCGGTGACGATTCTCGGTCGTGTTGGCCTCGCCCATGGCGCATGCGCGGCCCCGCGGTCGGGATGCAATTACTCAAGGAATGCGCAACAGGCGTGATTCTGCGCACGGAGCCTTTCTTCAAGCGTGCGGGATTGACAGCACTTTTCAAGATGCCGCGCTCTTCCCGTCCCGAGAGGATTACCGCAATCGCAGGTCGAGGACGTGCGGAGTTCGAAGAGGGAGTGAACGTGCCAGATGGTGGTCACATGTCGACATTCGACACCGTCTCCCGGCCTGCTCTGCCTCGTTCTGGGCGGTCGGGTCGGCAGGTGAAGCTGTCCGAGGGGTAGTCATCCGCGGGGTTGGCCGGGCGGGCCGGAGGACCCGTTCCCGGTGCACCTGCGGTTGACCGCCGACGGGGTGCGGCACGTAGCCCTCGGAAACCGGGATCAGTGAATCCCGGGCCATTTATCGGAATGCGTCCGGGCGTGTTTCGCGCCCTTTTCATGATGGCGACATCGTGGCGTCGTCGGCCTGGGAGACGTGATGAACAATCATTTCGTTGATGCTGTCGAGCGTTCCATAGTCCTGATGCACGAGAACCTCGGTGAGCAGTTGACGGTGGACGACATGGCGCGTGCCGCCATGTTCAGCAAATTCCACTACACTCGGGTCTTTCAGAGGATCACCGGCGTTTCTCCGGGGCGATTCCTGTCGGCCCTGCGGCTCCAGCGTGCGAAGACGTTGCTGCTGTCGACGTCCATGAACGTGGCCGACATCAGCGTGCACGTCGGATACAACAGCGTGGGCACGTTCAGTTCCCGCTTCACCCGCAGCGTCGGCGTCTCGCCGATCGAGTACCGCCGTTGCGGAGGAGCAGTGCCTCGCCTCAGGGCGACAAAGCCCGAACTCGGCGCCGATTCCGCCGACGGCGTGGTGTCCGGCGTGATCTCGGCCTGCTCGCCGGTGGCGCTCGACGCGATCTTTCTGGGCCTCTTCAAGAGTCGGATACCCGAGGGGCAGCCGACGAGTTGCGCCATGCTGTCGGGGCCGGGGCGGTTCGTGCTCGACAGGGTTCCCGAGGGCACGTGGTACCTGCTCTGCCACGGTGTGGGGCCGGGGCGGGGCACTGGCGGCGACGATGACGACGTCTCCCAGTTCGGCAGCCACGGCCCCTTCCGGATCGGACCGGAGCAGAAGAGCCTGGATGTCGTCGTACGGCTCGGTCCCGCCCGCCTCTGCGACCCACCGATGCTGCTCGCACTTCCCGACCCCCGCACCATCGCACCGGTCCGCCGATCGGGATGGGGGGCGGCCCTCGGTCGTGCGGCCTGACGGCACGGGCACCCCGCGGGAGGCCGCGCCGTCGGTGGCGCGCCCGGTGACGGTCCCGGGGCGTCGCCGCCCGCCGCAACACGGGAGATGAGGCCCTCCGGCCGGCCGTGCGATGGTGGCGACCATGATCGAGACCTGTCGATGACTTCCTCTGCCGCTGCGGATGAGCCGCTGCGGAGCGCACCCCCTGTCCGGCTCTGCGAGCCGAAAGTCCACAAGGAGGCATGAGTTGACCAACGACCAACCCGGACGTGTCGAGGTGCTCCGTCGAGCATCCGAACTCGTCCCGACCCTGCGGAAGTTCTCGGCGTGGAACGAGGAGAACCGGCGGGTGCACGACGAGGCCGTCGCCGCCCTGACCGACGCCGGCATCTTCCGGCTGCGCACGCCGACGCGGTACGGCGGCTACGAGTGCGACACCCGTACGCTCGTCGACGTCGCCGCGACGCTTGCCCGGGGGGACGGATCGACCGCCTGGACGGCCTCGGTCTACTGGATTCCGACCTGGATGGCGTCTCACTTCCCGGACCACGTCCAGGATCAGGTTTTCGCCAGTCCCGACGCGCGCATCTGCGGAACGCTCAGCCCCAGTGCGATGGCCGCCCCGGCGGAGGGTGGGATCGTCGTCAACGGCAAGTGGGGCTTCATCACCGGCGCCCTGCACAGTCGGTGGCAGGTGATCATCGCGGTGCTGATCGCGCCGGAGGCCGAGCCCATGCCCGTCATCGCGCTGGTCCCCACCGCGGACCTGCACATTATCGACGACTGGCACACGTCGGGGCTGAAGGGCACCGGCAGCGTCAGCACGGTCGCCCAGGACCTCTTTGTGCCGCAGGACCGCTTCCTGCCGCTGGGCGCGGTGCTGCAGGGACAGGGCGCGTCGCAGGCCAACGCCGCCAGCGGGATCTACCAGGTGCCGCTGCTTCCGGTGGCCTCCGCGTCGTCGGTGGGTGTCGCGCTCGGCCTCGCCAGGGCCGCCATGGACGTGTTCACCCAGCGGCTCGACGACCGCAAGATCACCTACACCGACTACGCCAGCCAGCGCGAGGCGCCCATCACGCACCTCCAGCTCGCCGAGGCGGCCATGCTGATCGACGAGGCGGAGTTCCACGCGCACCGGCTCGCCGGAACCGTGGACCGGAAGGCGACCGAGCGGGCGGAGTGGACGATGCCGGAGCGGGTGCTGGCGCGGGCCGACATGGGCGCGGCCGTCCGACGCTCCCAGGAGGCGGTCGAGGTCCTGGCCAACGCCAGCGGCGGCTCCTCCATCCACCTCGACAACCCGATGCAGCGTATCCGCCGGGACATCCAGGCGCTGAGCCTGCACGCGCTCATGCACCCGGACACCAACGCGGAACTGTACGGCCGCCTGCTCAGCGGGCTGGGGCCGAACACCCTCTACGTCTGACCAACACTGTCCACAACAGCAGGAGGAGACCACCGTGTCCGCAACCAGCCAGAGTTTCCGTGCCAGCCCGGCCGACCACGCCGCGATCGCGGCGCTACCGAGCAGGATCGTGGCGGCGTGGGCCGAGCACGACGCCGAGGCCTTCGGGGCGGTCTTCGTCGAAGACGGCACCATGATCCTGCCGGGCCTGTTCCTGACGGGCCGCGACGCCATCGTCGCCTTCATGCGGGAGGCGTTCGCGGGCCCGTACCAGGGCACGCGAGTCACGGGCCAGCCCATCAACGTCCGCTTCCTCGACGGCGAGGTCGCCATCGTGCTCACCGAGGGTGGTGTGCTCGCGCCCGGCGAGACGACCGTCGCGAAGGAACGCGCCGTCCGCGCGTCCTGGCTGATGGTGAAGCGCGACGGCGCCTGGCTCCTGGCCGCCTATCAGAACAGCCCCAGCGAAGGCGCCTGACGGCGCTCCAGCCACAGCCACCGCGCGCTTCTCGGTCCAGGCCGGGATTCGCGTGGTGGCTGTCCGCTGCGCATCGGCGTTCGACATCGCGGTGGAGCGCAGCGGCGTTCCACGTCGGCGCGGGCCACCGCGCCGGGCTCCCGGACCGCCGTCCCGACACGCGAAGAGGGGGCGGCTGCCGCCCGCCCCCTCGTGCACCTGCCGACACCAGTCATCTACTGCCGTCAGGGCTATCTCTATTGAAGTGGATCAATTGGGCCGGTTCACCTTCCACAGTGCGGACCCCGAGCCCGTGCCGGGCGGACGTGCGCCGCGGCCGCGGCGTCGACCTCGACCGAGCGCCGAGTCCTCCGGGCACGGGGGGAGGTGTCGGCGCCGCGTCGTGATGGCAGGGTCGCCTCAGGCGCGCTGACGGTGCGACGGGCCGCGCGGTGGACCAGCCCGAGCCGTCCCACAAGCGCCGCGAGGAGACCTCGGAGGAACGATGGACGCCACGTCACGCAGAGCTGGCTCCGCCGCCTGGCGGGACGCTGACCGGTCCGACGTGACCGGCCCCAGCCGGCGCCGCGCGCGGGCAATCACCGTGCGCCTGGCCGGGCGGACCGGACGTGGGCTCCAGGAGGGCCGGCGGTGACCTCGGCGACGTACGACGTCGAGCGGGTGCGAGCCGACTTCCCGATACTGGGCCGCCAGGTCAACGGGCGCGACCTCGTCTATCTGGACTCGGCCAGCAGCTCCCAGGCGCCCAGGCAGGTGCTCGACGCGCTGCATCGGCACCACCGCGGGCACCACGCCAACGTCGGACGCGCCTCGCACACCCTGGCGGCGCAGGCCGGTGCCGCCTACGAGGCCGCCCGGGCGAAGGTGGCCGCGTTCGTGGGCGCCCGGACCGAGGAGCTCGTCTTCACCCGGAACGCGACCGAGGCGATCAACCTCGTGGCACACGCCTTCGTCCCCCGCGATTCCCGACAGCCGGGAGACCCCCGGTTCCGGCTGGGACCCGGTGACGAGGTCGTCGTCACCGAGATGGAGCACCACTCGAACCTCGTGCCGTGGCAGCTGCTGTGCCGGCGCACCGGAGCCACCCTGCGGTGGATCCCCCTGACCGGGGACGGGCACCTGGACCTGTCCTGTCTCGAGACGGTGGTCAACGCGCGGACGAGGCTGGTCTCCTGGGTGCACGTGTCGAACATCCTCGGCACCGTCAACCCGACCCGCGAGATCGTGGACCGGGCTCGTGCGGTCGGCGCGCTGACGCTGCTGGACGGGTCCCAGTCGGTCCCGCACCGCCCCGTCGACGTCGGGGCGCTCGACGTGGACTTCCTCGCCTTCACCGGGCACAAGATGTGCGGGCCGACCGGAATCGGCGCGCTGTGGGGGCGGGGAGAGCTGCTCGACGCCGTACCACCGCTGCTCGCCGGCGGCGGCATGGTGGCGGGCGTCGAGCTGACGGAGTCGACATTCCTGCCGGTCCCGGCGAGGTTCGAGGCGGGCACGCCGCCCATCGTGCAGGCGATCGGGCTCGGCGCGGCGGTGGACTACCTCGGCGCGGTCGGCATGGCAGCCGTACGTCGTCACGAGCGGGACCTCACCGCGTACGCCTTGGGTGTTCTTGACGGGGTGACGGGCCTGCGGATTCTCGGGCCAGGGAATCCGGCGGACCGTGGGGGAGTCATCTCCTTCGTTCTCGACGGCTTCGAGCCCGCCGAGGTGGGCCGGTACCTGGACCTGCATGGCATCCAGGTGCGCGTCGGCCGGCACTGCGCGGCCCCGGTCTGTCGGCGGTACGGCCTGTCGGGCACGGTCCGTGTGTCGGTTCATCTCTACAACACCCGCGCCGAGATCGACTTCCTGGCGGCCGTCCTGCTGGGCATGGGCAGCGGTCGCTGACCCCACCGGGCCCGCCGGCGGTGCCGCCGGGCCCCGCACAGCGAGAGGTGCCGGCAGCCCGAGGCCGTCGTGATGATTGATCCACGATGCGGATCCGGATTTGGTGCAGGCACCGTCCGGCGGTAGAAGGCTGGGGACGCGATGGGCGAGATGTGCCGGATACCGGGCGGTGCGTTCCGGCAGGGGAGTCCGGACTGGGTGATCGACTGGCTCGAGGCGGCCGACCAACCGCTGCCCCGGCTGTGGTTCGCCGACGAGACACCGCAGGTGACCACCGTCGTCAAGCCGTTCCGCATCGACCGGTTCCCGGTCACCGTCGGCGAATACGCCCGGTTCGTGCGGGACACCGGCTACCGGACCGAGGCGGAGCGGCGGGGCTTCGGCCTGGTCTACACGGAGCAGGGCTGGATCGAGCGCGAAGGGGTCACCTGGTGTGCTCCGGGCGGCCCGGGCACCGGAGACCCCGACTTCGACGACCATCCCGTCGTCCACGTCTCGTGGCGTGACGCGAACGAGTTCGCCCGCTGGTCCGGTCGGCGGCTGCCCACGGAGGCCGAGTGGGAGTTCGCCGCCCGGGGACCCGACTTCCGGATCTGGCCCTGGGGCGACGAGTGGGACGTCGAAGCCGCCAACACCGCGGAGCTGCACGCCGGTCCGCTGCACTCGTTGTCGGCGTGGCAGGAGTGGTGGCGGGCCGAGTGCGAACGGATCGGGCCGGTTCCCCGTACGTCCCCGGTCGGGTCCTTCCGTGGTCGTGGCGACAGCCCTTTCGGCTGTGCGGACATGGCCGGCAACGTCTACGAGTGGACCTCGACGCTGTCGCGCCTCTACGACGACAGCACCCGGTGCGACCCGACGGTGCGGATGGCGATGGGCAGGTACCGCGTCATCCGTGGCGGCTCGTGGATGAACTTCCGCTACCAGGTCAGGTGCAGCGAGCGCATGCACGGGGACCCCGATGGATGGTCCAGCTTCGCGCACGGCTTTCGCTGCGCCTCCGACGTCTAGATTCGAGGAGACACATGGTCAGAATCGTGGTGCCCGCCGTCTGGACCCCGCAGGGCCGGACCGACTTCGAGGGCACATCCGGCCCGCTGGACGACGTCGTCCGGGAGTTCGCCGCGCGTCACCCGGAGTTCGGTCGGCGGCTGCTCGACGCGGACGGCGAGCCGCTGCGCTATCTCAACATGTGCGTCGACGACGAGATGATCCCCCGGCACCAGCGGGCCGCCGCCACGGTCGGGCCCGATGCTGTCGTGACCATCATCGCGCCGATGGCGGGTGGCTGATGACGTCGTCCGCGGAAACACCTGGGCCGCCGCGGACGGGCGCGGGCACGGTCCCGCGCCGGGTGGTCATGCAGGCGTACGGCGACCCGGCGGTCCTGACCGTCCGCGATACCGACCTTCCCCAGGTGTCGGCGAGTGACGTCCTCGTCCGCGTCGCGGCCGCGGGTGTCAACGTCGTGGACCTGTACCAGCGCAGTGGCGTCTACCCGGTGTCCCTGCCCTTCACCCCTGGATTCGAGGGGAGCGGAACGGTGGTCGCGGTCGGCGCGGGCGCCACCGGTGTCGCGGTCGGGGACAGGGTCGCGTGGATGGGGCAGCCGGGTTCGTACGCGACCCACTGCCTGCTACCGGCGGCACGGCTGGTGCCCGTGCCCGACGGGTTGAGCCTCACCGACGCGGTGGCAGCCCTTGTCCACGGCATGACGGCGCATCTATTGACCACGGAGGTGTACGCGCCGTCCGAGGGCGCCGTCTGTCTGGTGCACTCGGCCGCCGGCGGCGTCGGCGGGATGCTGTGCCAGTTTGCCGCACGGCGCGGCGCGACCGTCATCGGCACGGTCTCCCGCGACGACAAGGCGCCGGCGGCGCTCGCCGCCGGCGCCCACCATGTGATCAACTACAGTCGCCCGTCGTTTCCCGCCCAGGTCCGCGAGCTCACCGCAGGACGGGGCGTCGACGTGGTGTACGACGCCGTCGGACGGGACACCTTCACCGACGGGCTCGCCTGCCTTCGGCCGGGTGGCACGTTCGTGCTCTACGGCCAGGTCAGCGGAGCGGTCGATCCGGTCGACCCGCAGCTGCTCAATTCGTACGGATCGCTGTTCCTCACCAAGGTGTCGCTCAGTCACTACGACCGCACCCCTGAGCAGACGCGCCGCCGCGCCTCGGCGGTGTTCGACGACGTGGTCGCCGGACGGCTGCGCGTACGGGTGCACGCCACCTTCCCGCTCGACGCCGCGGCCGCGGCCCACGACGAGCTGGCGTCGCGTCGTACGCGCGGCAAGATCCTGCTTCTGCCTTGACCTCGGCGTACGGGCAGGCCGGTTCGCCGGCCTGCCCTGACCCGGCCCGGCGTGCGTCGTCCCGTGGCGCCGGGGGCACGGTTCTCGTGCACCACGGCCCCCGCCGGACGACGTCGCCCGAACCGACGGGAGAAATCGTGAAGGCTCTGGTGTTGTCCGGCGGCTCGGGTACCCGGCTGCGGCCGATCAGCCACTCGCTGCCCAAACAACTGGTTCCACTGGCGAACCGGCCGTTGCTCGAGCACGTCCTACAGGGGATCCGCGACATCGGGATCACCGAGGTGGGCATGGTGGTCGGCGACCACGGATCGCAGATCAGGCAGGCGCTCGGGGGTGGATCCTGGAACGACGTCGAGATCACCTACCTGACTCAGGAGTCGCCGCGGGGACTCGCACACGCCGTGCGGGTCGCGCGGGGGTATCTCGGTGACGACGACTTCCTGCTCCACCTCGGCGACAACCTGCTTCCCGACGGCCTCGGCGGCGGTGCCGCGGAGTTCCGACGGGGCGGCGCCGGCGCGCACCTCCTCGTGCAGAAGGTCCCCGACCCACGGCCCTTCGGAGTGGTCGAACTCGATCGGGACGGCCGGGTGGTCCGTCTCGTGGAGAAGCCCCAGCGGCCCCGCAGCAACCTCGCACTCATCGGGGCCTGCTTCTTCACCCCGGCGGTCCACGTGGCCGTCGACGCCATCCGGCCCAGCCGCCGCGGCGAGCTCGAGCTCACGGACGCGGTGCAGTGGCTCGTGGACCAGGGTGTCGCCGTACGGGCCAGCGAGTACACCGGCTACTGGCAGGACGTGGCCGACAGCGACGACGTCCTGGCGGGCAACCGACGTCTGCTGGAGGGCGTCGACGCGCAGCGCGGTGGCGACGTCGATCCGTTCAGCGCCGTGGGTCCCCGGGTGTCCGTCGCGGCGGGTGCGCGGATCATCCGCAGCCATGTCGAAGGTCCGGCGATCATCGGCCCCGGCTCGGTGATCGAGGATAGCCACGTGGGCCCCTACACCTCGGTCGGCCGTGACTGCCTCATCCGGGGCAGCGAGCTGTCCGGGTCCGTCGTCATGGACGGTGCGCAGATCTCGCAGGTGACCCGGCTGACGGACTCGATCATCGGTCGCGGAGCCGAGATCGGCCGCGGTGATCGACACGCCGGCCACCGTATCGTCAGCGGTGACCACGCGCGCATCGACGTGCCGTGGTGAGCCGGCCGGCAGTCGTGTCGCGACTGCCGGCCGTGTCACCGTTCCGGGCGGTCGCGTCCCGCCGTGCCGTGCCGGTCGACGGTGCGGCTGATGTCCCGACGACCATGGCCGCGCTGTCAACGTGCGTCGAGACGGCCCTCCGCGACCTGCTCGGCGTCGAGTTGGCCGTCGCGGTGCGACCAGCCGCGGACCCCACGGCCGGGGTCGCACCCGCGGCGGCGAGCGCGTTCGTGTCCACCGGCGGTTCGCGGCACCGGGGCGCCACGACCACCGTCACGGCGACGGCAGACGGCGTGTCCCTCGAGGTGACTGGCGCCGGCCGGTTGGTTTGTGACGTCGCGGCGGTGCGGACGTCCTCCCCGGCGGAGTGGGACCGGTCGCTGGCCGAGCATGCCGCGCTGGCGCGAGAGGCGGCGGAGCTGGCGGGGGAGAGCCACGACCAGGCCGCGTGCCGTACGGGTGCCGTCCTACGGTGTCTGCGGCGGCTGCACCTGCCGACGTACGTTCCCCTGACACTCGCTCCGGCGTCGCGGCCGGGTTGGTTGGTCTATGTGTCGGGCACGCTGCGCGTGGCCACGCACGTCGTGCCTGGGCCCCGTGCGCAGCCGGTGGTCCTGGCGGTGCTGACCGACGGCTGGACCTGAGTCGTAGTTACGAGGACGGGGCCACCCGGCATGTGCCGGGTGGCCCCGTCGTCGTACCCGTGGGCATGCGCGCGTGTCGCGCTGGTCAGGAGGTCCGTTCGCCGGCGGCGCCGGGCAGCGGTCCCGTCAGACCCTCCTGCCGGTGGCCCCGCCGCCGTGGCCGGGACCACCGGCGCATGACCGGCTGTTCGACGAGCGCGTAGAGGATGGACGCGAGGACCAGGCAGACCAGGTACGTGGAGATCAGGACGAGTATTCCGGTGCCGAGGTCGAACGTCTTGCGGGTGTACATGCCGACCACGCCGTTCTCTCCGCTGTACGCCGCGTGGACCATGAACATCACGGTGACGTGGATGACGAAGAAGGCGTACATCCGGTCGCCCAGCCAGACCATCAGCTTGCCGTTGGCCAGCGTCCGGTGGCCCCGCACGTCCGCGACCGCGAAGGCGGGGATCAGCAGGGCCATCGGGATGAGCGGTACGAAGGTGTAGCCGTAGAAGACCGGCACGTCGAGGGTTGCCAGGTAGAAGCCGATGGTCAGCAGCGAGGCCGGCAGCGCCCCCAGACCGATCCACCGGCCGGTCAGGACGATGCGGGCCATGATGATACCGACCACGAATTCCAGTGCCCGAGTCAGCGGGAAGTAGAAGCCGAACCAGTGCTGGGACCAGGAGACCTCGGGCGCCACGAGGGATGGCGGCTGGTCGGGCAGGAAGGCGTTGGCGACTACCGGAACCAGCGCTGACAGGGCGGTCACGCCCACGGCCCAGCCCCACAGGTGGTTCGGTCGGATCTTCTTGACCAGGACGTACAGCAGGGGGAACGCCGCGTAGGCCAGCACGTCGATGTTGGCCGACCACATCGGACCGTTGAGGTTGTTGAACAGGAAAGACTCGGACGGGAACCAGGCGCTGACGAGCAGCAGCCCGGCCAGGGCCTCCACCGCCTTGATCGGCACCCCGGTGGGGATCCACAGCGCGATGATGATGGCGTACACGACGACGTGGTTGGGGAAGAGTTTGAAGAACCGGCGACGCCAGAACTGCCGCGCGCTGTCCTTCGATGACGCCGTCCAGGTCACCACGAAGCCGGTGAGGACGAAGAAGAAGCTCAGGCCGAACATGCCGGCGTTGGCGCCGTAGCGGACGTACTCGACCATTACGGCAGGGTCGGTGAACAGGCCCAGGGCGAGCCCGTGCGTGATGAACACCGACAGGCCGGCGACTGCCCGCAGACCGGTCAGCGACGGCAGGCGGGAACGGGTGCCGGTCCCCGCGGGGGTTTCCGGCCCCGCTCCGGGCTGTGTGATCGTCATGGATGCACCTCCGGGTGCGGGTTGCCCGTCGGCGGTGCCGACAGGATCGGGCGAGGCGACAGGGGATGAGGATGCGAGCGGCGGTGGGCGCCGACCGGGCTGGTCGGCGCCCACCGGCACCGGTGCCGGGCGGGGCGGGCGTGGGGGCGAGGTGCCTCAGACGGCGGCTTGCGGTTGCGGCCGGGAGCCGCGCAGCACACGGAGGATCATGCTGGGGCGCATCAGCGCCTCGAGCGGATCGACCAGGCCGGCGGAGCGCATGAACTGCTCGGTGACGGCGGCGTCGCGGGTGGCGGCGATCTGGACGCGGTACATGTACGCCTGCATCAGCTTGAGCATCGGAGTCCGGTTGCCCTCGACGCCGGGGAAGCTCAGGTTGATCCCTTCGGTCATGTCCCAGGCGGGGTCGATGATCCGGCCGACCTCGCGCATGAAGTCCAGCGAGCTGGGTGGGGCCCCGAGGCGCAGCCGGTCCCGCAACGCCAGAGCCTGCAGGGCGGCGAGGCTCTGCGCCTGGGCGAAGACCGGATTCGGCGTGCACACCGCGTCGCCGAGCACGATCAGTCGCTCCGGGAACCGGGACATCCGGTCGTAGCGGCGCCGCAGCGTGGTCGGGAATCGGAACAGCACCGGGTCGTCGAGGGGCTCGGCTTCGATGATCGCCTCGTGGATCTCCTTCGCCGCCAACGTCTTGACGAACGCGTTGAAGCCGTCCGGGTCGGTCGGTGGGTGGTCGCCCAGGAGGCCGTAGGCGGTCAACTCCACCAGGCCGCTGTCGGTCTTGGTGAAGATGGCGCCGCGGGGCAGGGTCGGGTTCGCCACCGCGATGATCGAGTGGTCGGTGCCGAACGGGTCGGTACGCAGCCGGTAGTGCCGGGTCACGTAGCCCAGACCGATCTTCGTGCCCTCCTCCTCGACGCGCGGGTAGCCCAGGGCTTCCAGCCACACCGGCGTGCGGGAGCCGCGGCCGGTGGCGTCGACAACCAGATCCGCCTCCAGCGTCTCCTCCGCGCCGCCGTCACGCCGCTGGACCCGGGCCCCGGTCACCCGGGACCGGTCCGGGCTGGTGGAGAGGCCGGTGATGTCGTAGCGCTCCATGAAGGTCACGTTCCCGAGGGCCTGCACCCGCTCCCGGACGTGCGCCTCCATGATCGGCCGTCGCGCGCCCACATTGGTGAGGCCAGCGCGGACCTGCTTGAGGGGCTTGCCGTTGAAGTACCACCGCACCGTGCCGGACAGGTCGGTCTGCGGGCACCCGGCGCTGATCATCTGCGCGGTGATTTCGGGGAAGAGCTCCTCCATGGCGCGGGCGCCGCGGGCCAGCAGGCCGTTGATGTGCCGTGCCTGAGGCGCGCCCCGACGCGCCTCGCGCACGCCGAGGAGTTCGTCCCGGTCGACGACGACCACCTCGCGGTAGCTTTCCGACAGGGCGCTGGTGGCGAAGAGCGACGTGATGCTGCCCCCGAGCACCACGGCACGTTCTCCGACGAATTTGCTCATTGACATTCGTCTCCCTTGGGTAATGAACGATTGCGACACGTCGACGGGAAACCGTTTCGGCGTCCGAGCGGCGTCGAATCGCCATCCGGGCCGGCTCTGTGTGGGATCGTTTCAGTCAGGGCGTTCGGCGAGCATCTTCCTGACTGCCCTAGACACCCGGTGACCTGCTGCTCGTTGCGGGGCGAGCGGCCAGGGTCGAAAATGGTGGACGCGGCACGGAGAAGGGTGCCGGGCCGACGGAATTGCGCGCTATTTGGCGGTGCGCTGCCGCGGGTCGGAAACCGGGGCGTCCCGTTTCGCGCGCGCGGCGGCAGGCGTCGCGTCCGCGTCGGCGATGATGCCCCCCAGCCATGCCGCCGCCACCTCGAGGGGCCTGGTGTCCAGTCGGCAGGGGCGCCGCTGCGCGTCCTGCCGCCGCCCGACCAGACCCGCCCGTTCGAGCACGCGCAGGTGGCGACTGACTGCGGGCATGCTCATGGCGAACGGGGCGGCCAGCTCCGTGACGCTCGCCTCGCCGGACACGAGCCGGGCGAGGATCGCCCGCCGGGTCGGATCGGCCAGGGCGGCGAGGATTCGGCTGAGATCGTCTGATGCCACAGATGGTGACCTTCCGTCTCTGGGCCGGGCGGCCGAGCCGTATGCTGCTGCGCCCGGCCGCGGGCGGCGGACCGCGCCAGCGGGTCGCGTGGGCGCGGAGTGCCGGGCCGGCTGTTGATCATGAGGAGGCGGCCTCGGCGAGGTACCGCGCGATCCGCTCCGGCCGACCTGGCCGGGTTCGCATCCGGGCATGGCGGTCGTGCCCGCCCGCCGGAACGGTGGCGTCGATGCCCAGTTTCGCGGTCACCCCGCCGACGGCGGACGGGTCGAGGCTGCTGCCGGCGGCGCGGGGAATGACGACGACGTCCCGGTCCGCCTGCACCCGCGTCGCCAGGGCCCATCCCACCTGTTCGTCGTCGTGGATGTCCACGTCGTCGTCGACCACCACCGCGTACTTGACCGCGCTGGCCCCGCCGAGGGTGGCGAGCAGGACGTTCACGGCGGACGCGGCAGCGCCGCCGCGTACGGACACCACGGCGTGCAGTCGGCAGGAGCCGGCCTCCGGCAGCCGGACGGCCACCACGTCGGGGTGCGCCTGGCGCAGCATCCGCAGCAACGCCGCCTCGCGCGGTATCCCGCCGAGGAGGAAGTGCTCGCGGCCACCGGAGAGGATCGTCTGGAAGACGGCCGCGCCGCTGTGCCAGCCGGCGGTCAGCTCGATCACGGGCGCCGGAGCGGTGGGCCCGTACGTGCGGGGGAACTCGCCGAACGGCCCCTCCGGCGCGCGCACGCCGGCACGGAAGCGTCCCGCGAGGACGAATTCAGCGTCGGCCGGCACCGGCAGACCGCTGGTCGGGCAGGCGACGACCGGAAGCGGTGTCGTGCGTAGCGCGCTGGCCACCTCGAGGTCGTCCAAGGCGCGGTCCGCCGCCGGGGCCTGGCTGGCGAGGGCCAGCAGGGGATCGACGCCCACCACGATCGCCACGTCGAGGTCGAGCCCGCGGCGTTCCGTCGCGGTCAGGATCCGGCGCAGGCGTCCCGGCAGGACGAGTGTCCGGAGGGTCCGTTCGCCGACGGCCAGCATGCGGTTGATCGACAGGTTCGTCTTTCCGGTCGCCGGATCTCTGACGACGAGGATCGCCGAGGTCAGGTAGCGGCCACCGTCGTGTTCGTGCTGCACGGTGAGGGGAAGCCGGGACAGCAGCGCGTCGCCGTCGAAGCGGTGGGTGAGCACTGCCGCGGCGGTGTCGGGCACCGGCGCGCAGGGCCGTGGTGCGGTCAGTGCGTCGAGGTAGCGGGTGGTCGTCTCGTGGGGGAGGCAGTCCATCGCCTCGGCGAGGTCGGCACGGCTGCGGACGAGGTTTCCGGCGAGGGGGAACGAGGCACCGGCCACGTCGAGGAAGAGCACCGACCGCCGCCCGTCGAGGCGCTCCAACACGGCCGAGACCTCCTGGTCCGGGTCCACCAGCGACCGTACCCGGCCGAGGCGGCCGTTCGCATCGAGCTTCGTCAGCCATGACCGTAGGTTCTGCGCCGCGGGCCAGCCCGGTGGCGTACCGGTCGACGGGGCGGGGATGGTCACGGTCGGCCACCAGGAGCGTGGACGGTGAAGTGGATGTGCTTGAGCTCGGTGAACTGTTCCAGCCCGACGGTTCCGCGGGTGCGGCCGATTCCCGAGGACTTGAAGCCTCCGCTGGGTGTCTCCGGGTACGAGTGGTTGTACCCGTTGACCCAGACGGTGCCGGCCTCGAGGCGACGGGCGATGCGCCACGCGCGGTCGAGGTCCCTGGTCCACACGCTCATCGCGAGGCCGTACGGTGTGGCGTTGGCCCGCCGCACCGCCTCCGTCTCGTCGTCGAACGGCTCGACGGTCACCACCGGGGCGAACAGTTCCCGCTGGACGACCGGCGAGTCCGGTGTCGCCCCCGTGACGACGGCCGGCCGGACGAAGTGCCCCGCCAGAGCGTCGAGGTGGACGCGCTGGCCGCC
The DNA here is from genome assembly GCF_055587185.1 of Micromonospora sp. NPDC048040. Lineage (NCBI taxonomy): Bacteria > Bacillati > Actinomycetota > Actinomycetes > Micromonosporales > Micromonosporaceae > Micromonospora > Micromonospora sp. NPDC048040. The sequence continues at coordinate 12,776 of NZ_JBVJGT010000033.1, read as the reverse complement.
GTGCACACCGTGCCGTGCGGCGGCGTCGGCCAGTGTCGCCGCCATTCGGTCTCCGGCGGCCGGGGACACCAGCGGACCCATCTCCGTCGCGGGGTCGCCCGGGTGACCGACGCGGACGCCGTCGAGACCGGCGGTGACGGCCTGCAGCACGTCCTGGTGGATCGGGCGGGCCACCAGGACGCGGGTGCAGGCCATGCACATCTGCCCGCAGGTCACCACGACCGCTTTGACGACTGCGGCGATCGCCGCCTCCAGATCGGCGTCGGCGCAGATGACGGTGGCCGCCTTCCCGCCGAGTTCGAGCAGGTGGCGCTTCATTCCGTCGCCTGCGGAGCGCAGGATCTCCGTACCGACCCGGGTCGAGCCGGTGAACGCGACTGCCCGCACCAGGGGGTGTGCGACGCTGGCCCGACCGACGGCGGGACCGCCGACGACGAGGTGCGCGACGTCGGCGGGGAGCCCGGCCTCGCGGCCGAGCGCCAGCACCCGGCCGGTGACGAGGCTGGTCTGCGGCGCCGGCTTGACCAGCGCGGTGACGCCGGCGGCCAGCGCCGGTGCCAGGTCCCGGATGAGCAGCAGCATCGGCCAGTTCCACGGCACGATGAACGTGGTCACCCCGACCGGTTCCCGGACGACGTGCGCGACCGTGCCGTCGGGCAGCGTGCCGGCGATGCCGCCGAGGTGTCGGGCGAGTCCGGCGTTGTAGGTCAACGCGTCGACGCAGGCACGGATCTCCTGATGGGCCTCGGACCTGGTCTTGCCTGTCTCGGTCACCAGCGCGTCGGCCAGTTCGGTCGCGTGCGCGGCGAGCGCCTCGCCCCACTGATGGAGTGTGGCGGCCCGGCGTCGTGCGTCGAGCGCCCACGGGCTGCGTAGCGCCCCGTGTGCCTGCGCCGCCGCCTCGTCCAGTTCGGCGCGGGTCGTGACCGCAAGCGGCGTCAGCGGCGCGAGGGTCGTCGGATCCACCGGTCGCACGTACGCGTCCGGCTCGGCGGGCGACGGAATGTCGGGGTTCACGAGAAGACCTGCCCGCCGTCGACGATGACGGTTTGTCCGGTCACGAACGCCGAGGCCGGCGAGGCCAGCCAGAGCAGCGGGCCGACGAGGTCGTTGGCCTGCATCTGTCTGGGCAGGGAGCGCGCCCGGGCCGACGCGGTGAGGTACGACTCGGTGTTCAGTGACCTGCTGGCGTCGTTGTCGACCAGGCCGGGGGCGATGGCGTTGACCCTGATGTGCTGTCCGCCGAGTTCCCGGGCCGCGGCACGGGTCAGCCCCTCCACCGCTGCCTTGGAGGCGACGTAGTGGGCGAATCCGACCGCGCCGATCCGCCCGACCACGGAGGACACGTTGACGATGCTGCCGCCGCCGAAATCCGTCATGGTCGGCGCCACGGCTCGGATTCCCAACCAGGTGCCCCGGACGTTGACCGCGAAGACGTCGTCCCAATCCTCGACGACGAGGTCGGTCAGAGGGCGCTTCTCGCCGATCTTCCGATAGACGGCCGCGTTGTTGACGAGCACGTCCAGGGCGCCGAATTCGGCGACGGTCCGTTCCACCACGAGCCGCCAGTCGGACTCGGAGGCGACGTCGGCGGGGGCGAAGACCGCGCGGCCGGGACCGTCGCGCGTCGCGGCCCGGGTCATGGCGAGCGCCTGCCGGGCGGACCGCAGCAGGTCGACGGCCACGACGTTCGCGCCGGTCGCGGTGAACGCCCGCACGTACGCGCTGCCGATCTCGGCGGCCGCGCCGGTCACGATCACCGTGCGGCCGGCGAGGCCGGCGAGGGACGCCGCGCGCATCGGGAGGACACTCATCGTGCTGGCACCTCCGGTCCTTTGGATGGGTGCGGGCCCGACGCGGTGTCGGCGAGGGCGTCGTACCCGCCGTCGGTGAGCTGCCGACGCAGGATCTTGCCGACCGGGGAGCGCGGAATCCGGTCCACGGCGACAACTCGCTTGGGGCGCTTCAGCGACGGCAAGCCTGATGAGGTCCGGATGAAGTGCTGGACCTCCCGGACGGCTTTCTCGGGGTCGAGCCCATCCCGGGGTACGACGAATGCCGTCACCGCCTGTCCCCACCGCTCGTCGGGCAGCCCCACCACGACGTTGTCGCCGATGGCAGGGGAGGCGGCCAGCGCGGCCTCGATGTCGGCGGGGTAGATGTTCTCGCCACCCGAGATGATCATGTCGTCGACGCGGCCCTGGTACCACAGGTTTCCCTGCTCGTCGCGGATCGCCAGGTCGCCGGTGTGGTACCACCCGTTGCGGATCGCCGCCTCGTCGGCGTCGCCCCGTGCCCAGTAGCCCGAGAAGGCCTCCGGGGAGTCCATGGACGCGATGACCTGCCCCGGCTCGCCCGGAGCCACCACGTCCTCGGCGTCGGCACCGGCCCGGTTGGCGATGACACGCACGCGGGAGAACATCCCGGCGCGGCCCGCGCTGCCCGGCCGCGCCGCCACATCGGGCTCGACCGTGAACGTGTAGATCTCGGTGCTGCCGTAGTGGTTGACGAACGTGCGCGGACGGACCGTGCCGGCCAGGCGGCGCGCGAGGTCAGGGGCCATGGGCGCCCCCGCGTACCCGAGCCGCCGCAGTGACGTCAGCTCGTGCATCCGACCGGTGTTGAGCAGCGACCAGTAGATGGTGGGCACCAGGTACAGCGAGGTGACGCCCTCACGCACGACGAGTTCCGACGACTCGTCGGCGTCGAACCGGCGTTGCGGTACCCAGGTGCCGCCGACCAGGAGGCTGGCGAGGAGGGTGCGGACACCCATCGTGTGGAACAGCGGCATCACTCCGAGCGTGACGTCGCCGCTGCGGTGCCCCGACTGCAGCACGTGCGCCACGGTGGCCGCGTGCTCGGCGGCGTGCGTACGGGGAACCCCCTTGGGCCGTCCCGTCGTGCCCGAGGTGTAGAGCAGCACGCTCAGGTCACCGGAGTCGACGGTGACGGGTATCGGGCCGTCCGGCTGCGCCCCGACGAGCGGAGCCAACGCGGTCTCGCCGGCGGGCGCGTCCCGCGGGTCACCGACGTACACCCGCCTCGGCGCGTCGGGCAGGGCGACCGGGGCGGCCCGGGACTGACCGGAGGTGGTGGCGTCGGTGACGATCAGCACGGGAGCGCAGTCCTGCAGGCAGTGCCCGATCTCCGCGGGGCCGAACCGCGTCGACAGGGGCACCGCCACCGCCCCCAGCTTCTGCACCGCCAGGTAGAGACTGGCCAGTTCCGTGCCGTTGGCCAGGTGGAGCACGACGCGGTCGGCGCGCCGGACGCCGAGGTCCGCCAGCGTGCGGGCGAGCTGGTTGGTGTACGCGTCCCACTGGCGGAACGTCAGCGGCCGCCGTCCACCCACCGCCCGCTGTTCGGGGTGGCGTGCCGCGCCCCACGCCAACATCCGACCGATGTCCATGCGGTCACCCGAGATTCTCGACGGCCTGGCGGATCCGGCTCAGGCCCTCCTCGAGGACGTCGTCCGGGACGGCGTACGTGATGCGTACGTGCCCCTCGCCCCGGTCGCCGAACGCCGTGCCCGCGACCACTCCCACCGAGTACCGGTCGATCAGGTGGTCGGTGAACTGTTGGGCGGTCATTCCGGTGCCACGGATGTCCGGGAAGACGTAGAAGGAGCCGTCGGGGGCCGTGCAGTTGATGCCGGGCATCGCGTCGAGCGCCGCGACCGTCCGGTCGCGCTTGGCCCGCAGGCGGTCGCGGGTGGCGATGACGTGGTCCTGCGGCCCGGTGAGTGCCGCGAGGGCGGCGATCTGGACGAACGCGGGTACGTTGGTCACCGAGTTCTGCTGGAAGATGTCCATGGCGGTGATCAGGTCCCGGTTCGCCACGCACCAGCCGATCCGGAAGCCGGTCATGATGTAGCTCTTGCTGAACGTGTCCACCAGGAGCGTCCGCTCCGCCATGCCGTCGACGGCGGCGATGGTGCGATGTTCGGCGGGCGGGTAGACCATGTGGCTGAAGATCTCGTCCGAGATCACCATGACGTCGTGCCGCTGACACAGCGCGCTGATCTCCGCCAACCGGTCGACGGTCATCCCGTTGGGTCGCTGCGGGGTGTTGATGATCAGAACCTTGGTGCGGCCGTTCATCAGGCGGGCCAGTTGATCGATGTCGAAGTGGAAGTCCGGTTCGACCAGCGGGGCGTAGACCACCCGCCCGCCGGCATAGGTGATCCAGAACTCGTCCGGCGGATAGCCGGGGTTGGGGAAGATGACCTCGTCGCCGTTGTCGACCAGCGTGAGCAGGCTCTGCGTCAGCGCGTGCTTGGCACCCATGGTGACCAGGACCTCCTCGCGGGCGGTCGGGCGTCCCCGACGCGTCGCCTCCTCCGCGATCGCGTCCCGCAGTTCCGGTAGGCCGGGACCGGGCACGTAGCGCACGTGCCCGTCGTGCACCGCCTTGGCGCAGGCCTCGAGGATGTGTGGTGCCGGGCGGAACTCCTCGCCCTGGAAGTCGCCCTTTTCCAGGTGGATGACCCGGTTCCCGGTTTCCCGTTCGAGTTGCTCGGCCCGGCGCATCGACGCCCATTGCTTCGGCAGGACGAAATGGCTCGTCCGGCTCGAGAGGGGGCTTCTCGCGGTCCGCGCAGGGATGTTCGGCGTGGTCACCGGTAATCACACTCCTCGTGTTCGACAGGGGGAGGGCGCCCATCGGCTGGGCCGATGACGCCGCGGCTCACGATTCCAACTGCCGCCGTACGCCGGCATCTCTGTGCGTGCGCTCGTCGTCGCTGGCTGTCGCGGTGTCGTGTCGGCGGTCCGGACGTCTCGGGGTCCGACGCCGGCGGACCGCGATCGTTCCCGCGGCCCCGCTGAAGTCCCAGGTGACCGGCCTGCGCCGCATTCCAGGAGATGCGCGGGCCGTCGGCCTGGTGCCACGGTCATGGTCGGCATCGACGGGTTCGTTGCTGTCGGAGCGTCGTTCCGGGGCGTGTGACGAGTGACCGCCGGGCCGTGCTCCGGGTGAGCTGATCGGCGCCACTGACGAGGAGAGGGACAAGTGCAGCCATTCCAGATCAACATCCGGCAGACCGAACTCGACGACCTGCGCCGTCGCCTGGCACAGACCCGGTGGTCGCCGGACCTTCCGGAGACGGGCTGGGCGCGCGGCGTGCCGTTGGCGTACCTCAAGGAACTGGTCGCCCACTGGCTGACCAGTTACGACTGGCGCCAGGCCGAGTCGCGGCTCAACCGCCTGCCGCAGTTCACCACGTCCATCGACGGCACCACCGTGCACTTCATGCACGTACGTTCGCCCGAGCCGGACGCACTGCCGTTGATCATGACTCACGGGTGGCCCGGTTCGGTGGCGGAGTTCCTCGACGTGGTGGGCCCGCTGACCAATCCCGCCGCGTACGGCGGCGACCGGTCCGACGCGTTCCACCTGGTCATTCCGTCGATTCCCGGCTTCGGCTTCTCCGGCCCGCTGCCCGCGGCCGGGTGGACCGTCGACCGCATCGCGGCGGCGTGGGTTGAGCTCATGCGTCGCCTCGGCTACGAGCGCTACGGCGCCCAGGGCGGAGACTTCGGTTCACCGATCTCCCTCGCGGTGGGTCGACTCGACCCCGAGCACGTCGTCGGCGTGCACAGCAACATGCTCACCGTGTTCCCCTCCGGTGATCCGGCAGAACTGGACGGCCTCAGCGAGCAGGACATGGCCCGGTTGGGCCGGCTGGCGCGCTTCGACGCCGACGGCTCCGGATACCGAAAGCTGCTCTCGACCCGTCCGCAGACGGTCTCCTACGCCCTGAACGACTCGCCGGCCGGCCAACTGGCCTGGATCGTCGAGCGGTTCAAGGAGTGGACCGACGCCGAGCTGCCCGACGACGTGATCGACCGTGACCTGCTGCTGACCAACGTGATGATCTACTGGCTGACCAACACGGCGGGATCGTCGGCCCAGTTGTACTGCGAGATCACCGAGCAGCAGCGCAAGGCGACCGAGGACCCGAACGGGGACATGCTGGCCGGCTACCGCGAGCAGCCGCTGACGGTGCCGCTCGGCGTGGCCGTCTTCCCGGAGGACTGCATCGTCCCGATCCGTCGCTTCGCCGACCGGGACTTCTCCACCATCACGCACTGGACCGAGTTCGACCGGGGCGGGCACTTCCCGGCGATGGAGGTGCCGGAGCTGCTGGTCGGCGATGTCCGGACCTTCTTCCGGTCGCTGCGGACCGCAGCCTGACCGGCGGTGTGCTGCTACCGGCCGCCCCGCGCGGAGCGACGTCATCCGTCCGACCGCACGTACACGTCCATGTCCGAAAGGCGATACCGATCGATGGAGGGACAGCAAGGTGACGACAGTTGACATGGGACCCCGGGCGGGCCGCCGCGAATGGCTCGCGCTCGCCGTGCTGTGCCTGCCCACCCTGCTCACCACGGTGGACATCAGCGTCCTGATCCTCGCCCTGCCCCGGCTCGCCACCGATCTCGGGGCCAACAGCACCCAGCAGTTGTGGGTGACCGACATCTACGGATTCATGATCGCCGGATTCCTGGTCCTCATGGGGACCCTCGGCGACCGGACCGGCCACCGCAACGTGCTGCTCGGTGGCGCCGCCGGCTTCATGGTCGCATCACTGCTCGCGGCCTATTCGACCTCGATCGAGATGCTCCTGGTCTCCCGCGCCCTGCTCGGGATCGCGGCGGCGACGGTGATGCCCTCCGTGCTCGCCCTGATCAGTCAGCTCTTTCCGAACCCGATGCAGATGGGCGCCGCGATGGGCATCTGGGGGACCTCCATCATGCTCGGCGTGATCCTCGGCCCGGTGGTCGGTGGCCTCCTGCTCGACTCGTTCTGGTGGGGCTCGATCTTCCTGATGGGCGTTCCCGTCATGGCGCTGCTGCTGGTGGTCGGACCAGGGCTGCTGCCGGGCGCCCGCAACCCGCACCCCGGGCGACTCGATCCGCTCAGCGCGGTGCTCTCGCTCGCCGCGCTCCTGCCGGTCGTCTACGGGCTCAAGGAGATCGCACGGGCCGGTTGGCAGCCGACGCCCATCGGCGCCGTCATCGTCGGGCTCGCCTTCGCGCTGATGTTCGTCGCCCGCCAGCGGCATCTCACCCACCCGATGCTGGACCTCGGGCTCTTCCGCAACCCGGTAGTGAGCACGATCGTGCTGCTCGGCCTCGCGTTCGGCTTCATCACCGCGGGGGCCGGCCTCGTGTCGACCCTCTACATGCAGCTGGTGGAGGGAATGTCTCCACTCAAGGTCGCGCTCTGGATGCTGATTCCGGCCGGCGCGATGATCGTCGGCGGCAACATCGGACCGGCCGTCGCCCGTACCGTGCGGCCGGCCTACGTCCTCGCGGCCGGGATGGTCCTCGCGGCGGTCGGTGCCCTGGTCATCACCCAGGTCAGCGTTTCCGGCGGCCTGGCGACCCTGATCGTCGGCCTGGTCATCATGTACGTGGGTGGCAGCCCGAGCGCCACGCTGGCCAACGCCGTGCTGATGGGCGCGACGCCACCGGAGAAGGCGGGAGCCGCCGGCTCGTTGTCCTCCACGGGCGGGGAACTCGGGGTGGCGCTCGGCGTCGCGATCCTCGGCAGCGTCGCCGGGGCTGTCTACGGTTCCGCGGTCGAGGTGCCGTCGGCCGTGCCGCCCGAGGCCGCCATGGCCGCGGGGGAGAGCATCGTCGGTGCCGCGGCCGTCGCGGACACCCTGCCGCAACCTGTCGCGGCGGAACTGCTCGACTCCGCCCGGGAGGCGTTCACGCAGGCGCTGCACGGCGCCAGCCTGATCAACCTCGTCCTCTTCCTCGCGGTCGCGGCGCTCCTCGTCGTCCGGCTCCGGGCCGTGCCGCCCACCGGCGCGGGGCATCCCGGCATGCCCCCGGAGGCCGGACAGACCGTTCAGTGATCCCGTCGTGCGGACCGTCGGTGGTCCGCCCAGCGCCCGACCGCAACCGGGCGTCCCTGGTCCCTCATCTCCCAAGAAGGAAGGCGTCATGCCCCGTCGAAGAATCCGCACCGTCGCCGTGGCGGCGGCGGCCGCGCTGGCTGCGCTCGCGCTCGTCGTCGCCCTCACCCCGAATCCCGTCTCGGCCCGCGGTCCGCGGGTGGCGGTCTGTGTCGCACCGACCGTGAAGAGTGGCGTCGAGTTCAACGCCACGGTGCCGAAGAAGGCCGCCGACGTCCTCGTCCGCCGCACCGCCTCGTACCTCGGGGTCTGCGCCTCCTATGGGCAGTCGTCGAGGATGGGGAACGGCACGATCCGTGCGTTCTCGCAGTCCCGCAACGGGGTGCCGCACACCATCGGCCTGGTCATGGGCGTGAACGCGCTCGACGGTCTGCCGAGCCACCCGCCGACAGCGGGCCTGTGGTGCTACGACGTCAACGGCGACGGCGTGACCGACCAGCACACGGAGTGCACGGGCGGGTACGAGCATCCGCTGCGACTCAGCGACGAGTTCCGCTCGCGGGTGAACACACCGTTCCAGTACGTCCTGATGAACTGGAACCCGGCCGGCCATCTGCCCGAACACATCTACGACCGCCCGCACTTCGACGTGCACTTCTACATGAACTCCAACGAGGAGCGGCTGGCCATCCGCCCGGGGCCGTGCGGGATGCTCGTCAACTGCGACGACTGGGAGGTGGGTCGCCAGCCCGTCCCCGCGAAGTACATGCCTGCCGACTACAGCGACTTCGGGGCCGTCGAGCCGGGTATGGGCAACCACCTGATCGACCTGAACGGGCCTGAGCTGAACGGCCAGCCCTTCACGCACACCTTCATCTACGGCTCCTACGCGGGACGCCTGACGTTCTACGAGCCCATGGTCACCCAGGACTGGTACCAGAAGCTCGCCTCGGGCGCCGTGTCGGACGGCTGCTTCCCGATCAAGCAGCCGCAGGCGTGGCAGACGGCCGGCTGGTACCCGACCAAGTACTGCCTGCGCCACCGCGAGAACAGGTCCGAGATCGTCACCACGCTGGAGGGTTTCGTCCTGCGGTCGGCGGGATAGCCGTTCGCCCACGGGGTGGGGGGGGGGGGGGGGGGGGGGGGAAAAAAACCCCCCCCCCCCCCCCCACCACACCCCCCCCCCCCCCCCCAACACCCCCCCCCCCCCCCACCACTGGGATCTCCCCCTCCGC